>CAZDSI010000001.1:0-2839 GCA_964508215.1 uncultured Opitutales bacterium
TATCGCAAATGACCGCTTTAAGGTATCACCTTTAGATTTTTTTTCTCTGTTTTTGAAAGAAAAGATGCCTGTCGAAATGTATGGGGCAGATAAAACGGCATTTGAAGTGTTTTTACACTATATATCGACGGCAGATATTAAGCTTCCAGCCGTGAGCAATAAAAGCTCAGATTGGGAAAACAGTTTCGTGTACGAAGGTTATAAAAGGGTTGATCTGTGGTGTAAGGCATGTATAAAAAAAATCCCTTCTAAAAAGAAGTATAGCTTTGACCGAATATTTTTACATCCCTTTTGGGGCTGGATTACTTTAGGCGGTGTTGTTTGTAGCCTATTAAGTCTAGTGTTTGTCCTTTCCGATTATGTTAGTTGTTCGTTTACAGCCGCTTATTTATGGATGGGTGGCGGCCTAAAACTTTTACCGGAATGTTGGCTGCGTGATTTGATTTTAGAAGGTATGTTAGGTGGCGTTGGAAACCTGATACTTTTTTTGCCACAACTCGCCTGTTTAATGTTTCTCATCGGTGTTCTTGAGAACACGGGCTATCTTGCGCGTATAGCCTTTTTAATGGATCGTTGGATGAAATATTTTGGGTTGTCGGGTAAAAGTTTTATTCCTCTGCTGAGTTGCTATTCTTGTACTATACCAGGGCTGTTAAATTCGCGCTGTATTCAAAGTTATCCGGAACGGTTTACGATGATGTTTATCAGCCCATGGATAAGTTGTAGTGGTCGTTTCCCGATTTATTTTCTACTGGTTTCCGTTTTGTTCTTTGAAAAGCCTTGGTGGATTAAAACACTTGCTGTCCTTGGTATTTATTTTTGTGGAACTTTGTTGGCCTTATTTTTGGCCAAAATTTTACGCAAGTTTTGGTTTAAGGGAGGCACTTATGAGGGAAACTTTTTAGAAGTGCCAGCGTTAAAAATACCGCAATTAGGATATGTTTTTAAGCTTACCTATGGTTATGTAAAAAGTTTTTTAAGGCGTGCCGGCTCTTTTATTCTCCTTTTTAGTGTTTTGTTGTGGTGTTTGTTAAACACACCCTACCATGGGCAAAATAAACGTGCCGTAGAGCATACCTTGTTGGCGAATGTCGGTAGAAAATTGGACCCGATTTTTAAACCTATAGGTTGCGATTGGAAAGCAGGGATTAGTTTGTTGGCCTCTTTTGGGGCGCGTGAAAACTTTATCAGTACTCTCGGTGTTATGCACAATATGAATTCCAATATTGATTGTAAGCCTCTTCCTGCATTATTACACTCGGAGAAAACAGAGCAAGGTCAGCCGCGTTATAGTATTCCAGCCTGTTTAAGCTTGATCGTGTTTTTTATGTTTTCAATGCAATGTATTGGAACGTTTGTATTTGTCTGGAGAGAAAGCGGCTTAATACGTTTTGCGCTTAAGCAATTTCTTATTACCGGAATTTTTGCCTATGGCCTAGCATGCCTGATTTATAATATTGCTCGCTTATGGTTTTAAGGGAAAAAATAAGCCCCCATGAATGAGGGGCTTATTGAAAATCCTAAAGGTGTTTATGTATATTAAGACCTTAAAATTTACATTATGTTCAAAAAATTTTTTAATATTTTAGAAAATTTTTTTCAGCTTAAATGTTTCGAAGCATCGAAAGCTTAACGTAATTATATTAATAATTTAATAATACCTTAGATCTTTTTTACCTACTCGCCATTTTACTTGACAGCTTGAGTTTTTATGTGCTGACATTTTTCTTTAAATGAGTTTTAAGATCTTTATGAAGCGTAAATTATCGTTTTTTAAGGCTGCACTACTGAGTATGGGATTTATGGTAGGTAGCTTAGAGGCAGGCCAATTGTGTAAAAGCGGAGGAGGTCCTTTGAGGGTGATTATGGATATTGTCGACGAAGAAATTCCCATTACTTTTGTCGAGCTAGACAAGAACGAAGTTTCTTCGAAAGCATCAATTTTAGAGCTAAAAAAGAAAATACGGGAATTGTGGGATGAGCTCAAATCCAAAGATTATGTAACTCGAGAAGGTTCCGAAGCCGAATGGCGAGCCGCTTTTATCTCGTTACAGGCAATTTTAGAAAAAGCACAAGCAATAGCCTTAAAAAATAAACAAATCGACCGATCAAAAGGCTTTATTCTTACGCCACGGATGCCTTCGTCGTTAATGATTAAAGATGGGAAGAACTTTTCGCAGGTTAATATCAAAATGCCCATTGCATTTGCTGAGGTAAGGAGAACCATTTTAGAAGAATATATGGAAGTCGGTGCCAAGCTTTATGCCATATACTCTTCGGACGCCATGGCTGTTTTGAGTTCAAATAAAGATCACATCGAAGGTGTACATAACTACCAAGCTTTAAAAGATAGATTTCAGAATAATTTGATGGATTGTCCTCTTATTAATATACCAATGCATGAATTTCCATTGGATCAAACAGGTGCGTGGTATGTTTTAAATGACAATTTAAATGCGGTAATTGCTATTCATTCTTACCAAATAAGTCAAAGTCCCAAAGTAGAACAAAAGGCTACTTGGTTTATTTCTTTAGGGTCAAGTGCGCAAAGTCGCCTAAGGGAGCTAAATGTTTTTTTGAAATGTCATAACGCGGCAAATTTATCGACAAAGCATTTGTTTGGCAACCAATCTAAAAAATAGACATTAATTGACGCTTTGGCTCAGTTTAAGGCCGTAAGAGGTTAATGAAGGTTGGTAAAGTGTATTGTATTAAAGAAGAACTTCTGAAGAAAATTGTCAACCAATCGGCGTTAGGCTGTTTAGCTGTGTTCGAAAGTAAAATGTCGGTACGCGTAAATGTGGTTATATGTTGTTCGCTAGCTTTTAGAGGCAAAAGG
>CAZDSI010000001.1:2881-6794 GCA_964508215.1 uncultured Opitutales bacterium
CAGAGAGTCGAAGAAAAACGTAATCTAACTCATTGGTAAAGTTCTTTTAACTTGACATTGACAACTTGTATCTCGATCATAGCGCACCGCTTGCCGAGAGTAATCTTTTGGGACCTTATGAAATGTACATTATCTTTGATTACAATTATCTTACTTGTGGCTGTTAACTCTCTTGTAGCTGGTCGTGGGGCGAATACTTTACAAACTTTTAGGGATGTTGTTGATCAAGAAATCCTACGTGTCTTTGCAGAATTAGGCAAAAATGATACTTCTGATAAAGGATCAATCTCGCGACTAAAGGCCCAAATTTGCGAACTGTGGGAGGAGTTGAAAACCAAAGGGCATGCGGCTCGAGCGGGCCTTGATACCGAATGGCGAGCCGCATTTTTATCACTGCAGGCAATTTTTGAGAGAGCACAGATCGTAGCTTTAAGAACGAGGAAGATTGAGACCGCCAATTGTTTTATACTTACGCCACGGGTTGCTGCGGCGTTAATGCTTCAAAAAGGTAAAAAGTTTTCACAAGTTTTTCTTGGGATGCCCATTGCTTTTGCCGAAATAAGAAGGGAGATTTTGGAAGAGTATCTGATGACAGGTGCCAAACTTTATGCCATCTATGCTTCGGATGTGCCGAAGATTTTGATGGCTGATAAGGACCATTGTGAAGGATTTAATAACTATCAGGAGCTGGTGAAAAAATATCCTGATAACTTAATAGATTGCCCTTGGGTCAATGAACCTATGAATAACTTTCCTTTAGAAAAATCAGGGATTTGGTATATCTTAGACGATAACCCGCGTGCGGTTATTACAATGCATGCTTATCAAATGTTCCAAAGCCAAAAACTAACAAAGACCTCCAGTTGGTCCATTAGTATGGGAACACACGCGGAAAACCGTTTAAAGGAATTGGATGATTTTTTAGAAGGTTACTCCAATGCGGCGGGTTTATCATCACGAAGCTTGTTTGCGGATAAAGGGCAAAGTAAAAGCTTATAAGAGAACGATAGGGTAAAGAAAACTTAAATCGTTGTGATGGCTTCCTGGTGCTGGCTGGTGGACTCTGTCTTATGTGATAAGGTAGTGTAAGCGAGATCCTTAATTAGTTGGAAGTATTTTATTTCTCGGTGACATCCAATAGTGGTATTTGTTATTGATTGGCCCTCCATGAAAATAAAAGAGCTAATAATCACAAGAAAGCTTTGGTTGGTAATGTGGTTACATTATCGTTCTCCTTGAGCAGCTGTTGAAAGACCTATTTTTTCGAAAAAACCTACAAAGCTTTGTCTTTTTACCGTTTGTTTTTTCTTGACATTTTTAAGCCTCGTTTTGATTATGACGCCCCAGTGTCTAGCGTTTTTGAATTCTGGACGAGTTCTTATGACTTATAAATTGCCTTTGATTAGTTTGGGAATACTGGGTTTTTATTTATGGGCACGCCTCTTCGGGCTTGCCAATGTAAGGCTGCAAGTTATGCCTTGCAAAAATTTGTTTGCATTGTTGATGGGGAAATCCAGCGAGCTTTTACCGAGCTAGAAAAAAATATGGCTTCATATAGGGCTTTAATTTTAAGACTAAAGGACCAAGTTAACCAAATATGGAACGAAGCCAAAAATAATGGTTGTGTTGTGCGTGAAGGTCTTGATACCGAATGGCGACCTGCCTTTTTAACATTGCATGCAATTATTGAGAAAGCGCAAGCGGTTGCTTTAAAAACCAGGCAGCTTAAAGTAGCGCATTGCCTTATCCTTACAGCTCGGATGTCGGCGTCGTTAATGCTCGAAGAAGGTAAGGAGTTTTCGGAGGTGTGTCTTGGAATGCCTATTGCGTTTGCCGAAATCGGAAGGCAGGCCTTCGAAGAGCTTCTAGCAGCGGGCGGTAAGGTTTATTCTATCTATTCTTCAGACGCTTGTGAAATTTTAAGGTCCGATAAAAATCATATTGAAGGTTTGCGTAACTACCAAAAACTGGTTGAAAAGTTCAAGAATGGCCTCATTGATTGCCCGCTTATCAGCGTACCAATGCAAGGTTTTCCTTTAGACAAAACAGGGGCTTTGTATATTTTAGATGGTAATAGGGAAGCGGCTATTGCAATACATTCATACCAAATGTCTCAAAGCGAAAAATTGACAAAAACTTCGAGTTGGACAATTAGCATCGGAACGAGCGCACGAAAACGTAGAAAAGAGCTTGATGCATTTTTAAAGGATCATAATGCACCAGGTTTGACGGTAAAACATTTGTTCCCCAGTGAACACCATTTATATAAACTTTCGCATCCTGAAATCAAAAGTAACTAAAAACGATCACCGCTTGAAGTGCTAAGATGGGTTGTTTAACCATATTTTTTAAAAAATAAATCGGTGGTATAACATTTATTTACAACGTTTTCTCCAGGTAAAGAGTTGGCAAGCGTAAATCAAGTTAAATATTAGTTTCGGATGGTAAGGGTTGTGCTGGGCTATATTGGCGTTTCAAAAAACGACTTAACCCATCCAGGCCTGGAAACAATATGCGCTCGCATATGTTGGCCTGATCCAACTTGTCTCGTATTTCCCATTTAAGTTTTGCTGGAATGATAATTTTTTTCCACACCCCGAGATGCTGATTTAGCCAATCATCCAATAGCAAGTTGGCGGTTGAAGGCAAACTAAAGAGCGCGCATTGATTTAAAATACGAGCATCGATAGAAGGCGGTTCAAAAAAAAGGAAGTAGGGGGTGTCTTGTAAACTTTTTAGGCCTTCAAAGTTTTCAACAGCTTTTTCAAGCATTTCGATCGTAAAGACATTGGCTCCTTCCTCAATAAGAATATTTTTAAGGGGTTGGGGTGCTAGAGCGTGTACACTTACGTAATTAAGTGCCCACAATGCGGCATCTTCGTTGTAATGTTCAAGGTCGACCGTGGCAAAATGTAAAGCGATGAAGGGAGAATAGGTCCAATCCAATAGACGAGTTGGTAAGCCATAATGATTTGCTACAGAGACCCAGTGAAAAAAAGAATCCTTCTCGACGACATTTCCGTGAGCATATTTGCGAAAATTTCTTAATAGATGCTTTTCGAGTTGCTCATAGGGGCCACCAAGACGCATTAGGGATGTTGTCAATGGAAAGCATTTGTTAGGAATGCCACGAAAAGCGTATCGGGAACGAAACCGTGATAGCTCAGGATTCCAAGAATCGGCAAAAAGGGCTTCCTGTAGTTCGCACCAGGACTCTACGTAAACTTCCATTTTTAATTTGCAAAAACATAATACCGATATTGCCCACTTTCAAGCCGATATTTATTTGTTCCCATTTTGGCATCGAGAAGCTTTTTTACCTCGGCAAAAATGTCATTTGCATTTGCAAAAATACCGTTTCCAGAGATGTAAAGGTAGCATTGGTTGTTATCGTTCTGGACAATATTTGCATACCACATGCCGCCAACAGGAGTTTTGTTGCGTTTAAATCCTGGTCCCATAAATGGCAGTAATTCGCTGAAGCTTTGTAATGGTTTATTGGCCGTTGTGGGAAATATCCGATAGGCTTCGTAGTAGCCTTGTACACCCATGCTCAAAATCATCAACTCGTTGACTATGGCGTCTGCGTAAGTACTGATTCGAGCATTCTTATAGAAAAACGTGCTCATTAAACCCAGTATACTAATAATCGTAAGCACGATAACCATTTCGACAAGGGTAAATCCGGATTGCTTTTTCATATTATTATTTCTTTTTTCCTTGGTTGGCTACAGCGGATTGTGCTTTAGCTATGGCTTCTGCGTCGCCAAGATAGTAATGTTTTTGTGGTGAAAAAGATTTATCGTCGAGCTCGTACACGAGTGGGATACCCGTCGGAATATTAAGGTCAATAATTGATTGGTTGTCCATTTTATCCAAATATTGCACAAGGGCACGCAAGGAATTTCCATGA
>CAZDSI010000001.1:6813-30178 GCA_964508215.1 uncultured Opitutales bacterium
TTTTTTAGCGCCGGAACAATTGTTTCATGCCAAAAAGGTAAGAAACGTTCGGCCGTGTCCTTGAGGCATTCGGTTAAGGGAATCTCTTTGCTTGAAAGTGATGCGTAGCGCTTTTCTTTGCCGGGAAATCTTGTATCTGTTTTTTCCAGGGCCGGTGGAGGAACATCGTAACTTCGTCGCCAAATATGTACTTGGTTTTCGCCGAATTTTGCCGCTGTTTCCGATTTGTTTAGTCCTTGAAGTGCACCGTAATGCCTTTCGTTGAGACGCCAGCTGCGTTCTACCGGAATCCACATGAGATCCATTTCATCCAATGTAATCCAAAGCGTACGAATGGCTCTTTTTAAAACGGAAGTGTAGGCCTGGTCAAAGAAATATCCTTCTTTTTTCAACAACCGACCGGCTTCTTGCGCCTCCAGTTTTCCTTTTTCGGACAAATCTACATCTGTCCAACCGGTAAAACGGTTTTCTTTGTTCCATACGCTTTCACCATGCCGTAGCAAAACCAAACGTTTCATGACAAAGAATTAAAGCAGTTTTCGGGGGCCAATGAAAGAAAAATCTGCGTACTACTTTTGCGTAAGATGGCTGTATTGTATAGAGTTCGGCAAGAAGGCTTCCTTCTAAAGAAACTACTCTGCAAAGAACTTTTAATAAATCGCAAGCGCTTTCTTTTTACGCGAAAAGAAAGGGCTTGCGGAACCTCCCAACGAAAAACGAATCTTTTATGTTTCGACGTATCGCGTCGAAACATAAAATGCGAAGCATTTTGGGGTCCAGGGGTTGAAGTCCCTGTGGAGTTATTGTCCGAGGTTTTAAAAATATTAGATTTACATTACGCTAGGGTTTTCTAGCATGATTTTGATTTATGTCTGTCTGGATTTTTAACCGTTATACAAAACGATTAGAAGAAGAAAAAGTTTTGCAAGAGGGGTATCTGCGGTGGTTGTATACGCATACAATCGGTAGGAGGGTTTTGGGAATACTTATTAAGCGTAAAATTTATTCCTGTTTTTGGGGGCGATGGATGCGTTGTGGCTACACAAAACGCTATATTAAAAACTTTGTTGAAAAATATGCGATTGATACAACGGAGGTTGAATCGGATTTTTTTCACTCCTTTAATGATTTTTTTTGTCGCAAATTAAAAAAAGATGCACGTCTCTTTCCTACTGAAGAGAGATTATTGGGCTTCCCGGCCGACGGAAGGCATTTGGCGTTTCAACAGGTTCAAGATTGCAGCCGATTTTTTGTTAAAGGTGAACCTTTAAGTTTAAAAAAGCTGTTGAACTCGGAGACCCTAGCAGAACAATTTAAAGACGGGGCTATGGTTATTTCTCGTTTATGTCCTTTGGATTACCATCGTTTCCATTTTCCCGCCGATGGCATACCTTCGAGCACCTCTAAAATAAATGGTTGCTTGTATTCGGTCAGTCCGTTGGCAATGAAGCAAAATCTGAAAAATTTTTTAGAAAACAAGCGTTTTGTTACACTTCTAGCTCATCCACGCTTGAAACAGGTTGGCCTTATTGAGGTTGGGGCGACCTGTGTTGGTTCGGTTAAACAAACGTTTAAAGCTTCATCAACGGTAAAAAAAGGTGAAGAAAAGGGGTATTTTTATTTTGGTGGGTCGACGGTTATTACTTTGTTTCAAAAGGGTGCTGTTCGGTTATGTCCAGATATTGTTGAACAGACACAAAACGGTTACGAGACATTTGCACGTTGTGGGGACGTTATGGCCGAGGAAATTTAACGTTGAAAAAGAAAGCGCGAAACTCCTGTTTAATTATTAAGAGCTTAAGTTAAAAGTTAAAAGCACTTGCTCCCTTTGTAAAATTATTCAATAATGCCGCCAATGAATAGCGAAGTTTTAGAGGTTGAAGTAAAGGGCATTTTACCAACGGCAAACGGTGTCGCTTTGTTCCTCGGTACCTCTAAAAAAACCTTTGTTATTTATATTGACCCTCTTATTGGTAATCAGCTGGCAATGGTTTTGAACCAAACCCATAAAGAACGACCACTCACGCACGATCTCATACGAAATTTGTTTTTAGGCTTTGGTATTGAAGTGCAGCGAGCTGTTATCGTGAATGTCAAAGACGGAATTTTTTGGAGCCGCTTAATCTTGAAAATGGCGAATGAGATTGATCAAAAATGGGTTGAACTGGATGCGAGGCCCAGTGACGCCATCTTGCTTGCCTTTCAGGCAAAAAAACCGGTTTTTGTAACCAAGGAAGTTTTTGAATCTGTTCCGGATGTCACGGAGCTTTTAAGTAGCCTCTTAAAAGATCGTGAAGCATGAGCTTGGGCTAAAGTTTCCGTGTGCGGTTTTAGCTCCCATGAAAGAGGTTACCAAGCCTCCTTTTTGGTCTATTTTAGAAGAATACGGAGCCCCCGATGCTTATTTTTCGCAGTTTATAAGAATCCATCCGAATTACCTTATTTCAGAGAGAGAATTGAAACCGTTGCTTGCTTTTAAAAAGGTTTTTTTTCAGCTTTTGGGTAACGACCTCGAGGCTTTAAAGCGAAATATCGATGTTTTATTAAATCATGGGGGGAAATATATCGATTTTAATCTTGGTTGCCCGGTACCTAAAATCGAAAAGAAGGCGGTCGGAGGTGGATTGCTAAAAACCCCGGATCGAATTGAAATTTTATTAAAGAGCTTAAGGCAAATGATCCCTGTAACTTTTAGTGTAAAAATACGCTTGGGCTTTGAAAATCCGGATTGTTTTTTGAGAATTATCGACATTTGTAACGAATCTGAAGTTGATTTACTCACTGTTCATGCGCGAACGGTTCGCGATCTCTATCGTGCTGCGCCACGTTATGAATTTATTACCGAAGCGGTAAAAAATAGTCGGTGCCCTGTTTTAGCCAATGGCGATTTGCATTCTATTCATCAAAGTTTAAACGTTTTAACCCTAACAAAATGTAAGGGTGTTATGATCGGTCGTGCGGCCATTCGTAATCCATGGATCTTTAATCAATGGCAATCGCATATGCTCGGTGAAGACTTTTTTTGCCCGAAATTGAGTCATGTTTTGGGTTATTTCGAGAAGATATACGAACGGTTTGAGCTGCAGAACATTTCAGAAAAATCGGCGTTGGGGGTTTTGAAACGTTTTGCGAATTATGTTGGTCAGAGTGTCGATTCTTCTGGAAGTTTTTTACAATCGATTCGCCGGACTCAAACTTTGAGGGAATTTTGGAGTACGTCTGAATTGTTTCTGACAAAAGGTAGTTCAGCTGAGCAAGTTTTAGCCTTAGAGCCTTTCCCTAATATTTTTGCCGACATCAATAAAGAGCGACCTGTGATTAAAAACTAGGATTACACGGTATTTTCACAAAATAGGAATCTGTTTTCGGATCAATCAACGGCCGAGCTTTGTGACTCAAGAGCAGTTTTTTTGAATTAGCGATGTCTTAGACGTTTAACCATTTTGTAAAGCGGCTCCACAGCGAATGGGAGGATGCTGCCTTCGTCTCAAAGGGTTGTAGCGCGTAATGTAGTAGGCCAAGGCAGGTGCTGTACGTTGGGGATTGTAAAGGGGTGTCTACTTTGTACAATGGCTTACGTTTGCAAATATCTGTTTGTAAAATTTTTCCGGCAACTTGTTCGATATTTTTTAATTCGGAACATCCCCCAGTCAAAATCGTAAGCGGTGGAACGATGTCGGTTCCTATCTTTTGCCAGAGTCCATATATGCTTTCAAAAAGTTCTTCGGCTCGAGCTTCGAGAATGATTTTAAGTGTTTTTCGCTTCAACATCTTGTCGCCGATGGAAGCATTACCGATGGCCCAAAATTTTTCCTCAAGGTAAGCTTCGTCACCTTCGGGAATTCCTTCTTTCCGCTTTAAATTTTCTGCGTCTTCAAAATGTAAGTGTAGCCCTGAGCAAATATCGTGAGTAAAGTGCATTCCTCCGATAGGGATGCTACCACTTAATACCACTTTATTTCTTTTGTATACGATGTAGTCTGTTGTTTCGGCTCCAATATCGAGTACACACACACCGTTTTCTTTTTCCGATGGCATTGCGACAACAGAGCTTGAAGCCAGCCCAGAAAAAATAAGTTCTTTTACCTTACATCCGGTTTGGTTTACCAAGTATATGGAATCTTTTATTGCATCGGAACGACCAAAAAGAGAACAATATTCAACCGTCAAATTTTTTCCTTCTTTGTCAAACGGTTGTTCACAAAGGTTATCGTCGATGCGAAAGTTTTGGAAAAAATGATGTATGTAGAGCTCTTCAGGAAGAAGATGCTTGTTCTTAGCCTCTTTTTGTACGTATTGGATATCTTCCTCTGTAACACGGTTATTAGCCGATGAAATTGTTCGCGTTGACGAATGTTCAAATGAACGAAGGTGTTTACCGGATTGGGCTAGTAAAATATCTTCAATAGGATATTTTACAATGGCCAATGCCTTTCCATAACATTCCTTAAGCGCAGCGCTAGCCTGTTTTAAATCGGTAACAATACCTTTGCGGATTCCCTTCGAAGGCACTTCGAATGGCCCAAATATGGAAACAGTACTTTGTTTGGATACAAAGCCTATAAGTAAACAGATCTTGGATGATCCGAGTTCTAGGGCTCCAAAAATTCGAGGTTTCATGGATTCAGGGCCTAAAGATTTGTATTAACCATACGCATAAGGAAGCTGTTATCAAGTTTTTAACGCCGTTTTAGAATTTGGTTAAATTGGAGGACCGGGTTCTTGAGCGATAGGTCAATGGATTTTAAATCTTTCCATTCTTCTGGGCTTAAACGAGAAGCAATAGAGTTGAATTTTAAAATTTGTTCTTTTGGGGTTTTTAGGGAAAATTTCATTTGTTTCTTTTCGGTCGTGACGATGCTTACGCTACACCATGGTGCCGATGAGTTATCAAGCTTTGTTAATGAAATACAGTCAATTTGGTTAAAGAATTTAGGAGAATTTTTTTGTATTTCGTTTAATAACGCCGAGATTTTTTTAAAATTTGAGATGGGTTGCCAACGGTGATTGTGAAGTTTTAGAGGGTACCCTACAATCCAAGGGAAAGGTTTGATTGTTTCTTTTGAGTAGCCATAAGGTTCAAAAATTTGTCCTTCGGCGGAAACAAGGAGAACTTTTTTTTGCCCTTTTTGTTGCACACAGATTTTGCTAATGGGCTTATATTCGCTGATACGAATTTGTATGGCGTTCGGAAATTTACGTTTGATTTGTGCCGACTTGATTTGCGCGTAGCTTTCTAAGTTTTTTTTGTAACGATGGATATCGATTTTCATCAAATCCATGTTCATTTTTAAGGGATAGCGTTGAAAAACCCATTTTGCCGATAAAGTACCATCGCTTTGAAAGTAAACCTTTTTTAAAGGTTGTGGCGGCTTTTGAAGTTGAGGAAAATATCTTTTACGTGTTTGCCAGATTGCTCCAATTGCAAGAGCGACAACAACAGCTGTAACAACAAACTTTAGAATACCCCGGCCGGTTACCACGCGTGCTGGGAGTTTTTGGTTAATGTTTTGCCATGAGCAGGTTTCGTTTTTAGCCATGTGTCGCAAACACGGGTAGAAGCGTTTGTTGCTGAGTCGCCTCTAAGATAATAAAACGCTTTATACGCAGAACTTCTTCAAAAGAGTAGCCTTCGCAGGACGCACTTTTAGGAAATAAACTTAGCGCGGTCATTCCCGGTATGGTGTTCATTTCCAAAAACCATGCTTGATCGTCTTGATCAAGTATAAAATCTGCACGCGCGAAATCTATGCAATTTGCTTTATCAAAAACAATTTCGGCAGCCTTGCGTATTGTTTTCTCAACGTTGGCCGAAATTTTTGCAGGATAAAGGTACTCAGATGCGGCCGGGGTATATTTATTATGGTAATCGTAAAATCCGAGTTTGGGTACAATTTCAACCACGCCCATACCTTTTCCATTGAGCACTCCAATGGTTAATTCCCGGCCCTTGATGTACGGTTCAAGCATCCATTCACCTTCGGTAATTTGGCTCCAAGCTGATTTTAGTTCGTTGCTTGAATGTACAATTTTTACGCCAATACTGCTTCCTTTATCCGTTGGTTTAAGAACGAGAGATTTACCAAGGGTGGATTCAATGGTCGATAAGGAGAGTGGAGTTTGGGCTTTAAAGTGTAGTGTTGGTAATGTTTTTACATTTCCTTTTTGGGCTATCTGTTTTGTTTTGACCTTGTTGATGCAGTTTGCGCTCGATACGGATCCACTACCCACAAATGCGAATCCCCTTTCTTCAAGGATAGCTTGTAAGCGGCCATCTTCACCAAAATCTCCATGAATAAGCGGAAATACAACACCCATTTCAGGGACTAAAGTGCTGGGGACTTGGTTTTCATCGAGGCATATAGGAATAACCCTAAAATTTTTTTCCAGATTTTCGATGGTAGGTATTGCGGAACGTAAAGAGACTTCCCTTTCGCCACTTTGTCCGCCGTAGAGCACGATTACCGTTTCGGTGTCAAATTTCATAAAAAATCTTCCCATTTTTGCCCCAACAGTCGAACCTCGGGTTCTAGAATGATTCCGGTTCGTTGCTTTACCTGTTTTTGGATAAAGCGCACTAATTGAATCACATTTTGGAAACTTGCATTTCCATCATTGAGGATAAAATTCGCATGCTTTTCAGAAACATAAGCCCCCCCGATACGCCTTCCCTTGAGACCTAACTTATCCAGTAATTTGCCTGTCGGTTCGTCAAGGGTATTTTTAAAAAAACATCCTAATGATAAACCAAGGGGTTGATTCTCGAGACGTTTTTTACGGCCGTTATCTCGTTTGGCTTTGATGATAGCTTCGTTGCACTTTTTTCCCTGGAATATAGCTTTAACGGCAATAGCGTTATCCAGTGTTGGGCACTTTCGATAGGAATATTGGATCTTGTCCTTGTTTAATGTTTCGCATGTGCCCGCGTCGGTCACAATAGTTAATGTGAGTAAATTATCAAATAGGCTTTCCTTGCCAGTACCCGCATTCATTTTAAGGGCACCACCCAATGTACCTGGTATACCTTCGAGAAATTCGAAACCACCAATACCATTTTTTTCTAAACTATCCATCAATCTTTTTAGCGTCACTCCACAGCCTACTTCAAAACTGTTATCAGATAAATAGTTTATTTGCTGCCAGTAAGAGGATTTACATTGAATAACCATACCGTTGAAGGTCTTTTCAGGTATAAGAAGATTGGAACCGTTTCCGAGGACGAACCAGGGTAATTTTAGGGTGTGAAGAGTGCGAAGTAAAGTTAATAATTCGTCCAGGGCTTCGGGCTTAGCAAAAAAGAGTGCATCTCCACCGATTTTAAAGGTTGATAATGTTCTCAGTGAAATATTGCGTTGGAGACTTTTAGTAGCTTTTGATAAAATTGAAAACCATTCTTCCTTAAGTCGCGAAAGCCAGTTTTTACTCCATTTATCAATAATGCCGGCGCCTAAAAAATGTATGGAAACCGGAACCGTTTCCTTTTCAAAGCACTTACGAAAGTTTGAAAGTTCTAAAAACTCAGTTCCCTCCACATTTGTTAAGCCTTTTGCAATTTCCTGCGACGAGATGTTTGTTTCATTCGATTCGGACGCACTATAAATAGGAAAGAGTAAAGATTTATCGGCCTTCGATAAGACATTTGCAAATTTGTCGGCAAAGGTTTTTGTTCGTGAATAGCGATGGGGTTCGAAAACAACCCAATGCTTATGGCCCGGTGAAATGTTTTTCGCAAAGCGTAAATAGGTCGCTAATTCCGTTGGATGATGAGCATAATCGGTTGTAACGGACAGAAAATCGTTTTTAAAAAGACATTCTTGGCGTCGTTTTATTCCGGGGAAAGTAAAAAACACATCGGTATCGGGCAGTTTTTCGGTCAGGGTAAAACTCGCCGCTAGAGCACCAAGGACGTTATCGAGAGAAAAGACGGCGTTCGCCGGGTACGTTGCGTTTGGAAACTTACCTTGGATTTGTAGATCGTTTTCGATTAGTTGACCGTCAAATATACCCTTTGGGCCAAAAGTGTAGACTGTTTTTAAATTTGGAAAACTTTCTTTCCATTTTAGCGCCTGTGATAGGAACAATCCTGTTTTGGTCTGCTTACAAAGTTGTTTAAGCGCATTGGCGTACGCTTCGGCTGTTTTGTAGAATGCGGGATGATCCCAATCGTCATTTAGAACAATGAGATATTCGGGATAAAAGTTTAAAAGTGTTCCATCGCTTTCGTCAATTTCGGCAATAACCCATTCTGAGTTTTTATCGTGGTCAGCTGGTAGGTACTGCGATTGAAATAGGCCACCGAGGAGGTAGTCGCATGGGAAATTTTGCGATTTGAGGAAATGAATAAGCCATGCCGTAGTGGAAGTTTTGCCGTGGCTTCCAACAATGCCAATTAGTTTTTTGTCTTTTAAAATTTGTGCAAGATAAACACCGCGTTGAAAGGTTGAGAGCGCTCGCTTTTTGCTCGCTTGTCGAAGCGGGTGTGTTGCTGAGATAGCCGAAGAATAAACAACGGTTTGGCATTCGGGTGGTATTTCCGATGAGAGGGTAATCTTCCCGGCAAACCATTCGCACACGTTTTCGGGCAACGGTTGGTCATCCCAACCGTACACCCTGAATCCACATTTGTAAAGGTAGAGTGCTAAAGGGGTCATCCCCATGCCTCCAATCCCAATTAAGAAAATAGACTGCATTGGTATTTTCGGGTAAAATTAAAACCCAGAGCAAAAGTCCGAAAAGTCGGTTTTAGAGGGTTTTTTACAAAGTAATTCTATATCGCTGACCATGAATTCGGCGGCGTCATAACGTTTAAGCTGCTTTAAATTGTAACGCATTTGCGACAATAACTCAGAATTTGAAAGCATTTTTAAGGCTTCTTGAGTGAGTGTTTTTATATCTTTTTGTGGCAAAACTACGCATCCTCCTCGCTTTTCTAGGGAGAGCGCATTGGCGTATTGGTGGTTATCGGCAGCGCTTGGGTAAGGGACTAAAATAGAGGGAGTTTCGCATTGAATCAATTCGGCGATTGTTCCAGCACCGGAACGACCAATTACAATATCAGCGGCACAAAAAAGTTCGTTCATTCGACTGTAAAATGGAATGAAATGAACCTGTGTGATTGTACCATTGGGATGCTTTTCTTCGATTTTTCCTTCGCTACCTTTGCCGATACCGGTAACACATAGGACATTGATTCCGATTTTTCCCAGTTCTTCAAAATTCTCAATAACCCATTGATTAAAAACCTTTGCCCCTTGGCTACCACCGATAACCAGGATTACCGGCTGATTTGGAGCTAAACGAAGCTTTTGGCGTGCCTCGGACTGTAAGATTTTTTGAACTTCTTTTCGGATAGGGAATCCGCAGTGTTTAACTTTATTGGTTTTTCTCGATTTGAATTCTACACCTTCGGGTAGGTAAACCCGTGTGGCGATCGAATGCAAAAGCCGAACGGCTTTCCCTGGAATGTGGTTTGCTTCGTGAAGAATACATGGCCGGCTCAGTAAGAAGCCGGCGAAAACAATACCGGTTGTTAAAAAACCGCCAAATCCAATAATCGCTTCGGCCTTTGTTTCTTTTATAAGTTTTAAAGCTTTTGTAAAATTTTGGATCTGGTGAAGAATAAAGGATGGCCACCGCCAAGGCCTTAATGAAAAGCCTATTCCGGGAAACTTGAAGAACTCAAGGTCCGGATAGGATTGAATTAACTTTTCATCGATTTGTTTTTGGCTAACAATTAGAATGCATTTATGGCCGCGTAGCGTTAATTCTTGTGCGGTTGCAATTCCCGGTGAAAGATGGCCTCCGGTCCCGCCGCAGGCTATTATAAATGTGCTCATAGGTCACGTTGTGCAAGCGAAGGTAATATGCGTGAGTTTGCTAAAGCGATATTTGTTAATAAACCCACAAGGCAAAAATTTGTGAACAGATTTGAGCCGCCATAGCTGATAAAAGGCAAAGAAAGTCCTTTGGTCGGCAGCAGGCCTGTAACAACACCCATATTTAAAAAAGCTTGAAAGGTTAAAAAAGCGAGAGCACCCGAAGCAACAAAAAACAAAAATGGTGAAGCCGTTTTTTGAATAATTTTTAACCCGTTATAGGCAAGGATGGCAAAGCACAAGATTACGATAAAAACGTGAATTAATCCAAGTTCTTCCCCCAGAATAGAAAAAATAAAATCTGTATGCGCTTCCGGCAAAAAGAAATGTTGTTGTCGACCCTGCCCGAGTCCTGTTCCGGTTAATCCTCCCGTACAGAAGCCAATTAATCCTTGCCATAATTGGTAAGCGCCAGTTAACCGATTGGCTTCGACGTCTAAAAATGCAGTGATCCGTCTTAGGCGTATAGGATCAAGATAGACAGCGATGGCGAAAAGCGTTCCCGCGCTTAGAAAAGTTGGTATCAGAAAGAGGAATCGAACGCCGTTTAAAAAGAGTAAAAATAAGCCTACAATTCCAAACAGGAATGCGGTACCAAAGTCTGGTTCAACAAGAACCAGTAAACAAAAAATACCGATAATACCGCAGGGTAATACAAATCCTTTTAAAAACGTGCGAGCCGCCGTTTGATAACGGCTAAGATAATAGGCTAACGTAAGTATATAGCCTAACTTGGCAGGTTCGGAGGCTTGAACGCGTAACGGACCAAAGTTTAGCCAACGTCGCGTACCATTAATACGCAGACCAAAAACCAGCACACTGATAAGAATGATAAGTGTTAGTATGCAAATGCCCCACGCATAAGGTGTCAGCTTTTCAAGCCGAATAAAAGTAATAAATAAGAAGCCAAAGAATGCAATTCCCAACCATATAAGCTGCTTACTAAAAAATTGCAAGTGATGCTCAAATGGTTGGGTCGCACTAAATAAAATTACAAGCCCGTAAAAGGTTAGCGCCAAACTTCCAACCAAAAGGGCAAAGATGTTTGGACGCAAATTTGTCATTTTTAGGCTTCTTCTTCGATGGGCACAACTGGAATTGCGTTTGTGTCTTCGAATAGGTTTTCTACGTTATTTTCGGGGGTTGGTTCGGTCGTTGCCTTGTCGCTAGCTGGCTCAGAAGTTGAAGATTTTTCTTCGGTCGTTGTTGTTTCTGGGCTGACTTTTACTTCGGAAGCTGTTGGAGTCTCAACTACAGATGGAGACGATGTTGTGGTTTCAGCCGGTTTTACTTCTGGAACCGTCGGCGTCATTTCGACTGTCGTCGTTGGAGTTGTTTCGGCTTTTAATTTTAGCTTTTGTCCTATACGAAGCGCACGTGGATTCGAAATTTGGTTAATGTCGGTAAGTTTCTGAAGATTTACGCCTGTCTTTTTAGCTATTTTAGCTAGTGTATCGCCTTTTTGAACGGTGTATTCATCGCCACCGGTCCATGGTGTTGAAATCTGTTCAGCTTTATGCAATGAAGTATGTTTGTTTCCGCGAGAATGTTTATGATGTGCAATCGCATTTTCTGAAACACCTGGGAGCGTAAGCACTTGTTTTTCCATGATTTTATCGTTCGAAAGACCGTTAGCGTGCTTAATTTGGTCAACCGATACTTTAAACTTTTTTGCAATAACCGACAGTGTGTCCCCTTTTTGTACAGTATATTTACTGCCTTCGTGTGAAGAATGTAATTCAAAGCTCGGTATTGAAGTACCGGGAATCCTTAGGGTTTGTCCGGGAACCAGCACACTTTTATCGGACAGCTGATTGGCTTCCAAAAGATCTCTCGTTTTTACACCATGTTGACGTGCAATCTTCCATAGTGTATCACCTTTCTGTACAAGATAGGCGTTTTCACCGGTGGATTGAGAAAAGGAAGGAATGCCTTGGAACGTTTCTTGAGGCGGTAAGGCTGGAGCCGTTGTGATTGGTCGTCGTGGGGTAGTACGTTGTCTTACCGAAGGTGTTGCGACGGTTGTTGCTACACTGCCATTCTCTTCTGGAGTGACTGGAGATTTCTGATCATTTGTGCTGCTTGTTCCTACCACCGCTGTATTTTGTGTGGTATCTTGCTTTTGGCTAAACCAGTTTTTGCATCCTGTGGGCAGCAAAAGCGAAGTAACCATTAACGACCGTGTAAGAAATGGTTTCGAAAAAGACTTAAATAATTTCATAGGAATTGAATTATGACTTTCTTTCTAACGATTCTGTTTTATTCTTCAACCTTAAAACCGTGTTTTCAAATAATTGACCTCTCTCGGCATAGTTTTTAAATTGGTCCCAGCTGGCAAATCCTGGACATAGCAGGATTTCTACTGTATCGTTTAGATATCTTTCGCATATTTCGATAGTGTGTGAAAGTGTTTCAAGATACTGTATATCGTTTATAGTAAGTCTTGCTTTTAATATTCCTTCGAGTGATTTACCGGTTTCGCCAATTAAAAGTATGGCCCGAATATTGGGATAATTTTGTAATAGAGTTGCGTAATCCTCAAGAGCTTCTCCTTTGGATTGGCCACCACCAATCCAAATAATGGGACGTTGCCCAAAACTTTTTAAAGCTTTTTCCAAAGAATCCAAATTGGTTCCCTTTGAATCGTTCCAAAAGCGTGCTTTATTGATGGTTGCAAAAATTTTTAAACGATGTGGCGGGGGTGTAAAAATTGATAAGGATTTTTCCAAAATTTGTAAGTCGTATTTTTCGGTTTCCCAGAATAATTTTAGCAATTGGAAGTTTTCTTGCTGAGCTATACTGAACAATAAATGCTCTGATGGGTAAGAAAAAACTTCGGTATAGGAAGGTAAAATTTTGTATTGAGGTTTGATAGGAAATCCAAATTGCTCAAAGGCTTTTGCGGCTGAGCTTCCCAAATAGATGTTTGTCTTTGTGCTCGTTGGATGTGTTTGGGTTTTTTCGACAAGGCGGTATTTGGCTTTAAAGTACGGCTTTAGTGAACGATGGAAACGCAGGTGGTCGGGCCTGAAATTTGTCCATAACAGTTTCCAGGGTTGAAGATAGCGTAGTGTACAGGCTTGGTAAGAGCTTATTTCGCAAACCGCAATGTTGTTTTCGTTGGCATTTTGCTCGACGAGTTCTGAAAAGGCATAGCCATTGTTTCCGGTAGCAAAGGCTTTTTGCCCCAAAAGGTTGAACAAGCAAGCCAGCCATTCGGTCGTAGAAGTTTTTCCGTTGGTTCCGGTAACCGCGATAATTTTGCCAGGCCAAAAAATTGAAGCGAAATCAAGTTCGTTAAGGCACGGAATCTGACTTCGATAGGCCAATTTTAGCCAGGGATGGTAAGGTGCAAAACCGGGACTATGGACAACAAGCGAAAAGTTTTTAGCTTTTTCGAGGGTAAACAGTTCTTCGGATTGGTCAAAAACCTCAAAGGTGAAGTTTAGTGATTTTAAGAGCTTTTGCAGCCCTTTCCCGGCTACACCGTTACCAAAAACGGCAATTTTTTTTGCATTTAATTTTAGCCAGAACGATCTATTTAAAGTTTGCATAGCAAATTAAGTTTGGTGAGTTGTTTACCGCACTTAACGTAGTTTTAGCGTCAACAAACCGGCCAAAGCGCACAGAAGCGAAATAATCCAGAAACGCACAATAATTTTTGCTTCATGTATATTTTTTAGCTCAAAATGGTGATGCAAGGGGCTCATTTTGAAGATGCGTTTTTTGAAAAGTTTGTATGAACCAACTTGCAAGATAACGGACAAAGCTTCTAGCACAAATACGAGTCCTACAATGACCAATGTAAAAGGCTGTTGAGTCATCAAGGCTACGCTCCCAATCCAAGCCCCCAAAGTCAATGAACCGGTATCGCCCATGAAAATTTGTGCAGGATATGCATTATACCATAAAAACCCGAGTGAGGCACCGACGATGCTTCCGCATAAAATACATAGCTCCTCTACTCCAGGTAAATAGCAGAGGTTAAGATAACCGCTTAAATTTATATTACCGGCAAGATAAGCAAATATGGCATAAGTTAAGGCAACCGTTGTTGTACAACCGATGGCTAGACCATCAATGCCATCGGTTAGATTGAGTGCATTGCTGGTGCCCGACAAGACACAAAACCATAGAAAAAATAGCAACAGGAATGGTAAGCTTGTTACCAACGGTTGCTTCATAAAAGGCAGCCAGAGTTCCGATATTTTTAAACTAATTAAAGGATTTTTTAAAAGGATGTAGAGAAGTAGGATTGTACTTAGTCCTTGAATGAGCCATTTCCACGGGCTTGAAAGACCTTTGGCATTTTTACGTCGACGGATTTTTTGATAATCGTCAATAAATCCAATAACTCCGATTAACCATCCGCTTAAAAGGGCCCCCACAATAAAAGAATTTAATTTTCCCCAAAGTAACACGGAAAGAGAGACGCCGGTTACAATGGCTATGCCGCCCATTGTTGGTGTTTGGCTTTTTACGGCATGCAAGTCGGCAAGGCCGCGAAGGTCCGAAGCATCGCGTAAAACGTCTTTAATTTTCATGCGTTTCAGCCATTCAAAAATGCGCGGCCCAACGATAAACATCCATAAGAGCGCTGTGATAATAGCCATTACGCTTCGAAATGTTACGTATCGAAACAGACGTAAAGGACCCCAATAGGCTTCAAATTGTGATAAATAAAAAAGCATATGAGTGTAACAACAAAATCGATGAGTTAATACCTGAAAAAATTGGCTAAGAAAAAATGGTCGGGTCAGGGAGATTCGAACTCCCGACCCCTTGCACCCCATGCAAGTGCGCTACCAGACTGCGCTATGACCCGATTTAATTTCACGCTAATACATTGATATCGTTCGTCAAGCACTTCGGGATTATTTTTGTCTTCGTACTTGCCTGTCCCTACCTTGCGGTTTGGCCCAAGAAGGTTTTATAAATTTTCTGGTGAAGCATTTTCTACCAATTAGTAATTTATTCTCATTCTTTAGCATTAAAAGTTGAGAAATTGGGGGGCCCAAAATAATTGCCTTCTAACACGGAATTGAGTAAGTTCCCATTTTTGTTTTAGAAGCACAAAAGGAGAAACATGCCAACTTATTACGAGATTTGTCAGATGCCTTTTTGGAAAGCTGTATTCGAAAAGGAATACTCATACCTTTATAAGGCGCTTGCAGGATATAAGAAAATACTTTCCGTAGGTTGTGGCCCGGCTGTAATTGAACAAAGACTGGCAGAACATGGTTTTGAGGTTACTGGTCTAGATATATCCCAGGAAGCAATCAACAATGCGCCGGATTCAATCAGAAAAATTGTTGGAACAGCCGAAATGATGGATTTTACAGATTCAAGTTTTGATGCTGTAATTTATGTGGCGTCGCTACAGTTTATTGATAATTACAGAAAAGCGCTGTCTGAAGCCACGAGAGTCTTGGTAAAAAAAGGAAAACTAATTGTGATGCTGTTAAATACGGAATCCTTTTATTTTAGAGAGCACATGAAAGATTCTGAGTCTTATATTCGGAAAATAAAACACAAAAACTTGCATTTTGTAGGCAATTTGGTTGCCGAAGATTTTGAGGTAAGCTCAGAGTTTTATATGGGTGTTATTGGTGAAAACATATTTGAAAGTAACGACCCTACGTTATCAAGCCTTTATATCATCAATGGAATAAAAAGGTAACCAGTCGGTAAGTCTTGAAAGAATTGACAAAGAAGGAGGAGACAAAGGAATAAAATAATTACAAGTGTATTCTTTCAGTTGAGAACGAGAACCTTTTTCAAGAAAATTTCTAAGCTAACGAATTGGGAGAAGGCGGCTTACTTTATTACGACCGAGCGTCCCGGTTGTTATTTCTGGTATTGGACAAAAAGTTATTTGGCTGCCCAAGGAAAATTGTTTGTTGGGACGCTCGACCGTCGAAGAGTTTTTAGCACATTGATAATGTGCCTTATAAGTAGTGACTTATGAACACCTGCTTTGGTTGTGAAAGCTAAACCAATTTTCGTGGTAAACGGCGATATCTATATTGAGCTGTAGAGCCGAAAGAAATATTATGCGCTTTTTTTAGATGAAACAAATAGCGTGCATGCTTTATTTTCGGTAAGATATTGGTTGGCTACACTCACGATTTGATCAAGAGAGACTTTCCTCAGTTGTTTTTCGTAGGCGTCGCAATCTTTTTCAGGATAGTCGTAGAGTAGCTTAAATCCTGCATCGGCGGCTCTTTTGCCGATGGACTGCATGCGTGTTCTATGGCGCACCATTAAGCGTGTATGGCAATTTTCAAACTCTTTTTTGCTTATTTTGCCATTTCGTATTCTCGAAATTGCCTTTCCCATTTCTTGCTCGATAAGCGCAAGATAGGGCTCACGGGTGCCAGCGAAGAGACAAAGCATTCCTGTTTCGAGGCCGAGAAGCCGGTTCGCGCCGACGGTGTAGGAAAGTCCCAGTTTTTCACGGACCTGTATAACAAACTCACTGGAAAGCCCATTTAAAAGTTCTTCAACGACTTCCGTGGCATAAAAATCGGTATGTTTTAATCCGCAAAGCGGATAGGATTGGAACACCAACGCTTGTTCTTTACCAAGATAAATTGTCTTTGTTTGTGGTTTATTTGGGCCGCCATAATTTTCGAGTTCTTTTACGTTAAAAGGATGTTGACTAATTTTTGCAGCAATGGGTGCCAGTAAAGGAAGGATTTCTTCTAGCGAACAAGAACTCACAACTGAAAACACAATGTTACTACCGCAGATAGAACGTTTAAATAGAGTTAAAACATCTGAATGTGAGGTGCTCTTAACGGATCTTTCAGTTCCTATTGGGCCAATGGCGTAGGGATGACGCTTGAAAAATAATTTTCGCATTTCTTGAAACCCGACATTAAAGACGTCGTCGAGACTATCTTTAATAGCAGCAATTTGAGCCGTTTTCTCACGATTGAAGATTTCTGTTTTTAGGAGAGGTTCTGTAAGCGACGCTTCTAGGATCTGAACGCCTGTTTTTACTTCCGAAGATAGCACTTCAAGGTTTAATCCAAAACTATTATTGGTGATAAAAGGAATAAAGTGACCTCCTAGACTTTCGAGTGTTTCGGCAATAGTTTTTGAATCATTTTGTTTTGTATCTTTTGTAAGAAGGGTCGAAAGTAGCTGAAAAATGCCTCGGTTTTTGGAGGCCTCGTAGTGGGTGCCGCCAAGACACAATGTTTTTATGTGTGTTTTGGGAAAATGTGGACAGTGTTGATAAATTAATCGAAGGTTGTTAGGTAGTTCTTGAATATTGAACTTTTGCCGATTTGAGGGCTTAGAGGACAAAATGTTAGGCTTTTTCTTAGCATACGAGGGTTCAAGTGACACACATGTTCTCATTTGTGGCTTGAAGTATTTTTCTACAACGCTTTCTACCGTTCGAGGTGTTAAGCTCTTGAGTTGTTCAAGATAAAATCTTGGGTAATTGATATCGCCGATAACAACTTCGGCCCAGCCCAAATGATGAGCTTGCCCATGGACCGTCTTGCGTGCATCGATTTCACTACATATGGCTTGGTTTAGGGCTTTTTTTAACCGTTCAGCAGAGATACCTGCCGTTGCGATGGATTTTAATTCTTGCGTTATAAATTTTTCAACATTCGCGCGTTTTTCGGTGTCGCACACGTATTGTATCCAGAACAATCCTTCGTCATCACCGGTCCAACATGAAGCCTCAATGTCGTGAACCAAGCGTAATTCTTCACGTAGTTTTTGGTAAAGTATGGCACTATATCCGCTGCCCAAAATATTGGCTAGGACGTTCAGGCTGGCCGTATCTTTGTGACCAATGCCCGGAATTTTAAAAGTTATGGCTCCGCGTACGAGATGATAGTTACCGTAAAAACGTTCTTCGCGTTCTCCTAGTTGAAAAGGCTCAGAAGGTAAAATTATCGGCTCAAGGCTTTTGGGTTCGTAACCTCCAAAGCCTTTTGATAGTGCCGTATGAATATGTTCAGCCTCAAAGGGTCCGACTAAAACAAGTGTTGTGTTGTTTGGGATGTAGCGCTTTGCCCAATAATCGTGCAAATTGTTGCGCGTGAGTTGCTCAAATATATTACGAATACCAAGAATAGGATAACGGTAAGGATGTACTTTAAATGTTGTCTCTAATACTCGTTGGCTCAACTGATCTTCGGGGTCATCGTTGGCCATGTTAATTTCGCGTAAAACAACATCCCTTTCCTTTTGGAATTCTTCAGCGGGGAAGGTTGGATGAAAAACAATATCAGCCAATAGACTCAACCCGGTATCGAGGGCTTCTTTAGGTCCGTCAAAAGTATAAACAGTACGATCGAAAGTTGTGTAGGCGTTTAAGGTTGCGCCTTTATGTTGTGTTTCGGAAAAGATATCTAAAAAAGTTCGTTTCTCGGTCCCTTTAAAAACCATGTGTTCGACGAAGTGTGAGATGCCAGATCCCAAATATTTATTTTCGTGTAGCGTGCCAGTTTTTACCCATAATTGTAAGGCCATAAGGTCGTTGTTTTCGCAGGGAAGGAAAATACAGACTAGGCCATTTGGTAAAACGAAACGATACGGTTGGACGGCTAAGAGCCTTTGAATAATATCCATATAGATGAACAAAAGTAAGTAAAAAACTTCTCGGTTGAGGGCGCAATAAAATATACTCCAAATTAAAAATTAGAAAACTATGTAATATTCGGGAACTTTTCAATCCTACCAAATTTGAGGTTGAAAAACGTTTCAAGGTGCTTAGGTTTTGATTAAAAGCTTGAGGGAAATTGTTCTTACATGCCATCCAATTGCCACAAAAGTTGGATACGATATCTTACATGCTGGCGGAAACGCGGTTGATGCTTTTGTGGCCGCAACAGCAGCAGAGTGGGCCAAGGGGTAACCAGTTTAGCGGGGCCATTAAGTGCTATCGCTTACAATAGTTATACAAAGAAAGTATATTATTTAGATGCGGGGTTTAACAATGTACTGGTACATTCAGGTTATTGGAACCCCTTAGTGCCTAGACCTGGTGCGACGGCATTAGTTCCTGGTGCGATAGCTGGCCTTGAAGCCCTTTCAGAAAAATTTGGCAAGCTAACTTTTTCGTCTGTTTTACAACCTGCAATCGATATTGCGCGTAACGGGTTTGTTTTGGATGATTGGTGGGCTAATTACCTTATTGCGTCACATACATCCTTACTCAAGCGAAGCGAATATGGCCGAAAAACATTTTTCAGAAATGGGGAGCCGTTAAGAGAGGGCGATATTTTACGAGCACCGGAGGTGGGCGAGTTTTTAAAAAATGTATCCATTGAAGGCTCATCTTATGTCTATAAGGGTAAGTGGGCAAAAAAATGTGTAGATGTGGTAACCAAGAACGGCGGTAAACTGAGTCTGTTAGATTTTTCGTCCTACTCTATTCGATGGCTAGAGCCTTTGAAAATTTCCTACCGAGAACACAAAATTTATGCACCATCGGGAATGTCTTGTAGTAGTCCGGTTATACTTTTAGCACTTAAGGTGTTGGAACGGGACAACATTAAAATATATGGTAAGCATTTTTCAAACTCAGCCGATGCATTAGAGCTTATAATAAAACTGTTCGATATCGTTGAATCCGATTTCTGGCTTTACAACGATCATAGGGTAAACTTTTCTTTCCTTCTAAATGAGGAGTTGATAAAGAAGTGTACGAAAAACTTATGGCGTAAGCTACATAGAAAATTGTCTCGTGTTTTTAGCACAAGGCCGAGCAATCACAGTTACCACATTATAGTTGTAGACAGCGTAGGTAATGTCGTTACAGGAACTAACACAATTGAATCTTTGCCTTGGGGTAAGGGAATCTTTGTTGAAGGTATACCGCTGACAAGTTCGGGTGAACTTTATTTTTTTAACACAAAACCAGGGGAAAGGCGCCTAAATCCGTGTTTTATGAGCCTTGGGTTTAAAAAAAATAATTTCAAGTTTGCAACAGGAGCATTTGGCGCCTCTTTAGAACCTGCATCATTTCAGCTTATTCTAAATTTAGTTGACTACAACCTTCCGGTGAGAGATGTCGTTGAACTCCCTCGTTTTGGAACATATTCCTTCGACGACAAAACGTTAAAAATTACCGAAAAGGGCCGATGGCTTGATCGGCGTGTAGATCCAAGTATTGTTGATGAGTTGAAAAAACGAGGGATTAGTTTTGACCAAACAAACTATGTGGACACGGGATTTGCCGTCGTTGCTATTTCGCAAGAAAATGGCGAAGTTGAAGGTGGTATGTACCCGACATTGTAATGTTGAAAAGATTTTTATCTTCGTGGAATACGGAAGCTACCGTTGATGGTTAGTTGGCGTATGCTACGGATAGCCATAGTGTTAGCGTCTCAAGAAAGGATCCTTTCTTGAGACGCTTTAGGAGAAAGGTAGTATTATTGTTACCGGCCGTTGAGTTATCGAAAACTTTGTATTAAGATAATGCTTTTTCAATATACAAAAGAATGTAACTGGCTTTATAAAAAGAAAACGATATATAAAAGAAATTAACGTTATTTTTTCACGTTTTTAGGGCTAAAAGACTTCCTTATATCCTTTCTTAAGGCTTTTCGTTAAAGGTGTACTTTTAAAAAAGCATACTGATTTCAGTTAAAAATAAATTGACACCCCAATGTATTTCGTAATTGTTAATTCCGATTAGGTAGTTTTATGAAAGTGGTCTCATCCATTAAATCTTTAAAGAACCGTCACGCGAAGTGCCAGGTGGTTAAGCGCAAGGGGCGTATTTATGTCATTTGTAAAGCCAACCCACGTTTCAAAGCACGCCAAGGATATTAATTAATTTGTATGAAAAAAGATATACATCCCGATTATCATCCCGTTTGTTTTGTCGATGTTTCAACGGGAAAGCGTTTTTTGACTTATTCCACCATGTCGGTCAAAAATAAAGAAGCCATTAATGGTGTTGAGTACAGCATGATCGTAAGAGACGTCACTTCGGATTCGCATCCCGTTTATACGGGTGAAAAACGCTTTGTTGACTCGGCGGGACGCGTTGAAAAATTCCAGCGCAAATTCCGTCGTGGGCATGGAGCATAACAATATAATAATCTAAATCGTTAACGAAAAACTTTTACGAGGGACTTTTAAGTCCCTTTTTTTATGCCAAGGCCGCGATCTCTGGACCCGAAAATGCTTCGCTTTTAATGCGAAACTCCTCCCAAGTATGTATAGAAAGTTTAGAATTAAAGCCTTTTTAATTTAAGTATTGATTGAGGAAAAGTTTTTCTTCTTTATGGTGATACCCACAAATGGAGAGGTGACAGAGTGGCCGATTGTGCCTGACTCGAAATCAGGTGTGGAGGTAACTCCACCGAGGGTTCAAATCCCTCCCTCTCCGCCAAAGCAGTGTAAAAGTCAGGCGGACTTAGCGATTTTTCATTGGTAGAGCGTCCTAAAAGTCGTTTGAAAGTGCATTTTTAGAAATATTTTTTTATAAGGGCCTGAGGCAAGGAACCTTATTGTGGTTTTTTTATCAGCGTTACCGACAAAATATTAATTTAAATTTGTAAAACCCCTAAAATTTTTTCTACTTGATAACGACGGAATTATGCAAAACCTTATAATCGAATGCAATGAATTTGAAAAACTTGGCCAATGGGTGGATAAAGAAACGGGGGTTTTTATTGATTTTGATAACACCTTAGTTGAAAACTGCACTGCCTTGGGGCATTCGGATTGGTATTATGCTCTAGCACAAAGGTCGGCAAATGAAGGTGTTCCATTCCATGAATTTGTGAAAAATTTTTACATGGAATGGATTTATGTTCAAGACCATTGCAAAATTAAACCGGTAGAAAAAACAACGGTTTCTGCTGTGAAAACCTTACAAAAGACTGCTGCTTGTGTAATGGTGTTAACGCATCGACAATATACAACCGTTTCGATGACTTTAAGGCAGTTGGCCCCCATTGATATTAGTTTTAAAGTCAGTACACCTTTTGATTCTACATTTACGCTTCGTTCGCCCTTTGCTTTCCCCGTTTCTCATTCGGAAGGTATAATTTTTGTTGGAGATTACAACCTGAAAAGCCAGGTTATGGGATATTTTGCAAAAAAACTTGGCTATAGAAAAATTTTGTTTGTTGACGATCGTTTGGGTCATGTGAAGGATGTTCATGGTTGGTGCCAAAAGGAAAAAGTTAACAGTATATGTGTGCACTATAGGGCCGTTGAAATCGAAAAGCCTCGTATTTACACTCCAGAAATTGCTGAAATCCAACAACAGGAATTTGATAAGACGGGAAAGATTATTGGTAACGCCGAAGCCTTAAAATTGCTGCATAGCCGGTTGAATAACATAAGCGCACAAAGTCGTCTGTAAGAAATAGCGTCTTCTTCGATGAAAGTTTTTAATTATAGGCAAAGGCAAATACTATCCAACGTAATTAAGCTAAGAGCCCTCCGATTTTGAAGGAGTTCGCAAGGATTATTCTTTCCTTAGGTTTTTAAAATTTTTTGCACTTCCTTCAAAATCCCATTCAATGAAAAAGGTTGTCGAATGGTTTGATATTTTGTTCTAACATTTGGGTCTGGATGAAGAGAGTTTTCTTGTGAGGTTAAAAGTATAGACATTGCCGGAACTTGATTGAATATTGTTTCAAACCTTGGTGTAAGATTTTTGGTGTCAGTAATGAGCAGTTCAACAGGTTTATTATTCAATAATTCAATAGTTTCCTCAGGCGATTGTGTTAGGCTAACATTATATCCGTTTAAGCTTAACAATCCCTTTAAACAATCCGAAAGTCCTTTGTCCTCATGGAATATAAGTATGGTTTTTGTTTGGTTGCGGCTTTTAGCTTGGACTACATTATGAACTTGTGAGCTTTGATTTAAGGTTTCCTCTTTTTTTATCCATTCTTGTGCTGGAAGATAGACGTGAAACGTACTGCCTTCATCAACCTTACTGTTAACTTTTATGCAGCCGCCATGTTGTTGTACAATACCGTATACGGTTGATAGCCCGAGACCCGTTCCCTTCCCTATAGGTTTCGTAGTAAAAAAAGGCTCGAACATCTTTTTTTGCACGTTTTCGGTGATGCCCGTTCCGGTATCTCTTACGGAGATCACAACATAACGCCCTAGCGGGATATCGATTTTCTCTTTCCCATCGTTGTTTTGAAAGTTATTTAGGTGAACGGATAATACACCCCCATCGGGCATAGCATCACGTGCATTTACACATAAGTTCACTAAAATTTGGACGATATAAGTTGGTTTTGATTGTACGGACCATAGCCCGTCTTCAAAGTAGGTTTTGAGTTGGATGTTTTTTCCAAGCCAATGGCTCAGCATTTTTAAAGTATTGGAGGCAACCTCTCTCAGATCTAAAACTTCCTTCCCTGCTTTATTTTCTTGTCGACTAAACACCATTAGCTGGTTAACTAATTCTGCTCCTCTTTGTCCAGCCTCGTGTATATTCAGCACATATGGGTAGTAGGTGCTTGTTGGCTCCATTTTAG
>CAZDSI010000001.1:30193-36238 GCA_964508215.1 uncultured Opitutales bacterium
CCTTTAATAAATCGGAATAGCCATTGATTACCGATAATAGGTTATTGAAATCGTGGGCAATTCCACCGGCTAGCCGACCAATGGCTTCAATTTTTTGCGATTGTCTCAAATTTTCTTCCATTTGTCTTAATTCGGTAACATCGCGAATAATAATCACAAGGTGAAAAATTTGCCGATCCTCCTTATAAAACGGTGAGACCGTCCAATTTGTCATTATTTTTTTCCCATCTTTTCTCAGGAGTGGTGTATCCCCGTTGACCGTTTCTCCGGTTTTGGAAAGTACAGCTAAAGAAGATTTAAGCGAAAGATCAAAGTCTTGCCCATACAGACATTCAATGGGTTTCCCGAGTAATTCATGAGCGTGGTAGAGTGTTATGCGCTTAAACCCTTTGTTAACGTAAACAATCTTTAAGGTATTTTCGTTTTCGGCTTCGGCGACGAGCACACCGTCTTCAAGGCTTTCGAGTGCTGTGGCCAACATACGGTTGTTTTGCTCAAAATGAAATTGTTTTGATAAATCAATAATTACCGTTACATAGCTGGTTACTCCACCTTGTTGATCGAGTGTTGGAATAACCTGTACTTGAACCCAACGTTTTTCATTACTTGGCGATAAGCTTAAAAAGTAACAGGGTTCTAGGTTGCAGCGAGCGTCAAGGGATAAAAATTGCTTAAATGTTTTAACTTTAACCGGAGGTTGAGTTGGCTCATAGAGTTGCAGGAAATCGTCAATGTTAAGGCCTAGTACGTGTGTGCTTTCCAACTGCAGATGTTTTTCCGCTGAAGGATTTAAGTAGGTGATAATGCCTGAAGGATCGGTCGTTATAATCGCATCCTTTAAACTTCCAAGGGTTATGGACAAGCGGTATTTTGTGTCTTTAGAATCACGTTCAATGGCAGACTTGTGAAGGGCCATTTCTGTTGTGATTAGAACCGACTTTGGCGAATAAGGTTTTAGGATAAACCCAAACGGAGTGGTGTCCTTTACACGACGAATAATATCGTCGGAGGTATGGCCTGTTAAGTAAATAACGGGAATATCGTAATTTTTCTTTAAGCGGTGTACGGTTTCGATACCGTCGATTTGACCTTGTAGCGTGATATCAACGAGTAATAAACTTGGATGGCTCGTTTGTACGCGTTCAATGGCCGTTTCGCCGTTGGTGGCGATGGGGAGAACCTTGTACCCCGCCTTTACAAGTATGGTTTGTAGAAGAAATGCGGAATTTACGTCGTCTTCAACAATTAGAATTTGAGGATCTTGTGAAGGATTGGTTTGTTGCATGATTATATGTTATGTGCCTTTTTCTTCATTTCATTAAGAAGTGAACGTAGATATTGGTTTTCTTGGGTCAGAGATTCATTTAGACGTAAGACGTCGGCATAAAATTTTTCCTTTGACTGAAGCCAACTGTAACGGTCAATACTCTCACGAACTAAGGTTAGTAGCTCATCGCGTGTCCAAGGCTTTGCCAAAAATCGGAAGATTTCGGCCTTATTGATTGCTTCGGTTAAGGTTTTTACATTCAAAACCCCAGTAATGAGTATACGTGCGCTGTTGGGTTGTAGAATTTTAATCTGTGATAAAAATTCGATTCCAGTTGTCGCGGCCATACGCTGGTCGGACATCACAATGGCAAACGATTGTTTTTGTGAATATGCTATGGCTTCTTCGGGCTGGCTTGTTGCAACGACGGTATACCCTTCCAGTTTTAGTGTTTCCTGAAGTGCAAGCAGGATGATATGGTCATCGTCTAAAATAAGAATCGATTCATTTTCATGTTTGTTCATTGTGGATGGCTTGAGTTAAAAACTGTTGTATGCGCTCTGTAGTTGTTTTGGGTGAAAGTAACTCATCAATATAAAGGTCGATATTATCCTTTAATTGGCTATTGTATGTCTCCGGATAATGTTGCGGGGTTTGTAAGACTAGTTTTATGGTCGGAAAGTTTTTTTTGCAAAACGAGATCAAAGATAATAGGCTATTATCCGAAGTGAAGTCTAGCATGAGTACTGCATTTGGTTTTAGCGCCGAGTCTTTTAAAAATTGTTTTACCTTTGAAGTATCCGAAAATGTAATGATTTCGCATTCTTTTTCGCGAAAGCAATGGGTAAGCTCTAGATCCGATGGGTCTTTCGAAGCATAAATTAAAATTGATAGTCGGTGAGTTGTTTTAGGCTCGATAGCTTTTTGTGTCGGAAGGACTCTTTCATTAAAATTAGCCAAGGGAAAGAAAATGTAGAAGGTACTACCTTGCCCGAGCTGGCTGTCGACGGCAATTTTTCCTGCATTGTTTTCAACAAACAATTTAGTGTTATAGAGGCCGATACCAGAGCCTTTAGCCGTATCTTTTGTTGTAAAAAACAGCTCAAAAATTTTTTCAAGGTTCTTTTCAGGAATTCCTTCGCCGTTATCTCGAAAAGAAATTTCTACTCCCGGTAAGGACGATGTGAAAGCGGCATTACCTATCTCTTTGAACACTCTTTCATTTTGATGTATTTTTCGAGCACCAATCGTGATTTGCATGGTATTGTTTGCTGAACAGGCATCTTTTGCGTTAAGAGCCAAATTTAATACCATTTGTTTAAACCCGCCGTTCTCGACAAAAATAGGAAGGTCTTCATTGGGCAGATTGAGCTGAATGAGCGTATTTGAAGGAAATAAGGTTTTAATAAGTTCAATTTGTCCTTGAAGAAGTTGTCTAACATCGTGGTAGTTTTTTTCAAATGGCTCTTCACGACTTAGTTCGGACATTTTTTGTAACAACTGGCGAGCTTCGCAGGCGCATTGTTTTATTTCGGATAAACATGTAAACAAGGCGTTATCGGGTGTTAAGCGACTACAGTACAATTCACTTAGGGAAAAAATGCCGCTTATAACATTTCTGAAATCATGTAATAACCCACGCATAACCAACGATAGATTTGCTTTCCATGAAAGTTCAGAAATTCTTTTTTCGGCTATTGTTAGTCGAGTATTATCAATCCATAACCCGTTGTAGCCGATAAGCTCTTGACTTTGAGAAAAGATCGGTGTTCGCGTGTCTAACAGGTGCACGATTGCGCCGGTGCTTGTTTTTAAGCGATAACCAAAAGATACGGTATTTTTAGAAGTTACACATTCTTTTAAATGATTTAAAAAAGGTTGTTTGTCTTCATCGACGATCAGATCGAAAAAATGTTTTTCTAAACTTGTTCCGTCGCTTGATAATTTTTCGGGTACATTAGAGCTTAAGTAATCAAAACAAAGGTCAGGTTTTTGAAAGAAAAACATCCCTGGGAAATTTCCGAGATAGTAGTTTAATCGTGACTCGGCCAACCGTAAGCGGCAAAAAAATGACGAAACAATTTCCTGACTACTTGTTGATAGCTGACAATTGCAAGAGTGATGTTTTGCATTATAAGGTGAAAGAAGAATGGGGATCAAAGTGGTGAAGTAGAAGCCATGACTTTCAAGAACTTCATATTGAAAGCCAATAGAAAAATCATTATTGGCTTGTTCCCAAGGGAGTTTTACAGGCTCAATACAATTTTTTAGACTTTGCGGAAGTAAAGCTTCCCATTTCGGGTTTATAGCCGATAAAATAGCTTTAAAGGTGCTTTTTTTTAGCCACGTTTCTTTGAATTTAAAAGCCTTAAAAAATTTTTTATTGGCGCTAACCCATTGTTCTTCCTCATTAAAAACAAGCTGATAGCGATGGAAAATTTCGAGTAAATTATGGGGATAAACGGTGTGTTCAAATTGTTCAAGTAAGCAGCAAGTTTTTTTGTCCATTACTGGGCACTATAACTTCCCTTACGAATATTTTCAAGCATACGTTTCCTTACTTTTTCGAGGTCTTCCGGTGTGTCGACCGCCATTCCTTGATAAGTTGTCACGTAAGTGGACAATTTACATCCTGCCGCAAGCCATCGTAACTGTTCCAACGATTCTGTTGTTTCTAGCGATGACTCAGGCCATTTGTAAAAATTTTCAAGTGTGGAATGGCGATAACCGTAGACTCCAATATGTCCCCAGAATGTGGTTTTTTTGAGCCATTGTTCGTTGGCAACGCCGCGAACAAATGGAATAGAACTACGTGAAAAATAAAGTGCGCGTTGATTTTGTCCTAGGACGACTTTTACCACGTTGGGGTTAAATAACTCGGTTTCGTTTTGAATCTTAAAAATGGGAGTAATGATATCGGCGTCTGTTTGGTTTGCAAATTCTACCATTTCGTCCAATAAACAAGGATCGATAAAAGGTTCATCTCCCTGGACGTTTAGGATCCAATCTCCCGAAAATTTATCTAAGACCGAAGCAATTCGTTCTGTTCCAGACTTGCATTCAGGACTTGTTAAAAGTGCCTTTACACCCCAAGATTGAGCTGCATTTAAAATGTGATTATCGTCGGTGAGTACAAATAACTCATGACATTTTTTCATTTTAAGGACTTGATGAACAACATGCCACAAAAGCGGCTTACCGCAAATATCGGCTAGCATTTTTTGCGGTAACCTTGTGGAATGGAATCTTGCTGGAATAGCTATCGAAACTTTCATGAAATATTTCCTTTCCCAATACCGTAAGTACGAAATCCTATATTCTGCAGGTGTTTTAGATCTAAAAGGTTACGTCCGTCGAATACGAATGCTGGTTTTTTCATCAACTTATAAATTTTTTCATAATTTAAGTCTTTGAATATATCCCAATCCGTCAAAAGAACGATGGCGTGAGCTTCTTCAGCTGCCTTATAAGGATCGGCAACCATAATCACATCCTTGGAATGAGCGGGTAAATCTAAATCATGGAAAATGGTTTCTTTAGAAACCTGAGGGTCACAAATGGAGAGATGAGCACGTTCGACCAAAAGGTTTTTGCACACCGTAATGGCCGGAGTCTCTCGAGTGTCGTTTGTATCTTTTTTGAAGGCAAATCCAAATACAGCCAACTTTTTATTGGCAAGCGTCTTGAATAGAGAATGAACGATTTTCTTTGTAAATCGGTTCTTTTGATACTCGTTCATAACCACCACCTGTTCCCAGTAAGTGGCAACTTCTTTTAAGCCAAAGTATTCGCAAAGATACACAAGATTTAAAAGATCTTTTTTGAAACAAGATCCGCCGAATCCTACCGAGCTCTTTAAAAATTTTGGACCGATACGTGAGTCTGCGCCGATAGCCAGTGCTACTTCGTCGACATCGGCTCCTGTGGCTTCACATACGACTGACATAGCATTAATTGAAGAAATTCTTTGAGCTAGAAAAGAGTTCGCTGTTAATTTTGAAAGTTCGGAAGACCAAAGGTTTTGCTTCAGGATTTTATTTTTTGGGATCCAGTGTTCGTAAAGCTCTACTAAAGTTTGAATTGCTTTTTGTCCTTCGGGAGTATTATCACCGCCGATAAGCACGCGATCAGGGTTTCTTAGATCTTGAATAGCTGTACCTTCGGCCATAAACTCTGGGTTTGAAAGTACTTCAAAATGGGCACCGTTCGAATTGGCTTGGAAAATGCATTTTAAGGTTTCAGCCGTTTTTACCGGAATGGTTGATTTTTCAACGATGATTTTATTGGTTTTCGATACCTCGGCGATGCGACGTGCACAATTTTCGATAAACATGAGGTCAGATGCTTTACCGGCACCAACGCCATAGGATTTTGTTGGTGTGTTCACGGTAATAAAAATCATATCGGATTCCCGTATGGCCTTGTCGACGTTCGTTGAAAAAAACAAATTACGTCCGCGAATTGACTTTACGATAGATTCTAAGCCAGGTTCATATACGGGCAAAGTCTCCGAATTCCATTCAGCGATACGATGTTCGTTAACATCAACTACAGTTACTTCAACTTCCGGACATTGCTCGGCAATAACGGCCATCGTTGGGCCACCGACATAACCAGCTCCAATACAGCAAATTTTTCTCATCGAGCTCATTTGAAAAAAAGATGTGACCAACGTCAAGGTTTGAGTGGAAAGTAAAAGCCAGGCCAGAGAAGACCTCTTTAGATCTAAAAATTTTTTCGGGTGCTTAAGGCGATATTTCCTCAATGTTTCTTTCTTG
>CAZDSI010000001.1:36250-37544 GCA_964508215.1 uncultured Opitutales bacterium
TTAGGTTATAAGCTACATAATTTGTATTGCATGAAGGTTATCGGTTCCGTTATTGCTCGGCTTGAAAGCAAGCGATTAAGATATAAGAATTTATTGCCTTTTGGTGGCTTGCCTATGTTAGGGTTAGGGATTGAAAAATTGAAAAAAGCCAAAAGTGTAACGCAAATCGTCGTTTCTACCGAAAGCGAACTGATAGCTCGGATTGCCTATGATTTTGGTGTTACGATCTTAAGACGTCCGCAAGAGCTGGCAGCGGATAATGTTCCCTCTATCCCGGTTTTTCAGCACATTATGCAGCATTTCCCAGGAGATGTTCATGTTAACCTCAACGTAAATTTTCCTTTGTGCGATCCGGCTGTTGTAGACCGTGCTGTCGAAGTTGCGGCTGAGAAGGGTGAGGCGCTTTCAGAACCTTATGCGGTTTGGGCACAACGTGCCGATCGATTGGCAAATTATGGTGATTTTTGGAAACTACCAGAGATCCGTTTTAAAGATGAGCGTGCGGGAAAAATCGATGTTCATACCGAGGAAGAATGGCTTGAAACTTTGAGACAAGCGCAGGATTCGAAGTTTGCTTTAGGATGGGCCAACGGGATAATCAAACCATAAGATAGAACCAAATCACAAGCGTCGCAAAGCCTTATGCAAGTTGCGTGTGGTTAAAGACGGATCAATTACCGTAAAGAAATTGGACGAAAAACGGTTTTGGAAACCTCTATGCAGGTGTTTATTTTATTTATTTAATTAACAAATAGGTTTAGAAGTCTTGACAGTCGTTTAGCTTTTTTTCTATAGGATAATGCATGTTGGTATGTTTAACCGAAGCACGTTTGAACCCAAAAGCGGAAATAAGGCTTTTGGCAGCCGTTCAAGTGTTATTGGGTAAGATTTTTGAAGTATTCCTTGGGCTGACCGCCCTGAAAAAATAAAAGTAATCGGTCTATTTTTTATTTCTTAAATCGAAAAATAAGGAACCCTTTCTTATGGGTTACCGGATTTTAAAACATAACAAAACAATTCTTTATGAAGTCTTCGAAGATTGCCTTTATCGCTTGGACGATGGCCACGATGTTTTACATCTATCAATACATCTTACGTGTTTTCCCGAGCGTTACGATGTTTGATATCATTTCACAGTTCAATTTAACCCCGACTACTTTTGGCCAGTTTTCGGGCGCTTATTATATTGGCTACGCGCTTATGCATATACCGATTGGTTTGTTGTTGGATCGTTATGGGCCAAAGAAAATCGTTCCGTTGTTTATCCTTATAGCTATTGTAGGACAGCTTTCTC
>CAZDSI010000001.1:37589-38856 GCA_964508215.1 uncultured Opitutales bacterium
CGTTTTTTTGTCGGTGCTGGTTCATCGGCCGCAATTTTAGGACTTTTCCGTGTTATTCGTATCGAATTTAAAGAGGAGCTTTTTACAAGAATGCTTAGCTTAGGTGTTACCTTGGGATTATTGGGTGCTATTTATGGAGGAGCGCCGATTGGAAACTTAAAAAATGCATGTGGGTTTCAGAATACCGTAATAATACTAAGCATTTTTGGGCTTTTTTTGGCGATAACAACATTTGCTTTGTTTCCGGTTCAAAGTCCTATAGTAGCGGAAGGGCAAAAAGACTCTATGGTGGTACACTTACGTGAGGTTTTGGGAAATAAAACAGTACTAATGTTGTGTGTGCTTTCAGGGTTAATGGTTGGCCCACTCTAGGGATTTGCCGACGTCTGGAGCGTTGTCTTTTTAAAAAGAGCTCATGCCGTGCCGGAAAATATAGCTAATAAGCTACCTTCTTTGATTTTCATTGGGATGTGTGTCGGTGGCCCCTTGTTAAGTTTTATTGTCGAAAAAACTAAAAATTATTGGACCATAATTATATGCTGTGGGCTAATTATGATGAGCTCTTTTAGTTTATTGCTTTTTGCTCGGCCGCCGGTTGTTGTTATTGCAACACTTTTTTTTCTTATTGGAATTTGTAGCGCTTACCAAATTTTGGCTATTTATAAGATTTCGACTTATACTTCGGAGCAAGCTATAGGTTTAAATACGGCTGTTGCCAATATGATTATTATGTCCTTTGGGTATTTTTTTCACAGTGTAATTGGTAAATGCGTTGCGATTTTTTCAAGCAATTCTGTTGGTGAAGGATATAGTGCGATAGCACTTTTGAAAGCTATAAGTGTCATACCTGTAGCCATTCTTATAGCCGTTGTTGGTCTTTACCTTAAAACGAGACGAATAAAGCAAGATGCTTCGCTTTTGGTTTCCGAAAGTTAAAGACCGGACCTTTTTTTATGTGAAAAAAAAGGGTTCCGTATCTTCCGAAAGAAAAACGAATCTTTTAATAAATTGCGAAGCATTTTTAGGTCCAGGTGGCGGATTCAAAGGGCAGAGCCCTGAGAACCTTTCAATTTTGCAGGCTTTTTAAACGCGAGTTTTGAAATAAATAAAAAAGCCTTTCTTGTGAACAAGAAAGGCTTTTTGTTGAAGATGTATATTTAGTTTTTCTTTGCCTGAGTTGCTTGATCGAGCAGGTCTCCCAAGTTTGTTAGTTCTTGTCCTGTCGTTAAGGTATCGTACAACTTGATTTCTTCAGCTAAACGCTTTT
>CAZDSI010000001.1:38892-50767 GCA_964508215.1 uncultured Opitutales bacterium
GGTCGTCTTTATCGATTTTGATAACGCGTGCTTCGACGGCATCACCAACCTTAAGGATATCCTTAATTTTTTCGATACGTTCTTCGCTGATTTGGCTGATATGAACCAAGCCATCGATATCATTCTTCAGTTCGACAAAAGCACCATAAGAGGTAACTTTGGCAACTTTACCCGAAACGATATCTCCAATCTTATAGAGCTCGTCGATGCGTGACCAAGGATCTTCTTGGAGTTGTTTCATGCCAAGCGCAATGCGTTGTTGTGAATGATCAACTTCCAACACAACGGCATCAACTTCGTCACCTTTCTTTAAAACTTCGCCGGGATGGTTAACTTTACGTGTCCAGCTCATATCGGAAACGTGAATCATACCATCAATACCCTCTTCGAGTTCAACGAAAGCGCCATAGGTTGTTAAATTGCGTACCTTTCCGCGTACATGGGCTCCAACAGGATAGTTATGCTGTGCCATATCCCATGGGTTTTCGGAAAGTTGACGAATTCCAAGAGAAATCTTTTGTTCTTCTTTTTGTACGTCGAGGACAACCGCTTCCACTTCATCGCCGATGCGCAACATTTCATTGGGCTTGCTAATGCGTTTCGTCCAGGAAAATTCGGTAATATGGATAAGGCCTTCAACGCCCTCTTCAAGCTCCACAAAGGCGCCATATGGAACGAGGTTAACAACTTTACCACGAATCTTTGAGCCAACGGGATAACGCTTTTCAATCTGTTCCCATGGATTTTGATGCATTTGTTTCAAGCCCAAGGATACGCGTTCTTTTTCGCGGTCAATTTCGATAACCATTACCTCAATTTCTTCACCGACCTTAAGAAGTTCTCCGGGATGCGAAATGCGGCCCCAGGTCATGTCGGTTATGTGTAACAGGCCATCTAGTCCGTCGAGGTCAATAAAGGCTCCGTAATCGGTAATGTTTTTAACAACACCGCGGCAAGTTGAACCAACATTAATATCGGTTAGAATTTGCTGACGTTTCTTTTGACGTTGGCTTTCAATGAGTTCTCTGCGAGAAACAACAATATTTTTGCGCTCCCGATTGATTTTTAAAATTTTAAGATCGAAGGTCTGTCCCAAATACTGATCCAGGTTTTTGGGTGCCTGTATGTCAATTTGCGAAGCCGGTAAAAAGGCATCGACGCCAATGCTGACGACCAAGCCACCTTTGACTTTGCCTTTAACTTTGCCGGAAATTTCGGCACCTTCTTGGCATTTTTCGAGAATGTTTTCCCAATTCTTCTGTTGTTGTGCCTTATCGTAAGACAAGACCGGCTTACCATCGATATTCTCAACGCTTTCGACGTATACCTCGACAGTTTCACCTACGGACAATTCGTCCAAATTTAAGAACTCATTAGCGGGAATGACTCCTTCCGCTTTTGCACCGATATCAACGACGACATCGTTTGAGCGAATTTCGGCAATCCGACCGCTAACAATTGTATTGGGTTTTAAACGTTTGAGCATGCTCTGGTCGAGCAACTCTTCCATAATTGATGTCATAATTTTTATAGTTATTCTTTTAACCTATAAGTGTTAAAAGGGTTAAGGGTTATTATTTGTTATAGCTATGAAAAGTGCTTTCTTTTTGTGATTCTGCAACACTAAAAGCCAAAATTATGTAATTTTTTGCGTTCAGGAGGAGCTGATATCTTGAGGCAGAAATGTCTTGTGATAAGGTTTAAAGCTTTTTAAAAGGTGTTGTTTTTTGAGTAATGCAAAAATTTTCAACGCTTAAGACATCAGATTTAAAAAAACTTCTTTAGCGTGGTCAATAGAGATTCGTATTCCGATAGCCATTTTGATACGAAGTTTTGGTCATTTCGGTTTTGCACAAGAAAACTCATTAAGTTGTAAGCGTGTGAGCCTACTAGTTGGGCATGGTCGGTTTCGATGGTCCACTCTTTTAAGGCGTCTAATTTTTCTTTTTCAGAAAGCGTTTGAAGTTTTGATAAAAACATTTCCCCTTCTCTTAAAAATTTTTTTAGGTACTCACAAATTTTTGCATTAGGTTCGGTTATAAAATTAACTTCAACTTCCCTGTTGCCAAGGCTCTGTAAATGTTCTTGGAGTGTTTTTTCTAAAGTTTTACTATCTCTGGGATGCACTAAGGTTGTCCCCTCTAAACGTGCTCCGCGGTCGTTAAAGTTGACAATCGATTTTTGAGAAGAAAGCAATTTTGTTGCCGAAGCGGTTATTTGCCAGTCGCTTGGAAATGGAGTTGCAACGGTTTCTTTGTAATTTCCGGGGATCTGGACACTGGCATCGGTTAATGTAAGCTTACGATTTACAAGGCTAGCATACCGGGTGTTGTTGCAGGCCATATCCATACCAATAAGGACGATAGCATTGACGCCTAAAAAATCGGCCAAAAGTATTCCCGTTAGTCCGGCATTATTCTCGGCCTTAACTTCACCGGTTTCCCAGCCATGTTTTTGCAACCACTTTTCGGTCATTTCTCCTTTAGGAATACAGTAGCAATTTTCTGTACCCCAAGTGCTCAAAAAACTTTTGTCGATATCGGATGTAAATACACCGATGCCTCTTCGGGTCGAAATCGAACAGTTGGTACAAGTTTTTTTGGGATCAATTCCGACAACAAAATGGATTGGCAATTTTGTTTTTTCAACAGCACTTACGGCGCTATCGGCTACGATTATTATTGGTTTAAATTCCCATTGTTCAACGAGAGGCAAGGTAATGTCGAGTGAAGGTCCGGCTCCGATTACAAGGGCACAGTGGTTTGTGAAACGATTTTTTAATGTTTGAGGCAATGGATGTTCTAGTACCCAGGGTAAGTTTTCAAAAATACGTTTTTGCACAAAATAACCTTGTTGCACTTGGGAATTCCGAATGCGTTGTCGTTGGTCGAGAATAGGAATGAGCCCCGCCAATAGTTTTTCATAGGCGTTGGCAAGTTTTGAAATGCTTTGACTAACTTTAAGCGTCGGTAAAATTGCAGGAGTAGAAATCAAGAATTGTTCAGCTGTTTTTAAGTCTTTATTTATATCGGCCGCATCAAATTTTAATATCTGTATATTATGGGATACACCAATAGGGCTTTCGTTTTTATCAAGGATCCACAGTATTTGTGAATAATTGGATTTTTCAATTTCAAGGATGGCCTTAGAAATATTTCCAATTAAAATACAATGTGTGGCCGAAGGAATGGTTTTTTCGAGTAACCATGTCATTGAGTTTATGCTAAATATATTTCGTTTGTTTGTAAATCGGATTATATAATTCAAACAAGGATTTTAGCATCAGGAAACTAAAGCATAAAAGAGAACCTCACAAAGGCGTGAGGTTCGAAAAAAGTTAAAGCTCATTCATGGCTTAACTGCATTGTTATTCTTCTCCAAGGTCTCCATCATCTTCTTCACCCATCAACAGTCTATGTGCATGGGCTTGTAATGGATTTATGAGGACACCATATTCATCATCGTAGATTTTTCTTAGTATTTGGTTAAGCTTATTGGATTCACCTTCTTCCAGCTTGCGTAGTACGTTCCACGCCAGAAATATTTTTGCACAGTTTATTTTTCTGGAGTTGTCTCTAAAAATTTCGTCCCAAGTTTGTTTTCTAAGCGGGCTTACCTGATGAACCAAACATAAAGTATCGAGAAATTCTTTTAGATAAAGGTTACCCAACAAGAGCTTTCCTTTATCGGGTTGATCTAGATCCAATAAAAACGTGTCGAAGCGTTTTGTCCCAAGTATTTTTGGCATTAAATCCTGAACAAGTAGAAGGTCAACGCCTTGTTTTAGGACAACATAAGCACCAATTTTGCGCGGGTCATCGTTGGTATATGTCAGAATTCCGGCCAATTTAACCTGTAAAGCTGCAAGAATTTGTTTTTGTTTTTCAAGGTCTTTTTGGGTCTTTTCAAGTGCTTTATTGGCCGTTTGAAGACCTTGCTCTACCCTTACTTTATCTTGCTGTGCCAGTGTTTTCTCAAGTTTTGCTGTTTGTAAGGCGCTTTCCACGCTTTCTTTTTCTTTTTGCAACAAGTCTTTTTCGGCGGTTGCACGCCTTAGTTCTTCACCACTTTGTAAGATTGTAATGTTTTGTTGGGCTTCTTCGAGTTGCTTTTTTAAATTTTCTTCCTCGAGTTTCTGTTGCTTTATCTGCTCTTCAGCTGACTTCAGTTTTTCAAGCGTTGACTGAGGTTTCGGTTGTGAGGGTTTTGTTGGAGGAATAGTACTTGGGCTAGGGGTATCTACGGAGAGCTTTTGCTTACTTTTACGGGCAACATACACTGCCGTAGCTTTGGATTCCAAGTAATTTAACCAACATGAAGCCTTTTGTTCCCATTGTTTCCTTGGGTCTTTTGAGAGAAGGATGCTCGCCATTTTTTTGTCAACTTCATGCTGGACTTCACGAAGTGCCGATTCCATGAGGCTTTGGTCTATTGTAAGAACTGTTCTTTTTGCTAAATCGACAATCGGCAGTTCGCCCATTTTGACGTTGAAGGATCCAATAGCCTCTCCAACCTCATCACTCAAAATCAATCCAATGTTGAATGCTGCTACTTTAATCGTTGCCAGCAAATCAAGAGAACCACTTAGTCCTAATTTGCTTTCCCAGCCTTTGTATTGGACAGGAGAGCTACTGACAAAAAATTGATTCATTAAAGTTAGAATTTCGAGGTGCCTATCTTCGCCAAGTTGTTCATACTCGCGTTTCATTGTGGTGAAACTTTCATATAAGAATGTAACATTTATCTCGGGATAATCTTTGGGATCAAATGGTTTGGTTGCACGAGGAGAAGACGTTGTTGTGGGTGTATTTCCTTGTAGGAATAATGAAGAGAGAAGCTGTTTAAGGTTTTTTAGGATTAGTTGATCGTTAACGGCACCTTTTACACTCTCTTTGATACTCTGTATCCATTCGGGTATTTTTGTTTCGAACGCTTGTCCTAATTTTTGTTTAGCCAAAAACAGGGCCAAAAGCAAATCACTATCTATTGAGGAATCGTGGATTTGTAGCTCTTTTATGAAATCTACGGCTTTACTGGATTTTCGGCTTTCAAGGCTTCCGAGCTGCGTTTGTAGTAATTGGTGTTGTTCGGCATGTTGTTTTAGTTCCTCAAGTGCCTTTTCTAAAGTTGGTGACCATAAGCCTTGCTCGGTTAAAACCCTTGGAATATCGGGCCCAAGCATATTTTCTGTGCGCACTTTATGTAAACCTAAAAGCCGCGTGCCCGGTTCTGTTCTCTTTTCGTCCGGTTTTGTAAAGGTTAATTCTCCTATTTCTGGGAAATTAACCCTTGCTAATTTTTCACTTCCCATTTTTTCCAATAATTTTTCTTCTAAAGCGATACGTATATTATTAAGCAAGGCGACCTCTTCTTGTCGAGATGCGCCGACGACACCGGATTGTAAGCTTATGTTTTTGTTTAATTGTCCCAGCTCGCTTGCGATTACGGAGGCTGTTCCAGTTGTTACATCGATACTTCTTATGGGTGTCAAATAACGATGAATGTTTGCAGCCATAAATAGATCAGCCAGTTTTTGGGTCAAGGTAACTTTGATACAAGTGTTGAAAAACTGTCGTCCGGATGCCATTGCCTTTTCTTTAGGTTCCGTTAAGCCCATTCCCAACGTAGCCGCCAGCTTTTGAAGTTCCTGTGTGGAATCTTTAAAGTGTTCAAAAGCTTGTTGAAGCGCTTCGTTTTGTTCTTTTTCGAGCATACCTTCGTCTAATGCAGCTTTAATAAAATGATCCAAGTCTAAAAAGTCTTGGTTATCTCTTTTACCCAAGCCAATTGAAACACCGCCAGACGGTTTAGCTTTTTTTACATTTGTTTCATCTTTTGTGCCTTTGGCCAAAAACTCCAATTTTGCAACAAGGTTTGGCAAGCTTCCAAAATTCGCAATAAATCTTTTTTCGCTATAACTGTGCAGTTTCTCAAGAGCGCTTTTTTGAGTTTCGAGTTTTGCTTTACGAGTTGCTTTTGCCATCTGTATAGCTTCCTCGCATAGAGTTATTTGGTTTTGCAGGGCTTCTTGGAGTTTGACTTGATCAAGAGCTTTTAAGGTACGTTCCAGTTGTCCACAAGTTCTAATGGCATTTTGAATTTTTATCTTTAAATCTAGCTCAGATGAAGGAGGAATAATTGATTCGTAATTAGCCTTAACTTGTTGCAATTGCTTGCTCAGATACGCACTAGGTGAAACCAGTTCTAATATGGCATCATAAGCTGCTTGTTGCTGTTCTATAAATCTAAGAGCATTTTCTTGCAAATGTCGAGCTTCGTCAACAATTGGTGATACAACGGAAAGGTCCGTAAGATCAAACGGTCGAAGTACCGGGGCTGGAATAGAATGGCTAGCCAAAACAAAGGACTCCAAGACGCTATCATATGGTTTTACACTTGTGCCGCCAAAAATATTTTCATTTTTGAGTGCTCTAATTTCTTTCAAAAGTTCTTGGAGTGTGCGCCGATCTTCGAGATTGTTTTTTAGCCCTTGTTGGTGTTCTTCCATATACTGTTTGAACGCCGTTAGCTTTTCGGCATCTTCCCGGGCTATCACACCTGCGGTTACGAGTTTATCGATGTTTGCAAACAACGGCCATAAATTTTTATGACTGAAAGGCATCGAAACAGAGGATACTTGCTTATTACGCTTAATGATAAGGCTATCGCTACCTTCCAGTCTGATGCTAGACTCTTCATTATCTTCAGCTCGAAGTTTTTTTTCTATATTTTCCAAGATAGGATCAATATCCCTTGTTATAAGGCTATCGATTTCTTGTTTGAGCGTTGATGCTATCTTTAATACCGTTTGTTCCGCTTGATCAATTTTTAACCGATAGCGTTGTTCGTCTGCTGAATCACGAATTTCTTCAGCAATATTTAGTCCCAAAGGTCCTCTTGTTTTCAATTCAACAACCCTAACCAATCCTTTTGGTCTTATTGAAGTTTGCAGCATGCTTTTAAGCCTAGTATATTTTTGGATAATATATTCCTTAGCTTCTCTTATATCGCCAGGCGTTACAACGTCCGTAGCCATGCTTTGTTTTTTTTGACTTCTTAAAAATGCAAGTCCTCCGCCGCTATTTCCCAAGGCGTTAATTTCGCCAAATAGCATTGTAGCATTGTCACCAGTGTTCGAAGATGCCGTACTAACTTCAGCTTTTTTCACTGGCTTAGGGTCTTCGAGCGTTGCAACTAAGTCGCGTAAATGCGCATTTGGATCTTCGGAAGGGGTCAGGCCTTCCATCGATTGAGGAGGTGGTGGAATGCCCTTTCCGATTGGAGGAGGTGGTGGAATGCCCTTTCCGATTGGAGGATGTGGTGGAATGCCTATTGATAAAGACGAAGTATGTGTATCCGCTGCAGTTCGATTAATTTCCGAGGATTTTACAAGCCTTTCTTCTCTCTGTTTTAAAGCTTCTTCATGCTTACGCGCTTGCTCACTAAGCTGCTGTTGATGTTGACGATTTTGTTCAAGGAGTTGTCTTTCAAGTGCCGCTATTTGCCTAGCGAACTAATCTTTTTCTTGTGTTGCATTACTCAGTTCTTTTTCCACTTCTTCTAGAGATTGCCTTGTTGCAATATTGTCGGCAAGTAGTCCATTTAATACTTGTAAATCGAGGCTCAAGGTTTCTTTGCGGTTTTGATACAATTTTGCTTGTTCTAATAAGATTTTTAAGCGCCCTTGTGCTTCGGGATTTTTTTCATCTTGTGCGATAAGTTGTGATAATTGATCGAGCTTTTGATTTATTTCTTCAATCTCTGAGGACTTTTCTTTAATTTGTTGTTCTACGTTTGTTTTGTAATCTTCGTTGGTGCTAGCCGCTTTTTTGCTGGCCGCAGATTCAGATTTCGAAGAACTTGGGCCGAAACCACCACCGTTACGCCCAAATTGCATTCTTCTTAGTTCCTCGTTTTCTTTTTCAATTTCGGCTATCTCTTCTGGCGTTATTTCTAACGCTGGAGAGGATAAAGAGGAGCCTTCTCGGATTTTTTCAGACTCAAGTTTGCCGGTATCGGTAATATTGGAGGCTCCTTGGTGAGAATCGAGAAGTGTAACTTCGGGTTCTGTTTTTTCGCGCTTTTTTTTGGCTTCACCACTTTCTTCGTCTTTGTCCTGGAAAGTAGGCCTTGAAGGAATCGGGTCGAAAGTGGAGTCTTCTATGGAGCTACTGGTAAATATTTCAACCGGAACTTCCTTTTCTTTATAAACGATTTCTTTTTTTACTTTTTCGGTAGGAATGCCTTCTTGAGTGAGAACATATTGTAGGTGGCTTACATCACCTGCAAGTTGATCGTTTTCAGACCTCAAGCGTTCGTTTTCTTCCCTGAGAGCATCTTCTTTGGTTCTTTGGCCCTTGGAAAATGATTCCAACCGCCGGAACGCTCTCATGAATTCCATTAATGGCCCACTTGAGCTCCAGGTTGGAGTTGTCGGCTTGTGGAGTGATGTTCAGGGTGCACAAAAAAGATTTGGGAATACGGATTTTGATCCAAAGCACCCCCAATGGACGCTTTGGTTATAAGGCTAAAGCCAATGAGGATTAATACCAAAATTTTTTTCATAAAAGAATAATGCAGGATTATTTTTCAATTTTTTTTGTCAGGGCAAATCAATACGGAAACTCTTTTCTTTAACGTAGGATACGTGATGTCAAATTGCCGTCTTGAATTCAAATTTTGACCAATTAAAAAGAAGCTTTACGATTTTTTCAAGGACACGACCCATAACATATTTTCCTTTTGCGCCAGTTCGGATAGTATCGCGTGAGCCATGAATGCAAAGTTCTGTGGTGTAAACGTGTGTTAGTAAAACAGAACCTTCTTTGGGGGCGTCTTTTAATAAAGGTTTCCAACGTGTAGGCAGGCCAAACCAGCTAAAATCAATTTCCCAGCCCAATACATTGTGATAAGAAGGTAGTGGAACAGAAATTAGTTCCCTACACTTTTCGAGATAGCTGGGTAACCCTTTTTTGCCGACTTTTAAGGTAAATGCCGGTGGTAAAGATTGGACGTATCGAAGGGGAGAAAGCTTTTTTCGATAAAAGTCGAGAGGGTCAAACCCTACAAGATTAAAACCGTTCCAAGCACCATGAAAATTGCGTACCGTATACCTTTGAGCTTGATACCATTTTTCAAAAATCTCCCTTGTGCCTATCGATACACCAATTTCAAAATGTAAATGTGCGCGTGCCTTTGGAATTCCACCGCCTCCGGTGTGCCCCATTATCCCTAAAACGGTTCCCTGATTAACCGATTGTCCGGTGGCTAGTCCGTTCGTAATTGATGCTAAATGGGCATAAAGGGTATAAAACCTAAAACCTTCTTCGATGTGTTCTAGTACGATATAGCAACCATAGGCACTGTTACCAGGGCGACGGTTGATGTAGGCCACGGTCCCAGGGAATACGGCACGAATGTCATCGATCGGTTCATTGCGTTTATTCCTACGGATGGCTTTAATGTCAATTCCTTCGTGAAAGCGTCGACCGTTGTTACGAACACAGCCAAAAGTTCCGGATAATACCTGTCCGCTTGCCGTTGGTTGAATAAAAGAGTCTAGTGGCTGACCTCTAAAAAACGCATCGTTGGGTGTGGGCCAAATGGGTGCCAACATTGTCGCAAATCCATTTGCGCAGACAAAAGGCGGAAAGAATATAAACAACAAAAAAGCTTGGCGATACAGCCCTTTCATAATAAGCAAAATAAGGTTGTATGAACTTTGTGCAAAAAAATACTTTATTAAAAGATCTTTTGCAAAGAATTACCCAACTAAAAGTGCTGGTCATTGGCGATATCATGTTGGACCACTATATTTGGGGTGATGTACACCGTATTTCACCGGAAGCCCCTGTACCAGTTGTTTTTATTGAAAATGATACTTACCGGCTGGGTGGAGCGGCCAATGTTGCCTTAAATGTACGCTCTTTAGGGGCTAATGTGGATCTTTTGGGTTGGATTGGTGACGATATGAATGGCCAAATACTCGAAAAACTTTTAAAAGACCAAAATATTGGATTGTGTCTTCCTCTATTCGATAGGCCCAAGCAAACCATTGTTAAGACGAGGGTTATTGCGCGAAACCAGCAGTTATGCCGCCTCGATAGAGATGTGGAACTGAGGCCCAAATTAATGCCACGCTTGAAAGAATTTATAGTGGATAGATTGAAGAGTGTTCATGCGGTTATTTTATCTGACTATGCCAAAGGTACACTTTCGCAGTCCTTGGTTGGTTTTATTGAAAAAGAAGCGGAAAAGCGTGGCATTTTTTTAGCTATTGATCCAAAACCTTCACGCCACTTGCACTATCGCCAACCAAGTTTATTAACACCCAATCGTTCTGAAGCCTTGCAGATGGCCAAATTACCCTACCATGAATCGGATTCCTTTGATGCCGAAAGCGTGGCAAAAGCGATTTACCAAAAGCATCGACCAAAGATCCTGGTGATCACGTTAGGTAAAAGAGGTATGGCTGTCTTTGAAGAGGGCAAATTTGTAAAACAATTTGAAACGGTTGCTAGGGAAGTTTTTGATGTTTCCGGTGCTGGAGATACTGTTATTGCCGCTCTTACAGCAGCCTTATGCGCGGGGCATAACCTCGAATTATCGGCCTATTTCGCCAACATATGTGCTGGGATTGTTGTTGGCAAATTGGGAACAGCGAGCGCTAATCCAAGGGAGGTTCTTGAGTACGAAACCTAAGCCTATGTTCAAAGCTTTATTTTTAGATCGAGATGATACGCTGGTGAAAGATTCTGGATATTTGTGTGATCCAAAAAAAGTAGAATTATTGCCAGGGGTTTCTGAGGGATTAAAAATAGCTAAAGAATCCGGATACAAACTCTTTCTATTTTCAAACCAAAGCGGTGTTGGGCGAGGTTTTTTTACCATCGAAAAAGCAAACGCTTGTACAGCCCGAATGCTAGAGCTTATAGGCCTTGGTGATGATCTTTTTCAGGATATTTGTTTGGCTACGGAAGTGCCGACAGAAACACCCATTTATCGTAAGCCATCGCCACGTTTTATCTTGGAAATGATAAAGAAATATGCTTTAGATCCTTTAAAATGTTGGATAATCGGCGATAAGATAACCGATGTTCAAGCCGGAATCAATGCCTGTATTAATTCCATACTTCTTACTTCCAAACACAGTATTACCTTGATGGATAAACAATTTTTAAAACATCACAAGGTGTTATTGGCTGAAAACTTACTTGCTGCCGTACAGGAAATTGTTGCGGTAATCTAAGTTAAAGATATCTCTAAGCCGTGAAAATGACAACTTGCGGTTGTTTTCGGATTTACATTCGTTGTAAAACTTCAAAAACCGGTACAAATAATGTTAGGATTAAAGTTCCCACCAAAATGGCAAGGAAAATAATTAGGACCGGTTCAAGCCATTTTGTACACAGCAACATATAACGTTGATACTCGCCGAGGTAGTAATTTGACAATTTTGAAAATGTTTCTTTGAGCTGTCCATTTTCTTCGGCGGATTGGATCATTTCAATCATGAAATTTGGGAAGGAACGGTTTCCTTTGAGTGCAGTTGATAAAGATTGTCCATTGCCCAGTTGTGCCACAACATCTCGTATGTTTTTTTCGTATGTTAGGGATAGGCGGCCGCTGAGTGTTAAGGCCTCTAATAAAGGTATACCGTTTTCGAGCATTGTAAAAACGTGATTTGAAATCTGTCCCAAATGTAAGGATTTTGTAATTTGGTTAAACGGTGGTATGTGTTTAATTTCTGGTAAAATTTTAAAATGTTTGAGGGTAAAAAAACAAATAGAATAAAGCCGATTAAAATAAATCCATAGCGACGTACAATTTCGCTTAACAAAAAAACAACTTTTGTGGCGAAAGGAAGCGACTGTTT
>CAZDSI010000001.1:50865-57656 GCA_964508215.1 uncultured Opitutales bacterium
AAAAAAATAGTAGCAGGATAAATGAGATTTAATTGGAGTTCTTTTTTTATTTTTAGTTTAAATTCAAGCGTGTCGGCTAGGCTATTAAAAGCAGAAGGTAAATATCCTCCTTTTTCGGCGCATTCAATAGTGTAAACGTAAAAATGATCAAAAACATTGGGATATTTCCTTAGTGCTTCATGGAAAGCCCATCCTTCGTGTAAGGTGTTCCAGAGGTCGAAAAGAATTTTTTTAAAAAAAGGATTTGTTTGCTGTTGATATAATAATTTTAACGCCTTTGGCAAATCCAGTCCAGTTTGAATTAATAGGGCCATTTTTTGCGTAAAGGAGAGACGTTTTTTGAAGCTTATATGAGGCCTTATAATTGAGTGTGACGATTTCTTAAAGAAAGAAGAAATGGAGAAACAGCGCAGAACAAGATATTTTTTGCCGAGTTTTTTTAATGCCTTAAAACGGGAAGGCGCCCAACAGGCGCCCGAGAAAAATTGGCCATTTTTGACCATGCTTTTATGAATAAAAAGCGACATAATTAATAGTGTGACGTGTAAGAAACTCCTTTTGCGTCGATAAAGTACAATCGCCTTTCTTTTGGGTCAATATCGGTCCAGGTTAAGGCGAGCTCGGGATTTATGATATCACCAAGATGAAAAACTTTTTGGTTAACAATGAAGCAGCTGTTCATTCCCTTGTAAGCAACACCTTGAATATGCTGCTTATGAAGCCAGGATTGTATTTTTACATCCCCAATGCCTTCGGTGTTGTTTGCCAGGTAATTTTTTTCGTTGAATTTTTGAAATAAGGCGTCTGGTCGGTCCGAAAATTCCTTATTTGTTTGGCTTTCGATAAAATTTTCTTCGGGTGTTTCAATGGCATCCCTCTGTAAATCAAAATTTAAATCGGCTATAATGTCCTCGTAATCCCGGTGTGTGTTTGCGGTTAATTCACTAACTTTTTGCACGTTAACCGTTGTTTGTGGCTGAAGAACTGGTTCTGCTGAGCTTTGGCTTGGTTGAGCCTGTGTAGAGTCTACTCTTGCAAGAGAAGTAATATTTTCGGCACTTGCGGTTTGAGGGCTTGAAATGTTCTCATTTTTGTCGGTCGATGCCTCAACTTTTTCGCTGATTTGGGATTTTTCGGAAACCAACTCACTGTTCTTTTGAAGGTTGGCTGGCGTTTGCGTCTGAACACTTGCTATTTCAGGCGCTTGAATTTCGGATGCCTGAAGAGCTTGAGAGTGTTCGGGGTCAGATTTAGTAACGGAGGCTGCATTTTCAGCGTGTACGCTCGAATTAATCGGTGCTTCGGCCGTTAAGACAATAGGTTCGATAGCCGATAGTAGATCACTTTCAAGTGTTGAGGAGGTCGGTAAGACTTTTTCAGAAACTTGTGCAAGTTCGGTATCGGTGTTATCACTCGATTCTTTATGGGTGATTTGCGTAAGATTACTTGGTGCTTTATTATCGCTTGCTAGAGAAGGGAGTGTTTCGGTGGAGCTTGTACTGGCTTTTAAGTCAGTTTGATGGATGGTAGATATTGTGGATTCGTTATGGATAGGGTTACTTGATGGTTCTGCGGATAGAAGTGCTGGATTTTTACTATCATCTTCAGCGATGTTGACAGTAGAAACCGGAATAGAGTCAAATAGTTGTGCGAGGGAGGTATTATTTTTGTTTGTTTTTTCAAGTAAAGAATCCGAGCCATTTTGAGGTTTTATTGTGCTAGAGTTTTGGTGGGATTCGATTACTTCAGGTTTTTTATTTTCTATCGTTTGGTTATTAGAAGATGGGTTTATCGAGGTTGTATTATTTATTGCCAGTTGTTGAGTCTCCTGGATATTTTTTGTTAATCCTTCTGTAGTTTCGATATTGCCGGAAGAAGTGGAAACATGTTTTTCGTTTACCAATATAGCGTCACTTTTGTAATTTGTCGTTGTTGATTGTGTATTTGCGATACTTTTCGGCTTGAGCGAGGACAAGTTATCGAGAATTTCGTTATGCGTAGCAGAGGAAAGCGTTGAGCTGGTTTTGGCCGCTTGAAGCGATTGTTTCATTTGGCTAACGGCAACACGAGTTGACGTGTTGTTTAAGGCTTCATTGTTGTGTGAAGGACTTGCAAGGAATGTGTGCATGTAGAAACCAAGAGCTAAACAGCCCCCAATGCCAAAAGCACATAGAAAAAGTATACAGATACTAAAACATACAATTCTACCGGTCCGATGCTTTTCAATAAAATTTGCGCTGTTACTTGCATTTCTAGCCAAAAGCTGTTCTTCTAAGCTTGGTAGCGACCCTAACGGTAAGTCCGAGGAATCTTTACTCCGAGATCTTCTTGATGTATTTTGTGTTGTTTTCATCGCTAAAAACGAGTTCTTGAGGTGTTATGTCGATTAATTTAAGCTTCAATTCTGGAGAAACGATCGATTGAATGTAGTACACGTCGTTTCCCAGTTTAACTTTGCTCTGTGAGCCGTCAATACGTATGCTGGCAATTTTTACGGCTTCAAGATATTTTACAACCAACGGGTTTTGGGGAAAAGCTGGGGGCTCGGGTTGTTGTTGTATGCTTGGTAAATGACGACCAAAGCGAGGCTGTATCTGTGACGGTTTTTGTGTATTTACCTGGCTTGACGAAGTCAGCAAATATCGATTTTGAGGATTTGTTCGTACTGTTTTTTTTGCCAAACGAGTGGCTTGTTGTGCCGGTAGTTCGATGATAATTTTTTCTTGAGATGGCTGTGGTTGTTTTACCGTCATTCGTTGTTGTAAATTTTGTGACCATTGTAAATAACGATAGGCGAGTTGCTCGGGCGTTGGAAATTCCCAAAAATATTTTTTGAAATGGGATTTTGTTATTTGCTGCCCCAAAAAATTTACGAAAGTGGGGGAATCACTTGGCAAAATCGGTGTATTAACTTTTGTTAATTGACTTATAAAATGGGTCAAGCGTCCAAAAGAACCAGGGCTTATAAAGCCGCCAATCCTTTCTTTAGCATATTTGATAGGATATTTGTATATAAATCCACCCAAAGAAGGTGTCGAAGAATAATGCGTGAATGGCTTACGATGGAGGGGTGTTGCAAATGTTAAAACTTTTGTAGTTATCGGAATGACTTTAGATTGCACACTTACTGATGTAAGATTGTTGTCTAAACATTGCATTGTAGGCAAATGGTTCAACAGAAGTACATCTTCGGGATTTCCAGGAAGTTGTGACTCTCCTTTGGTTTCCAGGGTCGTTTCAGTGCTTTTTTTGACCTCTGCTGGGAAGCTGTTGGAAAGATTGTTTTTAGTTTTTGGAATAGCAAGTTTTTCGAAACTGTCGATCGGTGTTGTAGGTTGTTCCGTTAGGGGTGTTTCAAAACTCAACACGATAAACGAAAGGCCACAAATAATTCCTATGCAAAAAGTAAGTGCAAAAAAAATTATAAGCCAGCGTAAGACGATGGACTTTTTTTCTAAGGGCGAGTCATCTAAAAGATGTGTACCTTTGGCCAATGGGTCTGCTTGGACTTCATGATACTGTTGGGTTTCCTTTAGATTTTTTAATAATTGACTCATGAAAGCATTGATTAGACGGATAAGCGTTCAATGTCTCCGATCGCTTTCTTAACATCTTTTTTTTCCACTTTTATCGAAAGCCGACCAAATGCCGATAATAATGCTTTGTCACAAACGTTATTTACAACACGTGGTACCCCTTGGCTATAGCGGAAAATTTTACGAAAAGCCCCATAGGTAAATTTTGGGAATCCAGCTTGTTTGGAAACTAAGCCTAATCGATGGTTAATATAACGTTTGGTTTCGGTGATATCCAGGGCATCAAGGTCGTAATAGACCAGTATGCGTTGTTTAAGTTGTCTTAGCTGGGGTTGGTTGAGCTTTACTTTAAGTTCGGGTTGTCCCACAAGCAAAATCTGCAAAAGCTTACGTCGATCTGTTTCAAGGTTAGATAGGAGCCGAATTTGCTCCAACAATTCATAAGAAAGGTTTTGAGCCTCATCAATTACCAAAACAATTTCTTTACCTTTTTTTACCTTTGCCAATAATGCCGCATTCAATTGGTCGAGTAATGTTTCTTGGTTCCCGTTAAAAGTGATATCCAGTTCTTTGGCTATAGTCTTCAATAATTGTTCAAAGGTTCCTTGAGGGCTGTAGAGCCAAGCGGTTTCAAATAGTTTTTCGTCGAGAGAATCGAGCAATGTTCGACATAAAAGCGTTTTCCCACAGCCAACTTCACCGGTAATAACCATGAATCCTTTTCGTTGCTCAAGTCCATACCTTAAATGCGCAAGAGCTTCTTGATGAGTAGCGCTTAAGTAAAGGAAACGGGGGTCTGGCGTAATGTGAAAAGGGTATTCTGCAAATCCAAAAAATTGTTGGTACATAACGCTATGCTTTGGTGTTTTTACCAAATTTAGTTTTGACTTTCATTTTTGGCAATGAAAATATCTTTTAAAGAATGTGTGGCTCTAAAGGTAAAAGTGTTCGCGAGTGTATTTTATTATTTGGAACACTCGCAATTATGGGGTTGGGTTTGGCAAATTGGAGTGGTCGATTTATTCAGAATTATAAAGTTTATTGCTGCCAAGTAGAAAAAAATAAGCAATGGGTTGTAAAAGTTAAGAATAGTCGCCAGCGCCTGCAGTTTCAAAACTGTTATTTGCATAAGGTTTTAAACGATCAAGACTTTAGGGAAAATTTGATAAGAGAACGCTTAGGTTATGTAAAAGCTAACGAATGCGTCGTTCGATTTGATAATCGTAAAGAGGCCTTATAAAGGATTGTGCTTTTAGTGTATATTAGTATTTGATTTTAAGCTTTTTAAGGAATATTTTTTACCGTTTACCGAAAGGTAAACGATTGTGGGTTTTGCTAATTTCGATTTCGCTGAATTCGAATGATCTCTTTTGTTCAGGTTATTTGTAGACTGAGTTTGAAAAGTGGGATAATGTTACGATTTTGAGTTATAAAAATATAAATTTTGAAGCTTGACGGTAATTTCGGAAGTGAAAAAATCAATCCAGATATGGCAGTAAAAGAAAATAAAGTTCCCGAAAACCTCCCAGGTAAATTTTACGTTGATGATCAATGTATTGACTGTGATTTGTGTCGAGATATGGCTCCAACGTACTTTGCACGTTCAGATGAGGGTGGATATTCTTATGTCAAAAAACAGCCGACCACGGAAGGTGAAGCTCAAGAATGCACGGAAGCAATGGAAGGATGTCCCGTAAACGCCATTGGAGACGATGGGGAGTAAAAATTTTTCAAGGAGTATATTATGAGTTCAAAAAGTAACTGTTGTTGCCAGAAGGGTAATTCATCGGCTAATGCGACAATGTCGGCAAATATGTCGGCATCGGGCAAGTCAGAAACGGCATGCTCGACCGCAGCAGCATCGACGAATGCTTCGGCTAACAATACAAAATCATGTTGTCAGAAGAGTCATAAAGGACAAAGCTGTTCACATAAGAACTAAATTTGATATAAACCAAAAAACCTCCTTCGGGAGGTTTTTTTTATTTCAGAGTAATAATTATTATTTTACCGTGCTATTAGGTAATGGATTAAAAACTGAGAGTATGCATCGAAAACGGCTGCCATTGCCCGCCATAAGTTGTGAGAAAAAACCGTTCGATAGTATAATGTTTGTTGAAAAAATATCTTAAGAGGCCTTCTCCACCTGGCAAATGTTGTAATTTGCCGGGAGCTGGTAACAAATGTGCAAGTCCGATGGCTATTAGAGGAGTTTCGAGTTCCTTTAAATGCTTTTTTAATTTCTTTTGCCATAAGTGGTTTTTATCCACAAGGAATTTTTTATCACTTTCCGACGATTTATTAAGGTAGTAGGAAAGATTGCCTTCAATATAATTATTGCGCAAGTCTTTTAGCTTTTGCAAACATGCGTGTACTTCGTAATAATTGGCCTTTAGTTTCGTTTCTTGAAAAAACATTATACATTGTGTTGGGGTGAAAGATAATTTTGGCGAGGCAATCTGGTAAAACTCATCGATACATTCATATCGAAGCATAACTCTTGCGATCCACGCGATATCTTCGTCGAAGCTAGCGATTTCATCGGTAGAACTAAAATATTTTATATAGTTCTTCAAAAGTTCTTCAAAAATATGGTCAAAATTTGGGGGTGGCTCTCGAGGGGGTAACCGTACACGAGTAAGCCAATTTTTAAATGTTGAGGTAAGCTGTTTGACAAGCAAACCTTCTTTCTCGTCCAGCGATATTACAGGCTTTGATAGAGATGAAAATAACTCTACCAAGTATCCGTCCAGCGTTAACCGAAAGTTTTTTTTACGAATTGTGTAACCTTGGATAAGTTCGAGTAGTTTTAAAAAGGCAACAGGATGGACGCGATGCCAGGGTAGATTGATGATGGTAAGGTCCCGATATAAGAGAAGTAGCCATAATCTCTCTTCAGAAAATTGTTGGAATTTTTTAGGCAAGTTAAATAAGGGGATTCCTTCTGGGAAAGCTAAGTAAAAAAGCTTATTAGCTGGAAAACGATGTAATAGCGTACCGTCGGTTCGGACTATTATTTGTACGATGTGACTGTAATCGCATTTTTTATAATAAAACTTAGGCCAAAGGTTTTTGTCATAAAACCCTTTGTTAACCAGTAACTCGAGGATCCGTTCAGTAATTCTTTTTAAAGTATCTTTGCTGATAACTGTTTCGCTAATAAGGCTTCGGCAAGTTTTAACTTGTTCAAGAAGTTTTGATGGTAAGTCGTTGATAGAGAGATAATGTATGGTTCCTAGAAGATATATTTGTTTA
>CAZDSI010000001.1:57676-61187 GCA_964508215.1 uncultured Opitutales bacterium
GTGAGGCGAAATAAAAATGTTGGTTGTCCGTAAGTGAGCTTTGTAAAAAAAGCAAAAAAAAGCAAAATTTTGACGTTAAAAAGCTTATAGGGCTTCATAAGCTTAGAGCTCAAGGTTTGAACTCCAGCTAGCAATTAAGTAAGCGTTCGCCAAGTGTGGTCAAGCGTATGCTACTATCTTGTGTACGAACGGCAATCGAATAAGCTTTGGGATCTCCAACCATAAACACTTTTTTTCTTCCGCGTGTAACGGCGGTATAAATTAGGTTTCGTTTTAAAAGGACAAAATGTTGTTTGAGCAGAGGAATAACAACGATAGGGAATTCGCTTCCTTGAGATTTATGGATGCTGACAGCATAAGCCGGTTTTAAATCTAAAACTTCAAAACGTTCCAGAGTTATAATTTCGCTACCGAATTCCACAAGAAGCTGAGAGTCTTCGGTATTGATATCATACACAAAACCAAGGTCACCGTTAAAAATATTTTTTTCATAGTTGTTTTTTAACTGGATAACCTTATCGCCCTTATAAAAGGTCTGTTGTCCAACGGTTAAAGCGCGACGTTGTGTTCCCAGATGCTTTTGAAAGTGGTCATTGATACGTTCGATACCCACGAGCCCTTTGTGCATAGGAACTAAGATTTGGACGTCTCTTATGGGATCAATTTTATACCAATTTGGTAAAAACTCCCAACAAAGTTTTTCGACCGCGTCTAAACATTTTTCGGGATCATCAATGTAAACAAAATGCAAATCTTCTTCCGGTGGTGTTGGACCAAATTCATTTAGAACTTTAACATCTTTTAACTTTGTTTGACCGTTGAGTATTTCGTGTGCGACGGTTACAATTTTACTACGTTCAGCTTGGCGAAAAACATCGTGGAGGTAATGTACACTCCATAGTCCACTTTTAATAAAATCGTTTAATACGTTTCCGGGGCCGACAGAGGGTAACTGATGAACATCGCCAACCAATAGGATATGTGCCGTTTCGGGTAAGGCTTCAAGTAATGAAGCCATTAAAAAGATATCCAGCATACTGGCTTCGTCAACGATTAGGAAGTCGACGGGAAGTGGGTTATTAGCGTTAAAAACGAAACGTCCGATAGTTGGTTCGTATTTAAGCGTACGATGTACGGTTTTCGCGGGATAGCCGGTTGCCTCTGACATTCTTTGTGCCGCTCGTCCGGTCGGAGCGGCCAGCATTAAGCGTACTTTTTTAGCTTTTAAAACTTCAACAATGGCTCGCAAAAGAGTTGTTTTACCGGTTCCGGGACCACCGGTTAAAATCGAAAGTTTCGATTCCAATACACACTTTAAAGCCGTTTTTTGTGCCTCGGCCCATTGGATTTTTAATTTTTGTTCGGACCACTCCAATGCTTTTTCGATCTGGATGGGTGGTAACGTATGGTAGGCATTTTTTAGTCGCTTGATGTACTTTGTAATAACGGCCTCAGTGATGGCCATTTTTACGCGTTGTACACATCCTTGGCTTGGCCAATCCGACAGCTGACCTTCTTCTAATAAAATTTTTAAACGGTCTTCAACTTTTCCCGATTCAACACCGAGCAATTGGGCAGCTTCGGAGACCAATTGCTTTTTATAGGCACCGGTGTTTCCATCGCTCTCGCTTTCTTGCAAGCAATACTCGATGCCCGAATCAACTCGAAAAATGCTGTCGTTTGCAAACCCAAGGTTTAAGGCCACTTTGTCGGCCGATCGGAAACCAATGCCGTCGACATCGTTTATCATACGATAAGGATTTTCCTGTATAAGCCTTTTAGTTTCGCTCCCATAGCGTCGTACAAGACGCAAACACTGGGTTGTTGAAAAACCGTAAGTTTGCAAAAAAATCATCACTTCACGAACCGATTGTTGTTCGTCCCAGGCTTTTTTAATGCTTTTAGCACGAGTTTTACCAATACCGGGAACGTCTAACAACCGTGCCGATTCTTGGCTTAAAACCTTAAAGGTATCTTTCCCGAAATACTCAACAATTTTAGCGGCGTAAACTTTACCGACCCCGTAAACAAGCCCACTTCCCAAATATTGGCGGATTCCATGAACATCCGAAGGTAAGCGCGATTCAAATTGATGAACCTGAAATTGTTCTCCATACTGTGTATGATTACCCCATTCGCCTTTTACAACAAGGGTTTCACCGCATTGAACCGAAGGCAGGTTTCCAGTAATGGTAACGGTTCTTTTTTCTTTAGGGAGGAAGAGCATGCCGATAGTATAGGCATTTTCTTCGTTAAAGTAGAGTACACGCTTAAGTACACCTTCTAAAGTTATAAAATTTTCATTAGAAGGTTTAGCTGTTGGTGGTTCATTAAAAAGTAAAGGCATTCTTTATTTTTCGCCCAACCTTGAAATCTTTTTTATCGTTAGAGTTTGTGTGCTACCTTCGATAGGTGTAGACGTGCAAATTTCACCAACTTTTTTACCCAATAAGCTTTGCCCTAATGGTGTTTTGTAGGAAACAATATTTTTCTTCGGGTCACTATCCCAGGCACCTAGGACGGTTATTGTTTGGTGTTTCCCCTTGCTGTCTTCAACCTCAACGATCGAGCCGATTCCCACGCAATCGATGGAGGTTTCGGCGGGATTGAAAATGCGCGCTGCAGCCAAGTCTTTTTCAATTTGAGACTTACGGGCAAGCAACATATCTTGATCTTGACGGGCCATCTTGTACTCGGAATTTTCTCGTAAATCTCCAAGTTCACGTGCTGCGGCAACAGCCTTCGTATTTTCTGGGATTTTTTTGTTAATTAAGCTTTCGTATTCTTGCTTCAAAAGGTCAAGACTTTCAGCCGACACCCATAACGGTTCTTCTTGGCGATCCATTTTGCCTTCGACAAGACTTTGTAAGCTTGGGTATACTTTTATAAAGCGTGCCAAAATCGATCGTTTGGTCAAGATATCAAAGCCCTGGTTCATGAGTAAGCTTTGTGCTAGATCTTTTGCAGCTTCAAAACTTGAAGTTTGCAATAGGTCTCCAATCAATTCCTTGTCGTCCAATAGGGTTTCCACGAGTGGAATTCGGCGTCCAGTTGGGGTATTGAGAGCTTCCCAATCGATCGCTTGTAAAATTGCTCCAAGAAGTTTGGTCGATAACAGTGGCTTTATTAAATTTTCATACCGGCTGTTCTGACGATTTTTAACAATCCATAACAAAACCGGTGCACGAAGGTGTTGTTCTTGTAGCCACTTTTGAAATGTTTCGGCCAGAGAATTTGCTTTTTCTTTTTCGATTAAGAAATTGATGCATTCCGATGTAAATTTGCCGGTGCTGTTTTTTAACAGTTGCAAACAAATATGCTCCCATTCACTTTCAGTTGGATAAGTACGAGTAATAAGATCGAGGAAGCGTTTGTAGTAGGCCGGAGGTAATTCTTCTGCAAGTTTCGATAAATTTTCGCTTTCCAAAATAAACGAGCGTGATGTTGGTTGTAAGTTTTCGACGTCTTCTTGTAAATAGCGGGCCAAATCGTTTCGAACCCAGCATCCATG
>CAZDSI010000001.1:61198-63711 GCA_964508215.1 uncultured Opitutales bacterium
TAAACGTTGAGCCGCAGTTAATTGTTTAGCGTTTTGAATAGCCTTGGTGAGTTCTTCTAAAATTTGAGGTAAGTCTTCACGGATGGTATCTACGCTGTCGGCCAAGCGATAGAGTTTTTCGGCCAATGCAACCTTTTTCAAATGCTGTCGTGTGAGATAAAATTCTTCTAAAACTGCCTGCTCGGGTAGTATGGGTTCTGAGCGTAAAGTATAAGGTTCAGAGCGTTTTTTAGGTGCTGCGATACGTGGATCTTTTTCAAGCAATTTTTGTGTCTGGTTCCACCATTTTTTAAATTGTATTTCAGATAAAAACGGGCTTAAGGCGTGGCCTAATATTACCTGCAATTCGACTGTGTTCAGAGATTTATTGGGCAGTTCATTTAAAACTTTGACAACCAATTCAACCGGGTTTTCTTTATAAATCCCTTCGATTTGTTTTGGATTTTTACGTGCTTCTACAAGGACGTTGTTATCGTCAATGAATTGAAGTTTTTGCACGCAGAAAATCGGATCCATCGCGTGTCCCTGTTGCCCTTTTTCAAAATTAATGATGACACGGTTGTTGACTTCATCATAGGTCTCCACATAACCTATTCCCCAAGTGCGGTGCCAACAATATTTTCCGGATTGAATCGCCTCGAGTGCTGTACGATACGACTTTAAATCGGGGTTTTTTTCAAGGATGAGATCGATGGCTTCTTTCTTCATATAATAATTTTTGAGAAATATGTCTTTTGTCTAAAAAATGCAAGCTTTTAGGAAAAATCGACCGGTGTTACGCTAATGAGTATTAATGAATTTTCGCCCTGGTTGGCGTCTTTATCGATATATTTAGATTACCTTAATGGAGGCGCAAAACTTCATTTTAACAAATTGAATGAAATTTCATCCGATTTTAGGCAACGCGCTGGCGTGGAGTTTACAGTTTTAGGGGCTGTAAAACATCAAGCCTTATTAAACGCTTGTTTGCAAAAATGTTTCCGAAGATTACCCTCAAAAAAGCTTAAAGCTTATCTAATATTATGCGCTGGAGTGCTTTTGGAAAGCGAGAATAAATACGAAAAGATTGCAGACGATGCGGTGGAGCATGCGAAAAAAGTTTTTTCAGCCCCGGAAGTTCGTTTTATCAATGTTATTTTACGTCAATTAAGGGCGATATTGGGCAACAGCGAAAAAATATTTCTTAATAACTTAGAAATACTTTATAGCCACCCCGAATGGTTGATTCATCATTGGGCAAAAAACTTTGGAAATGATAATCTTGAAAAGCTCCTAAAATTTAACCAATCCAAGCGTATTTTATATGCCCGCTGTCTTTCAACAAATTGTTTAAAAGTTTCGGGGCTTAAATCGACATCATGGCCGAATTTTTATATTGTAAACGATTTTTCGCTACTCGGTGACGATTTATTCGCAAAAAACATCTATATCCAGGATCCAATGACACGTATCCCCGTGGAGCTGTTAGATGTAGCGGCAAACCAAGATGTTTTAGAGCTCTGTGCTTCGCCCGGTGGTAAAAGTTTACAAATTGTTGAAAAACTTGGTAGCGGTCGTTTGGTGGCCTTAGATTTGCCAAATCGTCAGGCACGCCTTAAGGAAAATTTAGGGCATTTCCCGAATGTTTGTTGTGTGGCGGCCGACTGGTTAAAGTTTTCAAAAGCTGAGTTCGATCATTTGAATTTGCCGATTGAGTATGATCGAATCTTGCTCGATGTACCTTGCTCCAATACGGGCGTATTAAGGCGTCGACCAGATGTTAAGTGGCGTTTAACGCCAAATGATTTTGAAAATCTGCCTGTGCTCCAATTGTTAATGCTTAAGAAAGCCGCCGAATATGTAAAGGTTGGAGGCAAGATGGTGTATAGTACCTGTTCTATTGAGCCTGAAGAAAATGAAGCCGTTGTACAAAGGTTTTTAGAGGGTAATCGGAATTTTACCAACGAAGTGAGCCACATGAGCTATCCCTGGTCTACAGATTACGATGGTGGTGGAGCGTTTTCTTTGAAAAGAGTTTATTAGTTTTTCGATTTGAGTCGGAGGGAAACTTTCTTCGGCAAGAAGATTTCCCAAAACATTACGGATTTCGAAATAAAAAGGATTTTAATAAAAAGTGAAACGTTTTTTTGCCCAGGGGCTGCGTTCTTGCCACAAAAACTTGTAAGGCCATAAACCTCAAAAAAATTCTTTCTTAAAAAGGAATAGTTGTGCACAATGTGGACTTTATTTTATGAAAAATTCTTTGCGACAAGCCTATTGGAATTGGTTTTTGTTGTCGGCTTTTTTTGCCTATCAATATATGCTGAGAACATACCCAGGGGTGCTCATCGATGATGTGCGTGTCAGTTTCCAAATGTCTGCCCAAGAATTTGCCAAATTGAGCGCCTATTATTTGTATATTTACAGTGTATTACAAATTCCCATTGGGGTTGTTTTGGACCGTATAGGTATACGTATTGTTGTTTTGTTTTCGATCGTATTATGCCTGTTCGGTAACTATCTTTTATTGCGAA
>CAZDSI010000001.1:63737-70677 GCA_964508215.1 uncultured Opitutales bacterium
CAATTAAGTAGGATTCTTGTTGGTGCGGGTTCGGCCTGTGCGTTGATCTCTTCGATGAAAGTGGCCAGCGATAATTTTTCGGAACGGAAGAAGGGTTTTTTAATTGGTCTTACTTTTGCGATTGGTGATATGGCGGTAATTCTTGGCTCTATTTGGCTTGTAAAGTTGGCGCAACAAATGGGTTGGCGGTATGCTGTGAATGGCCTACAATACCTCGGGTACGTTTTCTTTATATTTTGCTTTTTTAAGCTTAGAGAGCCGGTTTTGACTCAAGAAGCCGTAGTCGAAAAAGACGAAGAAGCCGAAGGGTCCATTTTGCATTACTTACGACACATCATTTTTCACCCAAGAATATTTTTATACGGTGTCCTATCCATTGGCGTGTATTCGCCGATTGCTGCGGTTTCGGACTTATGGGGAACGGGTTTCCTTATGACGAAGTTTGGGTTAACGCAGCTTCAGGCGACAAAAATTAATATGATTATTTTTCTTGGTTTTGCCATTGGTGGTGTTTTAGTTCCCTTGTTTTTTGGCTATGGCAAGAGTGTGCTGCGTGGTGTTCGGTACAGTGGGGTTGTAATGGCCATTCTCTTTGCAATACTGATGTATGCCAGTAGCATATCCTTGTGGTCGTTAAGGAATATTATGTTTTTTTTGGGATTCTTTTCCTGCGCCGAGATATTATGCTTTGTGTTGGCAACCCAGTTGGCAAAACCCAATACCTCTGGATTAATTGCCGGGTGGGTCAACACGTTTAACATGATTGGTGGTGCGATTATTCAGCAAGCCGTCGGCTGGTATTTAGATTATCGATGGGGTGGATCGATGAGTTCAGAAGGTATTAAATTGTATCAGGCCCAAGAATATGTGAATGCCTTTTTGCTTTTATTACTTGTAATTGTTGGTTGTACGATTGTGACTTTTTTTATGCGTAGCCACCGTCATTCGGTAAAAAAATTTGAAAATTTAGCCTAAGAACCATGAATGTACAAGTTTTTACATCAAGTAAGCCTTTTAGTGGTCGTGAACAATGGGAGGTTTTAAAAATTGGTCTTGAACGTTTTGTTGGTGAAGACTCGATCATCTGTAAAATTGATGAAGGGAAAAAGCTCCGAATTAAATTTGGTGTAGACCCAACACGCCCCGATCTTACCTTCGGACATCTTGTTGTGTTTAACAAATTGAAGCAATTTCAAGACCTTGGTCACGAAGTGATTTTGCTCATCGGTGATTATACCGTACAAATTGGAGATCCTTCCGGTCGTTCGGTTACAAGACCCATGTTGACGCCAGAGGAGGCCGAAAAAAATGCGGCGACGTATCTCGAACAGGCTTTTAAAATTTTAGATAAGGGAAAGACAACCGTATGCCGAAATAGCCAATGGTTTAACTCTCTGGGTTGTAACGGCCTACTGCAAATTGCACGTGTTGTAACAGTGGCACAAATGTTGGAACGTGAGGATTTTTCGAATCGTTATCAGAGCCAAACACCGATTTCCCTTGTGGAATTTATGTATCCATTGCTGCAAGGGCATGATTCGGTTGTTTTAAAATCCGATGTTGAAATCGGTGGTAGCGACCAGCTGTTTAATATGCTTATGGGTAGGCAGCTGCAACGCGAAGCTGGCCAACCGGAGCAAGCCGTGCTTTGTTTGCCACTTTTGGTAGGCTTAGATGGGCATAAAAAAATGTCCAAGAGTTACGGAAATTATATTGCATTTAATGATCAACCACAAGAAATGTTCGGCAAATTGATGTCCATCCCCGATGAAATTATGTGGGATTATTTCCGCTTATTGCTCTCGGAAACTGATACTCAAATTGAAGCTCGAAAAACGCAGCATCCGATGCAGATCAAAAAAGAGTTGGCGAAAAAATTGGTTGAACGGTTTTATAACTCTGAAATTGCCCTGCAAGCCTTACAACATTTTGAAACGGTTTTTTCGCAAAAATCTGTTCCCGACAATATTCCAAGCTTTGCTTTATCAAGCTTTAAGACAAACACCTTAATTGATATTGTTGTTGAGACGGCTTTGTTACCAACAAGCAAAAAAGAACTAAAACGACTTTTTGCGCAAGGAGGGGTTGAAGTAAACGGTGAAAAAATAAACGATGCATTTTTTGCGCTTAACCCGGGCAAAGAATTTATTATCCGTGTTGGCAAACGTACATTTTTTAGTGTTAAGTGAAACGAAAAGCGTTTCGCGTTAATCGCGTTAAAAGCAAAATTCGAAAACCTTTTCTTTTCGCGTAAAAAAGAAAAGGTTTCCGAACCTTCCGAAAGAAAAATGAATCTTTCGATATGTTAGCATCGTCAAGAAGGCGATGCTAACGCATCGAATTAAAAGTTCTGAGGTACGGAGGGAAACTTTTTGTCGAAGGAAATTTCCCGTTGTGCAGAATTAACTTTCAAAATTAAGGTTTTCTCTGGTTGGTTGTTGAGTTTGTGGAGAAGATTTTTCGTTAATTTGTTCAAGTACCATTTCGGCGGCGTGTAGATGTTCTTGACATACGTTAAGGTAGCGTACCCCTTCGGTGTATTTTTTTACCAAGTCAGCCAGGGGTACTTGTCCATTCTCCAAATCCTGCACAATTTTTTCGAGAGCGGCTAATGCCTCCTCGAAAGATGTTTTTTTCTCCGTTTCCTTGCTTGCCATATGGGTTTTATTATTGCCAAATAAGCCTGTGAAATTTACGATTTATCGTCAATTGAAATAGCGGCGGAAAATTATGGAATATGTAATGATTTGGGGTGTTTTGTTATCGTACCTTTTTACCGAAACAACACTTTTAGTACTCAATGCACGTTACGCCAAAACCTGTATGCTTCGGCAATCGAGCGAAGATTTTACGGATACAAAGACGCGGGAAAAAACGCTGGCATACACTTTGGCAAAAATTGTTTTCGAAATTGTTTCGAATTTTTACAATGTTCTTCTCATTTCCTTCTGTCTTTTTTCGGGAACGTTTTCCTTCTTACTCGAAAAATTGACATCTTTTTTCGGGGTAGGTTATTGGGGCAATGCGACAACGCTTTTTGTCGTATTTGCCTTTGTTAGCCTTTTACATCTACCGTTTGAATATTATCGTACGTTTAAACTCGAAGAACGTTTTGGGTTCAACTGTAGTCGTTTTCAAACTTGGATCGTGGATCAAGCAAAAACGTTTATATTGGCAGCCTTAATTGCTATTCCCGTATTAGCATTGTTTCTGTGGTTTATAGGGTCTTTTAAAAGGTCCTGGTGGCTATGGACCAGTGCGTCTATAACATTGTTTCAAATTGTATTTCTTTTATTGTACCCAAAGCTTATTTTGCCGCTCTTCAACCGGTTAAAGCCGTTGGATGAAGGAGCCTTAAAGGATCGTTTGAATGCGCTTGCAACTAAAGCTGGTTTTAAGAATACCTGTATTCAGGTGATCGATGGGAGCCGTCGTTCAAAACATTCCAATGCTTATTTTAGCGGTGTAGGGAAGGTCCAGAGAATTGTTTTATACGATACCCTTATTCAACAGGCCTCCGAACCTGAGCTTGAGGCCATTTTAGCCCATGAAATTGGTCATTACAAGCATAAGCATTTAAGCAAGCAGTTAGTTTTTTCGTTCGTGATTACAACCATAGGGTTAAAGTTTTTAGATTTATTTTTATCGTTGCCAGGGTTTGCCCAGCTTTTGGGATTTGGGCAGAGTGCTTTATCAGGAATTTTAATTCTTGGGATTTTGTTACCATTTATAACCTATTGGCTTAATCCCTTACAAAATATTTTTTCGCGTTACCATGAATATCAAGCAGATGCCTTTGCCGTAAAGCTTTTGCAGGATAGTATAAACCTGAAAAATGCCTTAAGAAAACTTTATACGGAGAATTTGAGCAACCTCTTTCCGCACCCCTTGTACAGCTTTTTTCATTATTCTCATCCAACTTTTTTGGAACGTGAAGAGGCAATTTGTAACCAATTAAAACATACGCTATGAAATCGAAAACAATCTTTCAACGGATTATGGATGGTGAGATACCGGCCAAGGTTGAGTATTCGGATGAAAAGTGTATTGTAATCCATGATATTCAACCACAAGCCCCTGTTCATTGCCTTGTAATTCCGAAAAAATGTATACCAAGGATTGCCGAAGCCAGTGATGAAGACGCAGTTGTGCTTGGTCATTTACTTCTGGTGGCTCGCAAAGTAGCCATAAAATTAGGGCTGTCGGAAAAGGGATTTCGTCTTGTCATCAATAACGGGAAGGAAGGCGGAGAAGAGGTTCCGCATCTCCATATTCACGTCCTTGGTGGGCGAAAAATGACATGGCCTCCAGGATGAAAAAGGCCTTTAAAAGTTTAAGTCCCATTATTTAAAAGCTCGATTACAATTGTGAATATTGCGATTATTTTGGCCGCGGGCAGTAGTACACGCTTTCAAAGTAAAATACCAAAAATATTGGTTCACTTGAAGGGTAAGCCAGTATTGCAATGGAGCGTTGAGGTTTTGTGTAATCATCCGCAGATCGAAGCGGTCATTATTGTTGCGGCTAGAGATTATATCGAAGAAATCAAAATAGCGTTAAAACCTAATTTGAAGGTAAGAGCCGTTGTAGAAGGTGGTCGGGAGCGGCACCAATCGGTAGCCAGGGGGCTTGAGTTTTGCTATAAGAATTTTAGTTCTGTAAATAATGTTTTGATTCACGATGGCGCAAGGCCGTTGATCAACGCTACAATGGTCGATGGATTACTCGATACTTTGAATAATTGTTCAGCGGTAACATTGGCCGTGCCGGCGTGGGAATTAATTGCAAAAACGATAACGGGTGATGCTAAACAGGTTGCGGAATTTCCTGACCGTCGATATATGTATGTTGTTCAAACACCACAGGGTTTCCATTTTGAAAAATTGTACACCGCGCATAAAAATTACGGTGCATTAAAGCCTTCGGTAAATGTTTACGATGATTGTGGATTGTTTCAATGGGCGTTCCATCATGAGACGATACGTATTGTTGAAGGAAGTCGTCAGAATATAAAAATTACACATCCCTATGACATCGGTGTCGCGGAAGCCCTTATGGAAAACAGTACAAAAAGCTTTTTATAAAACTTGAGTTTCGTGTTAAATCAGGGATGCAGCTTCCTGGACTGCATTTTAATAAGAAATGCGTTTTTCTTGTGGAAGGCTCGGAGTGTTTTCTTGCGGTATTTTTGTGATAAGGTTACACCGGTGTGAAAAGCAAGTTAACCATCAGGGAAATTTTAATTGGATACGCTAGGATCGATGTGTGATTCGTGTCCCTAGTGTAAAAAGAAAGAATTTTTCGCATTTTCGCTTTTATAAGAGATTACTACTGAAACCATACAGGTTTAGGCCGATAACGCCAACGGGCAAATACTACCTTCTTTTGACGATAAAATTGCCTATAAGCTTCGATAGGGTTCGTAGAGTGTTGAAATTCTTTAGGCATACATTGAACGAAAGGTGTACGACTTCGTTGGGCAAATTGCATTTCTTTTAAAAATATTTTGCACCATTCAATAACCAAAAAGCTTTTATGAATCCTTTTGTATCGGTAAGTGTACTCTTTTGATAGCGCTATTCCATGCCGGAGTAGCCAAACATAATTCCCGAGCGATGCATGTGCCCATTGGCAACAGGGATGTTTTGGATTAAAGGGAAAATAAGGAGCGTACAAGTTTTGCATATGACGAGCCGTACAAAGCAGTTGTGCGGTTTCCAATGGCATTTTTACCACATGCTGATCACAAGCGTATCTCGCGGCCAGTTTAGGATTGTCATCAAGTGCAAAAATGTTCACGCTTTTATTATTATTTTGAAAAAACAAAAGTAAAGTGAAAGTTTTGGTTACAGGTGGGTCTGGGTTTTTGGGTCGGCATATGGTATCGGCTCTTCTTTCTTGTAAGGATATTACAAGTGTACAAACCTTTAGTCGAAGATTACCACAGGATTTAGAGGCGAAAGATGTTCAATGCTTTCAAGGAGATTTAGCCGATTATACTAGTGTTGAAAAGGCGGTTGAAGGTGTTGAAACAGTTTTTCATATTGGCGCCAAAGCGGGGATTTGGGGCCGTGCAGAAGATTATTATCGTGCAAACATTATTGGTACACGAAATGTTTTAGCGGCGAGCTTAAAATATGGTGTTCGTCATCTGATTTATACGAGTACACCGAGTGTTGTTTTCAATGGAGAACATCTTTGTAATGTAAGTGAACGGACTCCTTATGGGAAAAAATTTCTGTGTCCCTATGCACAAACAAAGGCTATCGCCGAGCAAGAGGTTTTAAGGCATAATGGTAGGAAAGGTTTAAAAACAATTGCCTTGCGGCCACACCTTATCTGGGGGCCTGGTGATAACCATCTTATTCCAAACCTTATTGCCGCGGCTAAAAAGGGTAGGTTAAAGCAGGTTGGTACCGGTGAAAACTGGGTGGATATTTCTTATATTGATAACGTGGTTGAAGCCCATTTGTTGGCTCTAGAAGCACTGCAGCGTAATGCTCCGGTTGATGGGAAAGCCTATTTTATTACGCAAGGTGATCCGGTAAAATTATGGGATTGGATTAACGACTTATTGAAACGGTTACGTTTAGCGCCGGTGCGGCGTAAGGTGCCTTATGGACTTGCTTATGCAATTGGTTGTGCCTTTGAAGGGATTTACAAATGTTTAAGGATCAAAAAACAGCCGCCTATGACACGTTTTTTGGCTGTTGAACTTTCAAAAGATCACTATTTTGACATTTCGGCCGCTAAAATGGATTTAAAGTATGTGCCAAAAATTTCAAACGACGAGGGGCTAGCAAGACTTGTGGATTACCTTGTGGCCAAGGATAGGTCCTAAAGTTTAAAGCCGTATAAGCTTTGACAACTCGAAATTGAGTCGATACATTAACTTCAACCCATGGTTGATGTATCAAGAACTTCGTCTTCAACAGGTCCA
>CAZDSI010000002.1:0-4923 GCA_964508215.1 uncultured Opitutales bacterium
TAGTTTTTTTACAATCTCTTTACCATCTTCTCGTGTTCTTGTATATGCACGAAGGGGACTGCCAGATGGTGGCTGAATGCCAAAATCCATGGTTTGTGACCATTTTAAACCAATGTTTTTAGTATCGGTATTGCTGACTTCTAAAAATTTTGCCTCAATCATAACCTGTTTTTCGGGTTGGTCGAGTTTTTGGATCAATTCAGCTAAAACCTTAATGCGCTTCGGCCTATCGGTTACGATTAAGATATTTGAGCGCTCGTTGAATGCGATACGGCCTCCGTTATTGGCGTCAACCATATCCTTTAATTCTTCGGCTACTTTTTTAGCTTCGGAGTGTTTTAGCAAAAACGAATCGGTTTGTACGGGCTCTTTATCCATGTCTTCGAGTTTTCGTACCTGAATGATGTTTTTATATTTCACATAGGTGCAACCAACGGGCGATAAAACCGCTTCCAGAACAGATTCCCAGGTTGTATCGCGAAGGCGTAAGGATACGGCACCTTCGAGGTTTTCGGGAATAACGATATTTAGGTCATAGAGTTCAGCAATATACCTTAAGACCTGTTTAATATCTTCTTTAAGGAAGTCTACCGAGATTTGATCACCTTTATCGAGTTTTGTTTCGGAATTACCCGAATCGGATGATTTATCACCTTCAAAAACAACCGTTATATCATCGGGCTTCATTCCAGCATCAGGCCCATTGTTTGGAGGGTAACTTGTTGGCGTGCCTGCAGGATAAGTTGGTGTTTGGCTCCCTTCTGTGTAGGCCATTTGAGGGAAAGGAGAGCTTGCCGGTCCATTCCATGGCGCCGACGAATTGGGGAAAGCAGAGCTCGGTCTTTGTGGTCCGTAGCCGGAAGGATTTGTTTGCGGAAATTGTGCTGGTGGTAATCCCGACGGAAGAGGAGCAAACGCTGAAGTCGGTCCTTGGCCTGGGATGTTGACCGATGCCGTTTGTTGTGGCTGGCCCATTTTCCTACTTTTTGTTGCCGCTTGAGTATCGTTGTTCAAGATACAGGCTCCCAAGGTTAAAAGTATTCCTTTATAAAATGGAGAATATTGAGTCAATTTCATGGTTCTAATAGTTGAACTTTACAGCGGTATTGTTTAATTTTAATTCGAAAAATTTAACATCAATGATGGTAACTTCGATCGTATAATCTTTTTCACGGTACTTAATTTTTAATTTATCGCCTACAACCAGTTTACGATTTCCCTGTACAAATAAAATGCGAAGATTGTTTTGCTGTATGCTTCCACGTGGTTTTAATGCATAACCTATCCGCTTTACGAGATCTTCTTCCGACAACGGAGGCTTTTCTTCTTTTTTAATTGTTTGTTGCTCGACCTTTGCCGCTTGTTCCTCTTTTGGTTTGGGTGGTGGAGGGAAATCAAATAAAAAGGGAGGTAATATTTTCTCAAAATCTTCTTTGCTTTCGGTAACTTCGATGTTTCCCTTTATAAATTCTTGAAATTTTTGGATCGTTTTTTTTCGCTGTTCTAACGTTAAGACATTTAAGGGGGTGCTTTTTGTCGGTTGATCCGAAAAAGCTGTCGTTATAAAAACGAGCCAAAATACAAAACAATACTTATACGCCTTCAGTTTCATCGATCTTTATTTCTCCTAAAACGATTAAACGTACATTAACAACGAGCTTTTTAGAAACCGTCTCTCCCTCTTCTGGATTGGGTTGATCAGCAATCGCAGCTGGTGTAAAAACTCCAAATGCGTTATTTTGAGGCACTTCAAGTGATTCCTTTAATTCAATCGATTTAATCTTTACGAAATGCTTGCTTTGCTCGATTAACTGAAAAAGTTTTAGCAAAGACGCAAAATCACCTTCGGTTGACATCTGGTACTCGGCGGCTACAAAGCTACCGTTATCGCTTTTTAGATCTTTTTCTAAGTCAATGGGGGCTTTTTTGCTTAAATTGACAGCTTCTACCAAAGAAGGGGTGCCAAGCTTTAAGTTTGTGTTATTTTCAAACGCGAGGAAAAACCTATAAATTTCGGTTTTTTGGGCAAAATTTAAAAAATGTTCCTTTAATTTTGCGAATTGTTCGTCAATTTCCTTTAAATCTTTTTCGATCCCTTGAGTAGCTTGTAGGTCATTTTTCATACGTCCTTGCTCAAGCTCTTTTTGGGCTTTTTGTTGAATAATATCGTCCAATCCGCCTCTTAAATTTTGGGCCCAAATAAGGAGTCCAAGGGCAATGCATGAAAATACAATGGCAAAAAGATTTTCTAACAACCAATCCTTAACCTGTTCTTTATTGAATTGTATTTTCATTCGTTTTTAAAGGTTGTATTAAATTTCATTTGCTTGTTATAGCCTTCCAGACGTATTGGGTCAGCTTTTAAAGAAAGTTTGGTTAAAAAGGGTTTTACGGTTGTCCACTGTAAGATGTCTTTTTTGTATTTGTCAAAAATTGCAAGTGCCTCGGTATCGCTACCCTTAATAAGTCCTTCAAGTCGTATGGAAAATGCATCCTTTGTTTCTGTCGCCGCACTGCTAGAGGTCGGCGTTGGTATGTAAGGTATATTGGCCTGTCGGTTATTTTGAGTTTTCGTTTGGTCTTCAAACACAAACGTATTTTTGGAATTTTCTATGGATATAAAAGTGTATTTAATTTCTTTAGGTTTTTGCTGTTTTTCTTCCATTAGCACTTGAAAAGGATTTAGAGGGAAAGATTGCACAACAGACATGGCCTCAATTAGAGCCTTTTTTGTTACAAATTCTTGGTTTTTTTGTAACGACATTTGATGAAGCTTTTTATTTTGTTTTAAAAAGTTTTCTAAATCCTTTAAGTCTCTTATTTGGTTACGTACCGAGGCATCGCTATAAATGGCCCACATAGCTGCCAATAAAATAAATAAACAAGAGCCCATTAAGAAATATTTTTTAACAACCGATGCTTGAAGGTTTGGCAGCGTTGAGGGGTCTCTAAAATCGGCGGTCCAAGGTCGTGAGCTTTTGAGTTTAATGGGAATATTTTTTAACATAATTGTGCCATTCAAATTAGAAGTAATTCATCATTAGACTGAACACATTGAATAAATGTTTTGGTAAATTATTGTCTTTGATTAGGCCTTCCTTAACCATCAAGCCTTTGCTTTTTAGCCATGTTTGATAATCAATTTCCAATGTTTCTATGCCCATTAATTTTGAAATTCCTTGTTCGATCCAGCCTAAAGTGGGTGGTAATTGATTAAAGAAAATATTCCCAATTGTGGTTCCGCATTGGACTTCGAAGAATCCAACGTAAGATTTAAGCTCGGCAACCATGCGCGAAACCAATTTTTGGGCTTCATCGGAGTCTGGTTTTACATCGTTAGTTAGGTATTTATGTGCACTAACGTCGTCGGGCAAATTATAGTCCTTGCGGGCGGCTTGTATGAAGTTTTTTAAGCCATAAACAAGCGGGTAAGAAGCCTCAATTTTTTTATCTTTTAAAATAAAAATATGTGATTTATTTAGCGAAATTTCGATATATAAGATAGGTGCAGTGACTTTTTTTAGCGATGCATAATGAATGAGCCCACTTAAAGAATCAAGCGTTGTGAGAAACATACGTTGAGGATAAAGGTAATGCTTAAGTAATTCGGCTTGAGCTTCTGTAAATTCTTTTTTAGGCGCTCCAACAAAGCATACATTATCGGGAAGGTTTTTTACGTCGATATTTTCTCCGGTATCGGCATCGAGCACGGCTACCTTGTGGCTTGGTAATTCGATGTTAAACCGTTCCTTTAATAGAGCACCAAATCCACCAACTCCTTGTTTTTTTACTTTTAAATCCAGTTTTACGCGATGAATAAAGCGGTTTAGGGGGGCAACACTGCATATTGTTACGAGTGGAGCTTGGGGAATAAGCTTGAAACTTTTTTCTAGCCCTGCCTTTAGGTTTTCTGTGGCCGAACTTGCGCTGAGTTCTTCAATTGAGTCAATAACCCATAGGCTACCTTTTTTATTACCGATACGCGCCAGCAAGCTAAAATACTCGCAAGTAGCAAAAAACAATGGGTGTTTACTTTTGAACATAAAACGTATGCAGAGGTGTTCGAAAGGATAAAATTGAAACTACGAAAAGACAAGAAGAATTTCGTTAAAATTCCCATTATGCTTGGCTAAAAGGACTATTTTAGCCACTATAATCAAGCCTCAAGTATGCTAGAAAACGCGTTTGAAAAGCAGTAGAAAGCGTGTAAATTGGTTTGCCTCGGAAATACAGTGTAAGGTCCCTCCCATTGCTTTTACTACATTGTTGGCAAAGGTTAATTCTATGCCTAAATTTTTAGAAGAAAAATCAATACGTTGTAAAAGATCGTTAAGAATGTTCTCATCGATGTTACCGGCATTGCTTTCTATTGCAATCCATCCCTCATCTTTATAAAATTGCGGTCGGAGGATAACCCTACCGTTGGGGGTTCCTGCAATGGCTTGCAAACTGTTTTTTAACAGGTGGAAAATTGCCCATTTAAGGAGTGTCGCATTGGCCGAAAATGAAAAATCTTTTTCAAGATACAAAAGTGATACTTTTGATTTTTCATTTTTTTCAAAAGGGTAATCGTTTACAACATCTTGGAGGATGGTTCTTGCGCTTGTTGTGCTTAGGGCTGGTAATAAATCTGGTGAAAAATTTTCAACAGTAGCTTTCCTCCATTCGAGTGTGGTTAGAATGTTTTTGAACAACTGGTGCTGTTGAGAAATAGAAGCTTCGATCTCCATTTGAGAAACGTTGATCGGGGATGGAACATTTTCGTTTGAAAATTGTTTGGCTATGTTTAGGAGCATTTCTCCATGGTGAGAAGAAGACAAACGTAAGGTACCCAAAGTATCCAGCGTTTCATTAGTGATGACATGACTCATTTGGCGTACTCCATGCAAATAATTGCGAATTTGGAAACGCGATTTGCGTATA
>CAZDSI010000002.1:4939-23163 GCA_964508215.1 uncultured Opitutales bacterium
GTATAAATAACATTGCTATGGCAATAGAGAAAGCTCCCAAATATAAGCTTGGGTAAAGCGCATTGAATGTCACTACCCAATAAGGTGTTTCGGGCCAAATATAATTAACCATGCAATGAGCAAGATACCCGCCCGATATGCCTATCAAAGATAAAATTGCAAAAGTTTTCCCATCCACAAGAAATAGGAGCCACAATAGAGCAAGCACGATATTTAGGCTACCGTAGGTAATTTCTGGCGAATCAAGAAAGCAAAAAACGGCCAAAAAGGGTAATGTAAACACCAAAATAAAATGCCAATACAACGGCCAATAAATTTGAAGTTTTGTTGGCCAATATTTTTGCAGTAATAAAATACTCAATGCAAAAGCGGATATGATTCGAAGTGTAACGGCTGCCCTAAAGTGTAAATAGTCTGGGCTCCACATAAAAATGGGGATAATGTAATTTAAAAGAACGAAAGAGCCGAATAAAAGCCATGGTGCCTCATTTAAATGAATATTTCTTTCGCAAACGTAATTTAATCTTTTAATATTTGGAACTAATCCCCACAATTTTTGCCAGAGGGTCTTTTGTTTTGTTAATTTTTCGGTTTGAGCTAAGTTTGAAGCCTTGGTGTTTTTTTCCTTCCAGGAATTTTTTAGGGAATTGAAATCAAGAAACACAAATGCGTTCGCCAAGATACTTGGCATAAATGGGCTTATATGAGTAGTGGGGGTAACCATTTTATCCCACAAAAAGTAGGAAGCCATTCCGGTAATGCATGCACCATAAAATCTCCATGCGGTTGTTCGGTAACCCAAGAGTGTTGCCATGACGGGAATAACTAAACAAGGAGACCAAAAAATACGTCTGAAAAGGGCAAGTGCGAAAATATCGTCGAAACGGAACGCAACGACTATAGCCAGAATGCCGATAACTACACAGGTGTACCGTGCTAAAAGCATTTGCTGGTAGCCGTTGAGGCGATTTTTAAGCAATGGATTAACAACGTCATGAGCAAAAAGCACACCACTTGTATTAATTAAAGAGTCGGCTGTGGACATGATAACTGCCAATACACCAATGATTGCCAATCCCTTAATCCCTACCGGTAATACACTTAATACAATTGAGCTAAATGCCTGGCTTGCGGGTATTTGTGGTGTTCTTACGTAAACAACCAGTCCCAGTATTCCTAACATAATAAAAAATGCAAATTCAATGACTCCCAGCATTATAAAGGAATTTCTGGCTTGTTTTGTACTATTTGCCATCAATAAACGTTGGGAGATGTGTGGTTCAAATGTTGGAATTGCAAAGAGAAATAAAAAAGGTAAACTTTCGGTTATGAAGTTTGGTGAGGCAAAAGGATTTAACCGTTCTCGCGGAACGGCTGCAAACAAACTATCAAGCCCACCGACGCTACGTACGGCAAAATAGCAAATTGTTGGAATTCCGATTATGATGAGGAAAAATTGTAACACGTCGGTTATGGTGACACCGCGGATACCACCCACGCTTGCGTAAAGAATCGTTATTCCTGCGACTAGAAATAGGCCTTTAGCGAAAGGAATACCCGTTAAGGCTTCCATCCAGTAACCAAGCCCCTTAACTTGGACCCCCAGTAAGACCGCCAGATATAAAAAACCAAATATTCCGGTTAGAATACGAGCACCTTTCCCGTAAACGGTACCTATGACACTCGCAATTGATAAACAGTTCGAAAATTTGGGCAAATGGTGAACAAATACAAAGGCGATAAGAAAGCTGGAAATAAGAAACGCGGATCCCAAGAATGTGTAAACTAAGCCTCTTTTAAAAACCTGTTCAACATTTCCCATCGTTGAGCCAGCACCGATAATGGTTGCAAACAGGGTCATTGTTAAAAATAGAGTATCGTATTTTTTCCCGCCAATGGCATAGTCAGCGATATCCCAGACACGCCAGCCTTTGTACATACCAAGGGCTAGGGTCGCAATTAGGTATATTCCAATAATGACGTAATCAATGGTCTGCATAATCCCAATTGACATACATTCTGGTCGAACAAGTATGAATTTGCAAGCCTTGTTACCATAATCATAGCTTTTAATCAGTTGATTAGCTTCATATGTGAAGAGAGATTGGCTTTGAAAAAGCGAGAACAAAAATTTTTCGTTTAAAAGGTTGAAAGACAAAGACCAAGAGGGGTTTTGTTTTGAAATTAGGGTTAAGTTAAAAATTTTTGTAATTTTTAAGCTTCATAATTTCTGCAAAGGTAAATTTTAATAGATAAATGGCGAAAGTAGAAATTGATATAATTAAGCAGGTTTTGAAGAGGAGTTCTCTCGATGAAAAGGTTATTGCGAACATCTTGCGCGATTTACAAAGTGCGGTTCAAGATACTGAAGCCAATGAGGAAGAGAAAAAGCCGATTATAAAGAAGCAATATGTTGTTCTGTTGGCCGATGAAGAAGGAAAGCTTGCAAAAGAAGAGTGGATGGGGTGGATCGTACAGGTCCCAGAGAATGAGCCTTTGCAGAGTGCGGTCGAAAAAGTTGTGAGGGTTGGAAAGGCATTTAATCTAACCAAAAAAGGCCGAAAATTTCCCGTTAAGACCATTGGAGAAGTATGCGAAAGTGTTTCGGGACGTATTTTCAATGAGAACAAAGTGTGGCTAAAAACAAAAGAGCCTATTTTGAAAAAAACAAAAAAAAATGCTTTAGACGCCTATACCGGAATCGATAAAAAACCATCAAACAAAGACGAGTTTTAAGCAGAAATGCGTTTTTTAGGGTTTGGGCTGGTAGAGTTCTTAGTGGAATTTACCTTTTAAGTCCTTAGGGCAATTCCGAGGAAAGCACTCGCAAACAAATTTTTTTGGTGTTGCTGGTTAAGCAACGGCAATGTTAAATATGCTTCGTTATGAGGAAGGATTTCTTTAAGCATAAGCTTAGTCTTTTAATATTGACGTTTTTAGCAGCTTTTTCGCCAGCAACCCTATTGGCACTTGAATTTTTAAAAATAACGCCAGAGGACTTTGTCAAAGTAGAAAACGCCAGACAACAGCAAAATTCTCCCCTAGAAAAGCCTTTGATGGAAGAACAGGCATTCCGTATTAAGTCTTGGGGATATCTAGGAGGGTTACGCGATTTATTGATGAGTAAAATTGCCGAAAAAAGTCTAAGTATTGAAGAAATTCAGCAGAGATGTTTAGCCAAGATTGCCGAAGACCTACAGGTTATCGGCTTACTTGCAAATGCTAAAGATGCTACCTGGTCTTTTAAAACCCATAAAATGCGAGAAATTTTGACAGAGACAGGGGTGTTTTTACAAACAGGACATAACCTCAAAAATTTGCTCGGAGTCGATTGGCAAAATTTCTATCCAATCCGATATGATCGGCCGCTGGTACTCGGTGGGGTCATAAGAGAAGACCAATCTTTCGAGGATATTCAAGGGACACAAATTGCACTTTGTATTCGGGCCACATTTTTTATGATCTTAAAAATATTTTTTCCCGATGAAGACTATTTTAGCATATACCCTATTGATAAAAACCCTTTATTTTGTTCCACGGCTTTGCCAGCAGGGTTAACGGAGCCGCTAATCGAAGAATTGAAAAGAAGATTTACTTGGTATTATCAAGATAACAGTAGTCCTTTTCAGGGAGAATTAATATACCCGCATCAAGGTTTTGGGTTTAGAGGTTATGTTGATGACACAAGGTATTTCTGTGGGTCTTTGCAAGAAGGCGTTTCAAAAATATCTGGACCTTTAGATTGTTCAGCCTGGATCAGTTTTGCCGTAGGTTCTCGAACGCCGGCTTCTACATACCATTTTCTAGCTTTAGACAATTTGAGGCGTGGTGAAGGGCTTGTAAAATTTAATGATGAAGAAGACCCTATGATAGAAGACCTTGCGAACTGTATTGAGTCAATAGAGGTGCTAAGTATCGGTGATGTGAAAGCGGGTGATGTTGTTGCTTTTAGGCGCTTCAATCTCGAAAAAGACCCATCTATGCTTGGGAAAGGTGAAAATGGTCATGTGATGTTAGTTGTTGCAAAGACGGACGTGGATTTAATTGTTCTCCATAGAGCGCGAGACTTACCGAAATATTGTGGATTTGGAATTTCTAAAATACATTTTACCTCAAAAGAAGCTGGAACACGTTGGATGTATTTTAGAAAAGTAGCCAATTAATATTTTACTAACCATAATAAGGGAAACCTTAAGGTATAATTTTCCATAAGGTTTTTATAAAAAATTTTTAATTTAAAAGCCTTTTACGGAGAATAATTCGTTAATGCTTAAATGGTTATGGATGCGATTGATGGCTTCGGCTAACAGAGGAGAGATATCCATAATTGTTAATGGATAATCTTTCAGGGGTTTTATGGGAACAGTGTTAGTGGTTATTATTTCATCGATATCACTTGTTTTGATTTTATTCAAGGCTTCGGGGGTTAGTACGCCATGTGTAATGACCGCATGGACGCTTTTAGCCCCTTCATATTTTAGCCTTGTAGCGGCTTTCATAAGCGTACCGCCGGTTTCAGACATGTCATCGATAAGAATAATATGTTTATCTTTGGCTTCTCCAATAATACTAAACGCATCGACTTCATATGCAGTTTTACGGCGTTTAGCAACAGCACCAACGGAACAGCCAAGCAAATCAGCGTAGGCCAAAGCGCGTTTCATTCCTCCAAGGTCAGGAGAAAATACAGCTAAAGGAAGGCCTTTTAACGATTGTGTAAGATAATCGAAAAAAATTGGCGTTGCAAATAAGTGATCAACGGGAATATCAAAAAATCCGACAATTTGTTGGGCATGCAAATCAACCGTTAAAATACGGTTTGCTCCGGCTGCAACCAATAAATTGGCAATTAATTTGGCCGTAATCGGCACACGTGGTCGGTCTTTTCGGTCTTGCCTCGCGTAACCATAAAATGGCAGTACTGCGGTTATGCGTTGTGCAGAAGCACGTCGTGCGGCATCGATAAAAATTAGAAGCTCCATCAAATGATGGTTTGCCGGTTCGTGTGTGGGTTGAACAATAAAGACATCCGCTCCACGAACGTTTTCTTGAATTTGTATGAACGTTTCACCGTTTGGAAAGGCTTCAACGGTTGCTTTTCCCAGCTCAATATTTAAATGCCGACAAATTTTTTCCCCCAATTGAGGATGGGCACGTCCGGTAAAAATTTTAATCCGCCGATTGTGCATTTTTTTGCAAAAAAACACCCTTGGATGCGTCGGTGGTCAAATAGGCAAAGACTTTTTCCAGATTATCGATGCGTTTGAAAAGTTCGGGTAGACGTTGTTTTAGCACATCAATTCGGTGTGCCAGCATGTAAGGATAAGCAGGGGTGCCACGCACATAACTACCCGGCTCAAGGTCATGGTTAAGACCTGTTTGCGCTCCAAGCATAGACCCTTTGCCCACACGTAAATGGCCGGCAATACCCACCTGGCCGCCAATAATGCAGTTGTCTTCGACAACGGTACTTCCGGCGATACCCACAAATGCCACAATAAAGCAATTTTTGCCGATTATCACATTATGACCAATTTGTACCAAATTATCAATTTTGGTTCCTTCGCCAATGCGAGTTTCGTAAAACCGTGCACGATCGATCGTTGTATTTGCGCCAATATCAACGTTGTCCTCAACAACTACTCGACCGATTTGAGGTGACTTTTTATGCACGCCGTTTTCTGTTTCGTAACCATATCCTTCGGATCCGATAACGACTCCGCTATCAATGTACCCGTTTCTACCGATATGGGTATCACGTAAAATGGAAACGTTTGGTCGAATAAGTGTATTATGTCCTATATAAACTCCTTCGCCGATAAAAACGGATGCATGCAAAATAACACCATCTTCGATAACCGCATTCTTTTCAATTACACACAGTGGCCCAATACAGGCTTTAGGCGAAACTTTTGCTGAAGGGTCAATTATGGCTGAAGAATGTATTCCAGGAGTAAAGATAGGACGTGTCTTATTCTCAATATCTCGGCATATGATATCCAACGATTTAGAAGCATTTTCAGTATGCAAATAAACCTGATTTTCTTGAGGGGTTCCGACATAGTCCTTCCCCACCAAAATAACCGTTGCGCGGCATTTAAAAACTTCACCCTTATACTTCTGGTTACCTAAAAAAGAAATATCGCCCGCTTTTGCTCTACGTAAGCACGCAATGCCGGTCAAATGCTCAACATTTGTTTTGCCTTGTACACGCGTAGGTTGAATAAGGCTAATCAGTTGTTCTAACTTATATTGTATGGCAACCATGAGATCTATGCGCTAAGGATTATTTTTTTTGTGCTTTAGCCGGTTGTTTGGTTTCTTTATTTACAGTTGCGGATTGTGGATTACCCTTGTTTACAGCACGAATAACTTCTTCGGTCAAATCGTATTCTGGTTTTGCATAAACTACCCCAACGCCCGCTGAATTAAAAACAAGGTCGGCTCCTTTTTGTTTTGCGATTTCCGTTACCTGTTGGTTAATTTCTTTAAAATGTTCAGAGATCAAGGCTTGTTTCTTTTGACTTAGTTTTGAATCTGTCTGCTCTCGAAATTCATTAATTTCTTTTTCTTTTTTCTGTAAAAGTGCGTATTGCTCTTCGATTTCAGTCGTTAACTTGTCTTTTGCAGTTTGGTCTAAAGCAGGATTACTAACTTTTTTCTGCAAATCCTGAATTTTTTCAATGATTGGCTTACCTTCTTGGATCATCGTTTCGGTCTCTTTCTCGGCATTTTTTACCAATATATCAAAACCTTCTCGTGATTCTTTTGCCTTATAGAATTTTTCAAAAACCTCTGCCAAATTAACTGTGTACAGCTTTTGTGTCTGTGGTTGTGCCTTTATCTGCCCTTTATGCTGTGACTGCGATACGGCAGCTTCTTTTGCTTGCACTAGTTCAATTTGAGCGAGAGAAACAAGCCCACAGATGATTATACCTAATTTTTTCATAAAATGAACCTTTCACGTGAAATTTCCCTTAAAACGAAACTCCGAAGGAGTAGGAAATCTTACATTTGTGTTTATTATAGGGATCTGATTTTAAAGGGAAAGCAAAATCTAAACGAAAGGGTGCATTTAGAATAAAAATTCTCACACCAACGCCCCAGTTGGCATTGTAGTCAGATGTGCGCCAATCCAAAGCCTTTGAGTTCAGAAATCCAATATCGAAGAAACTTGCCAGACGAAGAATTCTTGTGACTTTAATTGAGTATTCGGTTGTTCCAAAAGCAAAAGTTTTTCCTCCGAGAGGTTCGCGATATCGGTCGTTGCTTTTGGGGCCTACTTCTCGATAATCAAATCCTCTTAGGTCATCGGGCCCTCCTAAAAATTCACGTTCAAATAACGGAACTTCTTTGCCTCCAAAGCCTTTTACATACCCCGTCTTAGCTCCAACGAGCACTACATGTTCGTTTTCGGGAACGACTAAAAACCAACGTGCTCCCGTTAATCGTTGCCGAACATAGTTTGTTTGGCCTCGCATCCAACCACCCGCACATTGGTTATCCAACTCGATAAAACTTCCTTGTGTTGGGTAAACGAGATTGTTTCGAGTGTCTCTCGAGAAGGCAATACCAACTTTCGATATGCTTCGTTTCCCTTTTTCACGAGCCACTTCGGCCGGAACCTTTGTCGTATCCATGTTACGAATGTTTACTTCTTCGATATCGTAATACAATCGACCTATCACTTGTTCGAACAAACGCTTGCTGACATAAACTTCGGTTCCTAAGCGAATTTCGTCGTAAGCGGAGCTGCTATATTTATTAGCCGTACGAAAAGCGTCAAAGCCAAATTTAAGTTCTCGGTCAAAAACCCAAGGTTCTTCAAATGACAGTCGAATTTGGTTAGAGTATTTACCGATTTCGGTGCTGATAAAAGCTTTTTGTCCCGCTCCACGGAATAGACTTTTGGGGCTTTTATAATCAAAGTTGTTTTGTCCAACGGTGACACCAAAGGTAAACTTTTCAACACTGTTAATGCCACCCGAAAAATACACACTACCAGTTTTCCCTTCTTCAACGGTAACCTTCACATCCTTTTTATTGGGCAACATGGTTGGTTCTGGAACAACGCTGACTTCCTTGAAGTGATTTGTGTTTTCGAGACGTGTTTTTGCCTTTTTCATACGGACACGATCACAAAGATCACCCGGAGCAAGGGCTAATTCACGTAATATAACTCTAGATTGAGTAATGGTATTACCGACAATTTGTATAGACTGGATCGTTGATTGTTGCTTTTCTTCAATCGTTAAAGTGAGGTCGATTGTTTCGATTTTTTCGGGATGAATGCTACGTTTAACGCTCACCTGAGTGTCTAAATAGCCGTATTGCCCATATAAATCGCGTATATTCTCACAGCTCGTTTCAATCTTTTCAGGCGCGAAGGGGTCTCCTTCTTTGATAACTAAGCAATCCATTGCTTTCCCTGCACCCAAAAAACCACCGCTTAACGCAATATGCCCAACGAAATACCGTTTGCCTTCTTGAATAGGAATGCGGATGGTTAGCCGTTCATTGTGCTCAATCAATTTTACCTTTCGCTTATCGATGACTACATCCAAAAAACCACGGTTTCGATAATACTCGGCTATTTTTTCGAGATCTTCTTCAAACATTTCTGCACGATAGCGGCCGGTATTTTTTAACCAAGAAAGTAAATCCCAGGTTTGCGTCTTTAAGATTTCGACCAATTCTTTACTTTTTATAGAAGAATTTCCCTCGAATTCTATAGACGAGATGTGCGAGCGTTTGCCTTCTTCGAGATTAAAAACAACGTCCTTATAACCTGTTCCGGACGTTTCTTCGGTTACAATAAAAGTGGCTTTTATGCTTAAATAGCCCTTGTTTTCATAGAATTGCTTTAATTTGTAAACATCGGTCGTCAGTTTTGCGACGCTTAACATTTCGTTTGGCTTACTGTCGATTTCGCTAAGTAAAGTTCGATCCTTATAGCGTAAGTTGCCTTTAAAGGTTATATTTCGAATCTTATATTTGGGTGTTACGAGAAATGTAAGCGCAACTTTCTTATCTCCAAGCTCTTTTGTTTTTACTTCAACTTTTTCAATGGTTCCCGTTCGATATAGGGTTTGAAGGGTTTCATTGAGTTGCTTTTGGTCAAGCTTATCACCTTCATGAATTGCGATGTGTGCTTTAATAAAAGTCAAATCGATGTTATGTGGAGGAACGCACTCAATTTGAATACTTTCAACAACTGTTGCTTCAATTTCGGTTTTCCGTATTGCAACTTCTTCGGGCAAGGGTTGCGCTACTTTTTGAGTACCACCTTCGGATTCATCGGCCTCTAAGTGATAGATCGGCAATAGATGAAGACCTAAAAGAAAAAGTTTATTCAACCGTATTCTCATGTGTATAACTTTCAAATCGTGTATAGGGTTTTATAAATGTTAAAAGGATAGTCCCCACGGGACCATTACGTTGTTTCGCAATAATAAGTTCGCGAACGACGGCATTTTCGTGTGTGAACTCCTGTTCTTCACCGCTGCGGCGAGATAGGAGAAGTACCAAATCTGCATCCTGTTCGATTGCGCCAGATTCACGCAAATCCGATAACCGTGGTTGTCTTCGTTCCTTCTCCGACTCACGGTTAAGTTGACTCAAAACGATTACCGGTACATTAAGTTCTTTAGCCATGGCTTTGAAGCCACGTGAGATTTCTGAAATCTGTTGCTCTCGCGGTATTTTGGGATCTGTCCCCGATACTAATTGTAAATAGTCCACAACAACTAAACCCAATCGATGTTGGGCATGCATACGTCTTGCTTTTGCTCGCATCTCTAGAATGCTCATGCCGACCGACTCATCAATCCAAAGCGGGGCCTTTTTGATCTCTGTAGCCGTTTCCCCTAAGGTCTTATAGGCTTCTTTTGTTAAAAAACCTTCGCGTAACTTGGTCATATTCACGCGCGAACGGCCGCACAAAAGTCGTAATGCGAGTTGTTCAGCACTCATTTCCAAACTAAAAAATAGCGTGGGTGTTGGTGCATAACCTAACCTGGGGTTACCGACTATGGCTTGTTCGGCAATATTTAAAGCGAGAGCGGTTTTCCCCATCGAAGGGCGTGCAGCTAAAACAATCATTTCGGCTGGGTGAAGGCCAAAAGTCAAACCGTCCAAGTCTTTAAAGCCCGTGCTGATGCCACTGATTGTTCCACGCTGTTGTGATAGTTTTTGGACAGTATTTACCGCTTGTTCCATTGAGTATTCAATGGGTTTGGCCGATTCGGTAATTCGGTCTTCGCCGATTTCTAAAACTTTTTGTTCAACGTGTTCTAAAAAATGATCAATACTGTCAATACCACTGTAGGCGTTATCCAATTCTGAAATGAAAAAATTAACCAAGCGGCGCGCTAATTCGAGTTCCTTGACTTTTTGAGCGTAAAAAGCTAAATGGGCTGGAGTTTCGATGCGATTATTTATTTCGCAAAGGTAACCGTACCCACCAATTTTTTCAAGAAGCCCATTGTTTTTTAACGCTTCCGAAACGGTAATTTCGTTTATTGGAGAACCCTTTTCGTATAGAGATAAACAAGTTTTGTAAATGTGAGAGTGGCCTGGAATATAAAAAGAATCTGGGGAAATCTTTGTTTCCAGGCAACGCGCTAAACTTTCTTGGCCGCCTTCAAGCATACATGAAGCCAAAAGCGCCTGCTCATAGTCCACACTATAAGGAGGCTCTTTGCGCCTTGTTTCCTCGTTTTGGACCACTGAAAGTTCTCCACGTATTGCCGCCAAAGCGATAAAACTTAAGCTTCAATAGGATTTTCGGACACAACCTCTAAAGCCATTTCCAGCATAACATCTTTATGCAACTTTACCTTAAAGGTATGTTTTCCTAAGGTTTTAACAGGGTGTGGCAAGCGAATTTGTGTTTTATCGAGCTCTATGCCCTCTTCTTTTATGCGATTGTAAATGTCCAAGGTAGTTACAGAACCAAACAATTTTCCCTCTTCCCCAGTTTTGACGGCAATAGCTAAGGACACTTGCTTTAGCCGTTTAGACATTTCATGCGCATGTTCTAACTCTTTTGCTTCGCGGATTTCACGTGCTTTTTGCAAGCTTTCAATTTGCTTGCGATTGGCGCGATTTACCGGAATAGCCCAACCTTTAGGTAACAGAAAATTGCGGGCGTAGCCTGCTTTTACCGAGACGGATTCACCTTCACCACCAAGATGGTTTACAGGATTTAACAACAATACTTTTACCGTTGCCATATAAGTTTTCTTTCAATGTTTTTTTATTTATTTAAAAAGGAACATCCTCGCTATCGTTGTCATTGCCGTAAGCTGCTTGAGTGCTTTCTTCTGGCATTTCATTTGCCGGGGATACCTTTTCATAATGCAAAGTCGAACTTTTTTCGCCTTCTTTACCTTCTGTTTTAATGTTACCGGAAGGTGGTTTGTTACCGCCGGTAAACACAAAATTTTCTAAAACAACCAAGAGTTTGCTACGTTTTTCACCATTGTTGGTTTGCCACTCGTTGAGGCGTAAACGTCCTTCAACAAAAATAGGCCGTCCTTTTTGAAAATATTTGGCGACAACTTCTCCCGATTTACCAAAAGCTTCAACATCAACAAAAGTTGTTTCCTCTTTATTGTTACCGTCGGTTTGTTTAATTACCCGTGAAGTTGCCAAAGTAAAACGGCAAACCGCTAACCCGCTCGGTGTTACCCTTAATTCCGGATCCCGTACAAGGTTTCCCATTAATAGTACCTTGTTAAAAGAAGCCATGTTATTTACTTAGGTTTTCAATCATTATACGGTTTACATTGGGGTTTAAGCGAACCCGGTCCCTTAAGAGAATTGGTGTTGAAACGTTTTCGGTTTCGAATTGGATGCAAATATAATTCCCTTGAGTGAAGTCACGACGTGGAGCGCGTACAAAATTTTGCATGCCTAGATTGTGAACCTTTGTCACGGTTCCATTTGATTCCTCGATGGTTTTCTTTAATCCATCAACGAGTTGATCAATTGACTCACGCCATTCACGTGTATCTAAAATAAATGTTGCTTGATAGTTTTTCTTTACCATGGAATGACTCCTGTTTTCTATACTTGGATGTAATTCAGGCCTTTAACCACGCCTTTGTCAATAAGGACTTCAACGTTCTTTATAAAATTTTCCGAAAGTTGTTTTAGTGAGGCTTTTTCCGTTTCTGAAAAGGAGGATAACACATAATCCTCTAGGGACATTTCTTTGTAGGGTTTGGTTCCAATTCCAATTCGATAGCGTATGCAGCCCTCTCCAACGACCGACACAATGTCTTTGATTCCGTTATGTCCTGCGGTGCCCGGTAGGCAAGAAACCTTCGTAAATCCGAAGGGCATGCTGATATCATCACATACAGTCATGATCTGCGAATTACTAAGGCCATAATAATCTTTTATTCTACGCACACATGAGCCGCTTCGGTTCATAAATGTCAGTGGTTTTGCCAAAATAAGCTTATGATTGGTCGGTAAAACAACCTCCGTTAAATTGCAAAGCCAATCGTCTTTTTGCTTCCAAGCGGTTTGGTGATGTGCGCTAAAAAAATCAAGCATTATGTACCCTATGTTATGCCGTGTGGATACATAGCGTAAGCCTGGATTTCCCAGGCCTACAACCAATTTGATAGGTTGCGCAAATGCTTGATTGTCCAAGTGAAAGCTTTAAGAAGCGCTTGCTGCTGTAGATGAAGGAGATGTGGCAGAGCCTTCGGTTGCTGAAGCTGATGCACCTTCTGCGGTAACCGCTTTTTCTTCCTCTTCTTCTGCGATTTCGCTACAAGATACGATAACGATATCTTTTTGTGTATAGCGAACTCCCTTTATTTGTGGCAAATTTTTGACGTGTATGGCCTGACCTACCTTCAAATCCGAAATATCGACTTCAATGGCGTCGGGTAAATCTTTGGGTAAGCAGCGAACTTCGACGGCGTGGTTTGTAAATTCTATAACACCGTTCTCGTTTTTGACACCGTACGCTTCACCTTTTAAGTGAATAGGCAAGGTGGCATACATTTCCTCATTTTCAGAAATTTCTTTAAAATCGATGTGCTCGAAACGATCGGTCTGAAAATTACGTTTCGCTTCTTGAAGCAATGACAACACTTTTGCTTTACCATCAACTGATAATTCAACCAAAGCGGCACGATCACCTATTTCACGCACTAATGTACGGAAAGCATCAAGAGCAACCTTTAAATGTTCGACTCCAGATTTGCCATAAACAACGGCTGGAATAAATCCTTGTTTCCTTAAGCGACCTGAAGGGCCTTTCCCTGTTTCTTCGCGCTTTAAAACTGCTAACGTTAACCTTTTCATAAGCAAATTTTGAAATGCCTTTAACTTAAATAAAAAGCAAGATAAAAAGATAGAGTCTTATAAAAGTATACGAAGGCAATAAAATTATTGAACATAATTTAAAACTTCGATAGCCAAATCCTTCACAAGGGAAAAATATTCTAAGGTTTTAAAAAGGCCTTTAAGCTGCCTCTACTCTTTAAAATTTATCCTTAAAATTTGTTTTTTAGCGTTATTTTGCTACAAACCCTTTTACCCAAGTGCGGATTTCTTCAACCGATAACCACTGGCTATTGTTATCGCTACTGTAAGAAAAAGAATCGGGACACTGGGCTCCTTGAAAAGACTTTTTGCTTGTCCAATAGGCCAACAATGGCGCTAAGATGTAAAAGTTTCCGCAGTCGTATACGGAATGTGACTCTTCTGATGGAATGAGTGTTTCGTGTAACTTCTCTCCAGGTCGTATCCCAATATTTTTATGAGTACATTCGGGGGCTACAGCTTTAGCTATATCGGTTAACCGACAGCTGTGTAGTTTTGGAATAAAAATTTCGCCGCCTTCCATTTTTTCGAGCGATTGTAAAACAAAGTTAACGCCCTGTTCTAAGGTGATAAAAAAGCGCGTCATGCGAGAATCTGTAACAGTTATAACTCCACTCGATTTTTGTTGAAGGAACAAAGGGATGACGCTCCCGCGGCTACCCAGCACATTACCATAGCGAACAACCGAAAAACGTGTACGATTTTTGCCACTGTAGCTATTACTGGCAACGAAAACTTTTTCAGCGCATAATTTTGTCGCACCGTATAAATTTATGGGGCCAACAGCCTTGTCGGTGCTTAAGGCGATAACGCGCGAAACGTTACATTCAATAGCTGCGTCGATAACGTTTATCGAGCCGGTGATATTTGTCTGAATAAATTCATGAGGATTATATTCCGCGGCCGGAACTTGTTTAAGTGCGGCGGCATGCACAACGTAATCGACCTCTTTCATGGCCTTTATTAAACGATTTCTGTCGCGAACATCTCCCAGGAAAAAACGCATGCTTGGGACTTGAAATTCTGCTTTAGACATCATTTCGGCCTGCTTGTATTCATCGCGAGAGTAAACGATTAAGCGTTTTGGAGCGAAATTTTTTAAAACATGACGACAAAAGGCTTGTCCGAAAGAACCGGTGCCTCCCGTAACTAAAATGTGCTTGTTACTTAACATAAGGTGTTCTTAACGGTCGATTTTAGTAGCTTGAGGCTTTGTTTACAACTTGAAAGTTGTAAAAACAAATAGGTTTTATTGACGATCATTTTGAAGTTTTTGACTTGGGAGCAAAAACCTTGAGGTAAGATCTTTTACAAGTAAGTATTGCTCAGAATTCGCAAAATTTGGTCACAAATGACTTTTTTCAAGAAGCCTACTTTACCCATAAAGCACAAGAAAGCGCAGGTAGTCGAAGCTTGTTTTTTTCTAAAAAAGTTATCGGTGAAGACAATCCATTCACATTAAAACGTTCTGTATCGGCAATCTGCTTAAAACCGAACATTTCTGCCTTATCGAATGTCCACTCAATATCGTGTGTATGCGGATTTATGGCAAAAAGTAATTGTGATGATCCCTGAGAATAATCGGCGTTATACAAGACTGTAACCGCCGAAGTGCCCTTGGTATAAAAAAATTGCCAAAAAGTGTCTTTGGGTTTTTGTTCAAGTCTAAGGGTTTTCCCCAAAGACGATAAACGGAAATTTACCCAGTTTTTTACGTATTCGCTCGATCCGGAAAAGATTTCACGGCGACTATAATCCAGTGCATTTAGATCGCCACGATTGTAAGTATTTCTAACTCCTTGTTTAGAACGTAAAAAATCTTGCCCTGAGGAGATCATCGGGATACCGAAAGACATAAACAATGCGGCGAACATTAAATGAGTTCTTCGGCGGTCGTTTAACGTCGGATAAAAGGCATTTTTATCGGCTTTTTCTGTGAGTTTATCGATCCAGCTGTGATCATCGTGTGACTCTGTGTAATTGATAGATTGGGCTGGGAAACTGGACAAGTAGTCCAAAGAACCCTTTAAAAAATATTGAATGCCTTCAATATTACCTTGTCCCCATACGTATTGTGCAAGAAATTCGCGATACCCGTCGTTCCAGGAAGAAAATTGGGTTTCTTTTAAATCGTGCCCGATGTGCTTTCGAAAGCTCCACGGTTCTGCAATGAGAATTACTGAAGGTTTAATTTTTTTAAGCTCTTGTTCAACTCGTTTTAACAACGGCAAGCCCAGCAATTCGGCTAGGTCGAACCGAAAACCATCGATATCGTACAGCTGTATCCAGTGTTTTAAACTGTTGATAACCAACCGCTCGACCATAGGTGCATTAACCCTTAAGTCGTTGCCACAACCGCTCCAATTAGAAAGCTTGCCGTCTTCATGACTTGTAAAGTAGTAATATTTATCAATGTGCAAAAGGGAATTTAAATGTCCCATGTGATTATAGACTACGTCTAAAATAACGGCAATGCCCTTTTGGTGAAACGCTTGAACAAGGTCTTGAAATTCGGAAATTTGAGATCCTTCTTCGCTGTTTTGTGCATAAGCGCTTGAAGGCGCGAAGTAATTTACCGGCATATAACCCCATTGATATTCTTCCGGGGTTGTATAATCAAATTCCGTTACCGGTTGTAATTCAATGGCGTTAATACCGAGGTCAACAAGGTAATTGTTTGCTGAACCAACCCAAGCGGTAAGCTCTTTAAAGCCAAAAGATTTTTTACCTTTTGCGAAAGCGGTATTGGCGACCAAATCGCGAATATGGGCTTCAAGAATGACAAGATTTTGTAAGGGTGGTGCCTCATAAGCGGGAGCTCTTTTTGGCTTCGGCGCTTCTACAATAATTCCCGGGCCATTAGGGCCTGTAGTAGCAATGGCGTAAGGATCCAGGAGTGGCTTTGGTTGAAAACTGGTGGTTTCGTCAAGATTTTCTCCTTCCACATAATAGTGGTACCGGTAGTCTTTTAGCACGCTTGGAACGGTAAGACTCCATATGCCGTCGTTTTGACGGCTAAGCGCGAGAGATGTTACGGTTGTTTTGTTTATGGGCCAAAACGATACACCAACATGTCTTGCTCGTGGAGCGAACAACTGAAAAGTTGTTTTCCCATTTTCGATTATCACCCCTAAAGGTTTTGTACTCGCCTGTTTTAATAACAAAGGGAGGTTTGAAATCGTTAAGGATTGAAGGATTTGTTGTCCATCAATCCATTGTAAGGCTTCAGTCTCTTGCAATGAATGCGGATTTGGTAGTTCAAATTCCCAAACATGTTTGCCGGTTTTTTCAAATTTCAAAACCCAATTACGAAAACCACGCTCGCATTGTAGGATATTATTTGCTGTTTCTGGAGGATCAATCCATTCGCCACGGCTTGATACGAACTTGAAGACTGGTACCTTATCGCCGAGGTGTTTTTGTATTTTTTCAATGGGGATCTCTAACAAAAAACAATGGTATTCGGTGTTAAAAATGAGTTTCCAGCTTTGATCCGGTTTCCAGTTATTGAAATTACCCGCAACGTAATAGTCTTTTTCGGTATAGTGGAGAAGATTAGGTACCGGTAGAAAAAAATAAAGCTTATCAAAAAAACCATATCCAGATTTTTGTGCAAAATCCAAAATAGAACTTTGATTTAGTGATGTTATCTCCTGGCCTCGAAATAAGACTTTAGGGCATTCTATAGGTTTGTTACAATCATGACTAAGTAACAATTCAACCTTTTGTATTGTCTTCCAATAGGCTTTCTCTGGAAAAGCTTTTTGCACACACTAAATTATGCCTCGGATAACTCTTTAGGGATTTGCCCCTGTGATAATAAATCGAGTTGTTTTTTCCATACTTCGCTGGCCTCGACAAATGTTTTTATAAGATTATCAAAACGATCCTGTAGAAGACCGTGGGCCGACTCGTAGTACCCTAGCGTAATGTTTTGAGTATTTGGCATCTTACCCAATGTCATCCCTTTCGATAGGGACCATTCCCCGTTTGCCTTTAGTAGACAATCACAAGAAATCTCAAAATTATTTTCGTTGAGTTGGCCAATTTCGCTGAGCAACGAAAAGATTTCTTTTTCTCTATCGTAACGAACGTTGACACTTAATTGCCCATCTACGGTAAACCGGCAATGTAGATCTTCGTTGAAAGACAAATTGTTAATACCAACCCGCATACCAAACGTTTTTAATAATGCACTGAACGTTTCAACACCTGACATGGGGATAATATAGTGCCGATTTTCCTAAAATGCAGCAAAATTTTTATTAATTTTGAGGAACAAGTAAGCGGGGCCGATGAGAGATATGTGATAGTAACCTCCTTTTTGAAGCTTAAGAAAGTTCCATGTTTCGACAGTACCCTTTTAGGGCTGGTTTTACAGGAAATTAAAATTTAGTCGTTGATAAAAAAGCGCTTAAATCGTTTAAACTTTTTCTGAAAAGAATAAAAAAGTTTTTTCCAGAAATAAGGGTAGTTTTTTGATATAACAGGTTGTTCGGTCAAATTTAAAATAGCTTCAACTGCCCTTGCCGAATCTTTCCCGTCGGGAACGCCGCAAAAGATGGGCAATAGGTGCTGTCTCTTATGTTGATATGGATCGTTTTTAAGCAATTCTTCAACCGTTATGACGAGGTTTTTACCGTCCTTTAAAATCGGGCCGGCTTCCAATACTCTTTCGTGAAAAATGTTATCACTAGAATGGAAAAGCCCAATCCACGGGAGGTTAGCTTTGGAAGCAAATAACGCTTCAAGCGTTGCACCGCTTTTAATGTCTGTTATCAACAGATCGGCCATTAAAACAGCATCGGTGAAAGGCTCATAACAGTCAATAATTAAGGCGCCTTTTAGGGCCTTTAATTGGTCAAGATGGTGGTTTT
>CAZDSI010000002.1:23181-45198 GCA_964508215.1 uncultured Opitutales bacterium
GAGTGTGGATGTGGTTTAACGACAATGGTATATCCTTTTCTTTGAAGTTTTCTTAAACTTTCATAAACATATCTTATAGAACACTCGCTATCCCATGTTGGCAGATAGGTAATAACCTTTGCGTTTGTGGCAACACCATATTTTTTTCGCAATTCGCTTTTATCGAAGGCCTTTTGATAGAGAAAATCGTATTTTGGTAGTCCTATTGCTTTCACTCTTCTCTTCCCAAAATAAGGATAAAATATGGCTTCTTCAATTTTCCCATGAACCAAAAACCCGTCGAATCCTTCATAATACCATGAGTCAAAATAATTTTTTAAAGTTGCGGGACTATAACCCATTTTAATTTTTAACCCCTTGCACGATTTTAGCCAATCGGCAGCTTGGCTCGTAATGGCTACATTAACTTCCTTCTCAAAAACATGTTTATAAGGGTATCCACGTAATTTTAGCTGGCTTAGAAGGGCATTAAAGTCTGCTTGTTTTTTCTGAGCTTTGCTTCCGAGCTGGAATTTCGGCTTTAGAAGGACAAAATAAGCATTTATCCCTTTTTTATTCAACTCCATACAAACGGGACCAAAGTGATCAAGTTCATAGGAAGCTTGTAGCCAGAAAGCAACGGTTAGAGGTTTTGAGATGCGGCACTGCGCTTGCTCATGCGGCCATAATTGGTTGCCAATGCCAGTTGTGAATATAAGAAAAATGTATATTCTCCTTAGGCGTGATAACATGAGAGAAACAAATTCATGAAAAGACTATGAGGTAAAGCAAATAAAACGGTTTAAAAAAGGACCCACCCTCTTGGTGGTTATTCCCTGGCAATGAAAATTTTTTGAAAGAGCTGGTTATTATAATTTCAGAGGAATATTTTATTTTGGTGAAAAAATCTTTCAAGAAGGCCATGAGAAATGTATTTCTCACAAAATGCAGGAAAGATTACAAAAAGTTCTTGCACAAGCCTTGGGTATTTCGCGTCGGAAAGCGGAAGTATTGATTGCCGAAGGAAGGGTTTGTGTTGAAGATAAAGTTGCTGTTTTAGGTCAGCGGGTAGATCCCATAAATGAAAAACTACTTTTGGATGGGAAACCCGTCGGCATTGGTGCTCAGAAAGAAGCCGAAGTATGGATGGTCTATAAACCTCGTGGGATTGTTTGTACAAATGTTTCGTACGGTTCGGAAAAAAATTTATGGCAAGTATTACCTAAAAAATTTTCAAACATTTCAAAGTGGATTTTTGTTGGGCGCTTGGACAAGGAAAGCGAAGGGTTACTTTTGATTACGACCGATGGTGGTTTGGCCAATCGTATTATGCATCCTTCATTCGGAATCCTAAAAAAATATCAGGTAACGCTTGATCAAGTGGTTGATAAAAACCTTTTCCCACTTCTACAAAAGGGTATCCGTGATGATGGGGAGCATTTATATTTCGCGGAGGTTCGGCATCTCAAGAACCGTATTATAGAGGCAACTCTTGCACAGGGAAAGAAACGAGAAATACGTCGACTCCTTCAACATTTTCAATTAAAAGTGCTAAAATTGAAGCGGGTCCAGATTGGTAATCTGCACTTGCCAAAAGAGTTTATGGCCGGAGATTTTAAGCGCTTATCTTTAGCCGAAATAAATTTGATTTTCGAATGAAATTTAACATAGTTAACCTCATGAAAATTAAAGCGTTTAGCAAAATTTTTTGCATCTTGGTATTCTTGGGAGGCAATTTTTTGGCCATGGCTTCCGCTAAAATGGATAAGTTGGCATCTCACGCACTCCCGGGTACAATGCAAACATTTGAAGGTCGCTTGGTAAAAAAAGCTCTCTTTTCGAGATTGTTAGATAGGGATGAATTTGTGTTGGTTGATGCTCAAAATAAAAACCACATTATTATTCACGTTAAAATTGAAGGGGAATATCTTAAAAAGCAAGCGGATGTTCTTTTGAACAAAGAAGTTGTATTGGTCGGAACAGTCGAATTGGTGGACAAAGATCCTTTTCGTATTTTGCATGTAAGGCAAGTCATTTTAAAAACAGGCGAGCTATAAATGGAAAAATGTTTGAACGGCCGTGTAGTTTCCGATAAAATTTTGTGTAAGTTAAAGGAGGATATCCAAAGGGAATGCACAAAACGTGTACCAAAAGTAGCATTTATACGAGTGGGAGAGGATGGCGCTTCGGTGTCTTATGTAAATCAAAAGCGGCGTACGGCCGCACAAGTTGGTATTGAAAGTGAGCTGCATGTCCTGGATTCCAGAACAACATCTTTTACAACGCTTATTTCCTTAATTGAAACCTTAAATGCCGACAAGAATATCCATGGCATTTTGGTACAGGCTCCTTTACCAGGTGGGCTCGACTTTAATACTGTTTGCAATCACATTTCAAAAACAAAAGATGTTGACGGGTTTAGTGAATTTCACTTGGGAAAACTATTACAAGAAGATGAAAGTGGTTTTGTTTCCTGTACCCCCGCGGGGATTATTGAATTGTTAAAATATTACAATATTGAAACCGCCGGTAAGCATGTTGTTGTTCTTAACCGTAGTCTCATTGTTGGAAAACCGCTGGGTCTTCTCTTATTAAGGAAGGGTTCTTATGGAAATGCCACCGTAACCTTTGCCCATTCTCAAACTACCAATTTGGCAAAGATTACTCAAGAAGCAGACATCTTAATTACGGCGTGTGGTCGTCCAAAATTTATAACACCTCAGTTTATCAAAGAGGGTGTTGTTGTAATTGATGTCGGTATCACGCGTGTACCCGACCCTTCAAAGTCTAACGGATACTCACTGTGTGGGGATGTCGATTACGGTTTGGTGTACCCAATGGTATCTAAAATAACACCGGTACCCGGTGGTGTAGGGCCGTTGACGGTTGCCATGCTTATGTATAATACCTTTAAAGCTTATCGATTACAAAATGTCATTTGTTAATAAAAACCCGGGAAATAATCAAATTATTGTGGCGCATCCTTTGCCACGTGCGTTGGCATTCCTGATGGACTTTGCAGTCATTTTTTTATTGGGGATTTTACTTGTTGGTAAGTATATTTTACCGAATTACTATGCAGAGGAAAGCTTACGTTTTCAACAGTACCTTGCCGAAAATCTCGCTTCTTTTTCACCGGAAGCTTTAAAAAAGGTGCTTAACGGTGTACCAAAGCTTCCGGGTGTTAGTGCCATGTTAATGCAAGTAGATCGGGTATTTTTCCTACTTACATGGTTGTATTTTTCATTTAGTGAAGTTGTCTTTGCCGGTAGCTCCTTGTGTAAAAAAATTTTTGGGTTGCAAATTGTAAGGGCTGATGGATTGCGGCTTTCGATCGTTGAAATCTTTTTTCGCGAAAGTCTAAAAGCCGTGGTAATGTTTTCACTATGGCCTATTTTATTTATCGTAAACTTCTTACCGATTTTTTGGAGTTCTATGCGTCGATCTTTGTATGATCATTTCTGCAATACTTATGTTGTCTATGCCGATACTTTACCCCATGAAGAGCCGATAGAACCCTTCGATAATGAAGAAATTTAAACCAATTAATACCGTAATTTTCGATCTTGGAAATGTACTATTTGCTTGGAATCCAAAAAAGATAGCCGACTTAGTTAAACAAGAAATTCCGGATAGCCCTGATAACCTTTTTGAGATTCCGGCATCACGTGCGTGGCATTTATGCGATGAAGGTTGTTTTAATTACACGACTGTAGTGGATTTGTTAAGCGGCCGATTTGAACCTCTCCATATCGAAAAGTTTGTGTCGATAGCAAAGAATTTTTTTCGCCCAATAAGAGAACGATTGGCGTGGGTAAACCTTTTTAAGACCTTAAAATGTCGGTTATATTTTTTGTCAAATTTGTCGGAAGAATTTTATTTATCGGTTGCTCAAGAACCTGTTTTCAAGTTTTTTGACGGTGGCCTTTGTTCCTTTCAAGCCCACTGTTCAAAGCCTACCTTGGAATTCTATTTACAGCTTTTAAGAAAATATCCAAATATAAAACCTCGAGAGACGATTTTTATCGATGATATTCCTCAAAATGTTACGGCCGCGAATATGTTGGGTATAAACGGAATATTGTGCAAATCCTATGATGATGTTTATAAGGAAATTTTAAGGAAAAATTTCTCTTTTAAGGCCGCTTAGACCTAAGAAGGAAATTATAACCGCCTACGCTATTTTGATGTCGGTTACCGTTGTCGCCTTTTTTATATTTTCTAATAATTCTTTTTGGGGCTCTAGTTCGGCCGCCAAAAGATGCTTAATGAATAGTACGCCGTTAAGATGATCAACCTCATGTTGAAAACAACGTGCGAGAAGTCCTGAACATTGCAACTCATGCCAAGCCCCATAAATGTCTTGGTAACGGGCTTGTATGCTTGAGAAGCGTTTAACGTTACCACGGACATTTGGTAAAGAAAGACACCCTTCTTCCATAATATCTTCTTCTTTACCCATCGGCGTTAACGTGGGATTAACAATAACCAATGGAAACAGCAAGGCCGTCGGTATTTTCTTTTCGTTTAAAATTACTTCATCTTTGGGGGTGGCATCCTGTAAATCGATAACGACTAGTCGTACGCTCTGTCCAATCTGCGGTGCAGCCAAACCGATTCCTTCGGCTTTGTACATTGTTTCGAGCATCGTTTTAGACAAAACCTCTAACGTTGTATCAAATTGGACAATAGGTTTGGCTATTTTTTCAAGTACCGTGTTTCCGTAAACGCAGACGTTCATAGTTTTTGTAGGTTAGGATGCCGTTACATTTACCAGCGAATCATCATCTCTTAGGGAAGCCTTTCGTGTTGGTTTAGCCGGTTTTGTGTTTTCTTCCTCGGAAGACGTCTTATCGGAAGGCTTTGGGAAAACATCCGAGATAATTTTGCCATGCTCCAAAATTTCATAAACATGTTTCCCTTCTAAGGTTTCATAGGTTAACAAAGCCTGGGCCAAGGTTTCCAAATGTTCTCTTTTTTGAACTAATATATCCTTTGCCCGTACATATTGGTCATTGATAATTTTGGCAATGGTGGCATCAATCTTTTGAGCAGTTTCTTCGCTGTAGTTTTGTTCACGAGCAATTTCTTTACCAAGGAAAATATGTTCTTGATTTTCACCAAAGGCCACGGGCCCGAGGTCGCTCATGCCCCAATCACACACCATCTTTCGGGCCAATTTTGTAGCCGAACGAATGTCGCAGGAAGCACCCGTTGTTATTTCTTCAAATGTCAGTTCTTCGGCAATACGACCACCCATGGCACAACAAATTTGGTTAAGCGCATGTTTTTTAGACTGATTTAAAATATCTTTTGTCGGTAGCATCATCGTGCTTCCCAAGCTTTGTCCACGAGGTATAATCGTTACTTTATGGATCGGCAGCAATCCATCATCGATCACAGCCTGTACAATCGCGTGACCTGACTCATGATAGGCCGTGATTTTTTTATCCTTTTCGTCCATGAGCTTTTTGCGTTCTCGGCCGAAAGAAATCTTATCTCTGGCTTCATCCAGATCGTTCGGTTCAACCATTTTTTTCGATTGCCGTGCCGCAAACAATGCGGCCTCATTTAATAGATTTTCTAAATCTGCTCCGGAATACCCGGCGGTGTTTCTGGCGACAACTTGTAAATCAACTTTTGAGCTCAACTTTATTTTTTTCGCGTGAACTTTCAAAATTTCCTCGCGGCCTCGAAGGTCGGGTAAATCAAGAACAATTTGACGGTCAAAACGTCCAGGACGCAGAAGAGCATTGTCGAGCACATCGGGTCGGTTTGTTGCGGCAACGATAATTACGCCTTCATGAGATTCAAATCCGTCCATTTCAACCAAAAGAGCATTGAGGGTTTGTTCGCGCTCGTCATTACCACCGCCCAATCCGGCACCACGCTGGCGACCTACAGCATCAATTTCATCAATAAAGATTAAACAAGGTGCATTACGTTTACCTTGCTCAAACATATCGCGAACACGTGAAGCGCCAACACCCACAAACATTTCAACGAAGTCAGATCCACTAATGCTGAAAAAAGGCACATCGGCTTCACCGGCAATAGCTTTTGCTAATAAAGTTTTTCCCGTCCCCGGGGGCCCAACCATTAAACAACCTTTGGGAATACGACCACCAATGGCTTGGAATTTTTTAGGATTTTTTAAGAAATCAACGATTTCCTGTACATCTTCTTTAGCTTCATCACACCCAGCGACATCCTTGAAAGTGATTTTTTTTCGTTCTTGTTGAAGCAATCGTGCGCGACTTTTTCCAAAGCTCATCGCTCCTTTGCCGGCAACACGGATTTGCCGCATAAACAAAAAGTATAAAACACCCAATATAATTAGGAAGGGTAGCACGTTCATCATCAAAGAAGACATTAGAGTGCTTGCCGGTTTTTCTTTTGTAATAAAGGTTCCACCGCTGTCTAAAAGTTCATTAAAACGTTTTTCAGTTAAACGTCCGCTGGCTTCAAATTGCAAAGGTATTTCTTTTGTTTTTTCGGGCAAAATTAACCCTCCCGATGCTTCAGGAGTTTCGGTTTTTGTGCTTTGTAAAAGGCGATAAATTTTTGCCGCATCCGCATGAAGCCGTCCTTTAATGCGATACCATTCGGGCCCGCCGGTCGCATCCGATTGTATCTCGGCCGAGGCGACCAAGCCTTCTTTGGCCATCATAAGGATTTGTGAAACACTTAGATTAAGTTTCCATTCCGGCGTATTGGCCAATGAATTTAATATCAAGAGTATCAAAACAATCGTGCCCCAAACTAAAAAAGTCCTTGGGTTAAACGGCTTGGGAGCGCGTTGCTTTTTTGATGAATGTGAACCATTTGTCATAATTTCAACTATTTTAAATCAACGATACATTAAACGAACACATTCTGTTGAATGTTGTCGAATCTTAAATGCTTCTGAAGGTGGGAGGCCTGGGCACCACAAAATACGACCATCGGTATGGCATACAATTGGAAGTGTATGCTTAGTTTTAATATCAAACTTGTGATCGCTAAACAGTTTCTTTACTTTCTTAGAACTCGAAGAACCTATTGGTTGGTAACGGTCTCCGTCTTCCCACTGACGTACGGTGCATTTTTCTAAGCCGTCTAAAAAAACTATTTCCCTATTTGAATACAATCCGTTTAAAATATCTCTTTTTAAAGCATCATCCAATATCATGTGTTCGATTGTCAAACATTTCCTCGAAGGAAAAAAAATTTTTTCGTTGCGTTTTGGGACTAACATGTATTTTGGCCAGATTGGAAGGCCTTTTAAATTTATAAGCGTTTCATGGCTCAAAACATTTTTGGTGAAAACCAGCTTTTGGTTTTCGCCAAACGTTAGTTGATAATTTTGTCCATTAAAAATATGATCAACCAACACATCAATAGCCGACGATTTTAGTTCGAGAAATTCAGTTTTTTGGTTTAAAAGTAGCCATCGCCATAGAATCCTACGATAATAAGCCTTTGGTTGCCCCCTGAGTGCGTCAAAAAAAACTCTATTTTCGGCAAAGGCTGAAGCCCATAATTTTTCGATGTTAAATTCGGCCGCCGTATCTTCTTCTTCTAAGAGAGAACGGCTTCGGCTTATACCTTTCCGCCAATTACGGTCTTTTATTAAAGTATCTAAAAATGGTATAAGTTGTTGCCTTATTTGGTTACGCGAACAAGCCGTTGGGTCTGCATTGGTGCTATCTTCAAACCATGTAAGCTGAAGTGATTGTAAAATATTCTGAATTTCTTTCTTTGAAGTATTAAGCAAGGGTCGTAGGCGTACATGCCCATCGAAAAACGTTTGAACCGGTTTTGGCGATGATAATCCAGTTAACCCGCTGCCATAAAATAAACGCATAAGCATGCTCTCAATTACGTCATCTCCGTGATGGCCGAGAAGTAAATAACGTCCATTTAGCCGGTTTAAAACATTTAAAAAGAAAGCATAACGTTCTTCGCGCAAGCTGGCTTCTGTATAGTGGTCTTGTTTTTGTCGTTTGCCTATAAATATTTTAAGTCCTAATATTTCGGCGTGTTGCCTTACCCCGTATTCCTCTTCTGCTGAGGCGGTCCTAATTCCATGGTTAAAGTGTAATACATATAAGGGTCTGTCCGAAAAATGAGCTTTTATGAGATACAATAGAAATAGGGAATCGGCTCCTCCGGAACATGCTAAAAATAGGGGCTCGTTTGCCTGGACCGCTAACAACTGATGAACACGAGGATTTAGCTGACAGAGTGGGAACAGCTTTTTTAGTTGTAATAGTGTCTTCTCAGGATCGAGCATAACAAAAAGGCGTTGACGCAAAAGTTTTGCGTTGGCGCCTTTTTTAAACCGTTATTTACTTAATCGGTAGTGTTAAAATCGGTTCGTTTGATTTTAAGTGTGCCGATTGTAGGTTAAATATTTGGGTTAACAACATAAACGTTGTTTTGGATTCCAAATCGTTGTCCGCAATGTAAAACCATTTGTTTCTGTAATGAACGGCTGCGAAAGCATTTTTAGGTTTGACCGATTCTTCAGAGCAACGCACGTTGAAGAAACAGGTCGAAAGTTCATGCCAATCAAATTTTGTCCCGTCAGTATTTCTGGTAACGGTAACCAATCCCGCAGCTTCATCCTGTGGTGGAACTTCAACCCCTTGTGAAAGGAAGAAAAAGATTCCCATTAGCGAGCGACAACGCAAAGTTAGACGTTTTGGTCCTAGGTCAATAAAGTTATCTTTGATTTTGTAATCTGTACGATCTAGTCCCAAGTCGGCCAACTGCTTAAGTTCGGCAATTTCTTTTGCAAAACGGTCATCATTTTTGATGCGGAAAATCTTATCCGGGAAGGCGTGAACAGGGTCTTCACCGATAGCATAAAGATCGTTCAGTTGCATAATTCTTAATAGTTCAACAAACCGCTTAAATTTTTTATATTCAGGCGTAAGTGCTGGTGTTGGCCCACTTGCTGTCGGTGCATTTCTTAGGTCATTTACACGTTCTACGCAGATATCAAAAATACGGTCAAGGCGCCAGCCCGATTGTATCATTGCTAGAACGACGGTTGTTTGTACCGGTCTTAACAATTTTTGTATGAAATCTTGTCCCTCAAGCGGTGAATAGGTGATGTTTGGATTTTCTTCAAATGTAGCACCAATTGTTGGTTTAAACGTAAGGTTTGTAGGGGTTGGGTCTGTTTTGCCCTCAACATCAAGAGAAATATTGCCACTCCATTTTTGCGCTTGGCTAATCGCTTTGATATCGAGGAAATAGGGATTGTCGCGATAGCGCATACGTACAATATTGGCCAACAATTGCTCATTGAGCGAGTTAACAATCTCTTGATTGTACGAAGGATGAGTATTCCTTAAAGCTTGTGGTCCGAGGTTTGTGGTTTTACACCCCGTAGTGCCAAAAAGCATAAGAAAACCGCTGGCTAGAAGCGATAAACGTTTCATACAGGCGTAAAGGATTGATTGATTTGTGTTTTGGGTCAACATTAATCCAACAGTTTTCAAGCAATTTTACGATGTCGGTAAAAGTTTAAGAAGGTTAGATTGAGAGCGAATTTTATAAGCTTTTAATTAATACCTGTGTAATTCGATAGCGTTTCTTTGAGACGTGTAGCGTTAAATACTTTGTGGCTCGATTGTTTTCGGTGCTTAAATATTAACCGAAAGGACAAATATGCTTTATAAAAAGTTGGGGATTGTAAGTTAACCGAAACTGGCGTTCTCAGTTGTTTGATGATAATCCATAAAACGCGTTGTATTCTGTATAGAACCATCGTGCTAGAGTATCCAGGAAAATCCCCATTGCATTACTTTTGTAATCCTTTTCGCTTGATGCCGCTTCTCCAACGGTTTCAAGGGTTCCCTTGTTTTCAAACCACTGAGCATTTTTTAACGCCACCCATACAATAGCATGCTGATAGGGTATGAAAGGGTTTTTGGAAAGCGATAAAGTTTTACCAGGTTGTGGTTCGTATTTTTTGAGCCATAACTCAATGGTATCTAATGTTGTAGGACGTCGTATACTTCCGTCTGCGTTTACAATCATAGGCACACTCACGAAAGTTATTTTTTCCTTTAGCTCTTTATTATCAACATAGGTATTCCATAACCATTCGGCCGCTTGGCTTTCATTCTTTGGTTTTTCATTTGCCGGTAGGTTATCAATAGCCGGAAATAGATCCACCGACAAATCCAAGGGCCTCGTGCCGGTTAAAAAATAAATTTTATCGATACTGAGTCCATTTTCAAAGTGTTTTTTTATCCATTGAATTTTGGTATACATTAGTGGGATTGTTGTGCCCAAGATGAGCAAATGATTATAAATTTTTTCTTTTGGTTCTACGGAGTTGATAACCCCCAATTCTTTAAAAATCGGTAACGCCTCAGATAATTTATCATCAAAATTTGTTTTTTGTATATGCCAACGTTCTTGAGTCGGTTTCCTTAAAAATTGAGATTGTGTATAATTGAGAACCTCTTTGGGAGTTTTAAGCGAGTAGAGATGTAAAAGGTTTAATAAGCGCTCTAACTTTGGCGCTATTCCTCCTTCCGGTGTTATTAGCACGTATTGAGAAAAACTTAACTGGCCACAGAATAGAAGTAGCGCAAACACAAAAGTGCTTATAATTTTTTTCATAAGTGCCTAGTGTAACCAGCGATTAGGTATACGCAAGTATTATTGTCTGAGGACAATGAAGTTTAGCCCAAAATACAAAGGGATGTGTTTATTGCTTTCTTTGGTTTTTGACAGAAGTAATAAAATTGAGGGGTTAGCTAAGTAAAAAAGGTTTTTTACAAGCTTCAACCTATTCCAATAGATAATGCGCAATAATTGTTTTTATATTGATCCTAAATTTCCATCATTTCGATTCCTTCGTGTTGAAATAAAACAGAGCGATAATTTCCGAAATCTTTTGTAGCGCTGGGGAATTTTCCGCAAGAATTTCCTTTATGCATCGCTAATCAGAGTCGTCTAGATCTTCTATAATTTTGAAATAAGGTTTTTTCTTTGGTTGAGTAATTTCAAAGCGTTTTTTATTTTAAAAGGTGCTTATTGTTGTTGGGGTTAGACGTTTTATAGCAGGATATGGCCCGTGTGCATCGAGTATCGTTGGTCAATTCTTTTGAGGCATGACGAGATGACGCAAAATTAATTTAATGTTACCTGAGATAAGCGAAAACAAAACAACTTAAAACATAGTTGTAAGTGGTTATATGTAAAAACCAGCTTTGGTATCTTGAAAATAATTTGATAATAGGCAGGCTAAGACCGAATTTCGTTTCTTCAAACAGACTAACTCACTTTTAATAAACTTTTTTGAAACTTTTCAATTTCGGAAGATTGCCCAACTACTAATAAAACATCGCCGCCTTTTAAAATTTCGTCCGAAGGGGGGTTTTGGATTTTTTGCTGACCCCTTTCAATACCAACAACATTTACGCCAAATGTCTTACGAATGTTGGCATCGGCTAAGGTTTGATTGGCTAGGATACTGTCGTTGGTAATTATAACTTGGCCAATATCGAAAGTATGTTCTACAAAGTTTGATTCATTTTCGCCATTTCTTTCCTCTAGGCATGCGATGGCTTTTTCGACCTGTGTAAGTGACCCTAAGACAACGATTTGGTCTTCGGGGAAGAGATGCGACTCGGGACTTGGGTCATAAATTAAAAAACCGTTTCGGCTGATTCCTAAGATCGTTACACCGGCAAGTTTACGAATTCCCGTGTCCAAGATTCTTTGACCGACGTATTTAGAGAATTTGGGTAACGAAATGGTTTGAATGTGCACATTCCATGGATGTTTTTTGGATAATTTCTTCAAAATCACTCGCTTCCGCTTTTCGTTTTCAGTTTCCAATTCCAGCTGAAAGCTATCCATAAACATAAGCTCCATTTGCGAATTTATTTTGTTGAAATCCTTCCAGAAAAATAAGCTTAGAATGAAACCAAGCGTAATAAAGGTGATAAGCGAAACATAAGGTGGCAAAAAGCTGCCAGAAGCCATAAGGAAAAGAACGCAAAACCCAATCGATGCAAGACTTAAAATGGCTAAGCGAAAAATGTTAAATAATGACGGGTGCTGCAGCATCTTCCGAAATAAACCTTTCAAAGCTGTCTCGCAAAACATCATAAAGGTTGTGTTAATATTACGAATAATGGCGATTACAAATGGCAACGCAATAAGCAACGCAAAGATCCACAGCGAGCGCTGTACCCAAATCTTATATGAGAAATTTTGTTTTTCAAGGTAGGCGCAAATGAATGCGGTAATCCAGACAACAGCATTAGTTAAAAAGAAGTAAACCGAAACGTACACAAGAGGTTTTTTCCCTAAGCGCCATAATTTTGTTTTCGAAAAATTATTACTTAAAGAAGCAAGGAAACGTTGATAAAGTTCACACCATTTGACGATAGCTTGAGGAAATATTTTTTCTAATTTAAGCAGTATGGTATCGTCGTGATTGCTGGCAACATTGGCAAAAATAATTGTTAAGAAGGATACCCCAACGGTAATACCCAGAAAATTTTGATTGGTAACTCCTAACGATTGACCCAAAGCGGCAATAACAAAGCTAAATTCACCAATTTGGGCTTTTGGTAAAGATGCTTTAAAGGCAACAGAGCCCTTTTGTCCTGTAAAATAAAGGCCAGCCCAAACGCTTATGGTTGTACCTAAGAATGTGGCCAAACTAAGAAACACAATGGTCCATTTGTTTTGCGCTAACGTATGAGGGTCAATTAACATTCCAATCGATACAAAGAATACGGCCGTAAAAATGTCGCGCATAGGGGTAACAATCCGTTCGAATTTCTCTGTAAAAAAAAAAAAAGAAAAAATAGCTCCGGCCACAAAAGCACCCAAGGCTTCAGAAAAGGCATGTGCAAGCTGTCCAACTAAAAGAATTAAACCAATCAACACTACGTGTAACACTTCTTCTTGCTTAAAAACACTTAGGGCTTTCATGCATTTTGGCGCAACCAAGCGACCGACAAAAAATACTGCCGCTAAAAAAACCGTAATCCAAAAAGTAATTTTTAATGCCAGTCCCCACTGCATGTGTCCTGCTTGACTTAATCCCGTTAAGAGTGCGAGTAGTAGTACGGCCAATATATCTTCCAAAATGGCAATACCGATTGTAAATTGTGCATAGTTACTTTTCATGGCGTCTTTTGAACTTATAATCGGTATGGCAACCATCGTTGAGGTGATCGATAAAACACCGCTTAAAAATATGCCTTGAAGCAAGGACCAACCGAGTAAACTTGAGAACGTTAAACCAACAGCAATCGAAAAAAGAGTCTGTAAAGCTACCGCAAAAAATGAAGGAACAAAGGTTTGTTTTACACGTTTTAAGTCAAAACTTAACCCACAATAAAACATCAAAAAAATTACGCCGAGCGTGCTAATCTCTTGAACAGTGGTTTCGTTATGAACCCAAAGATGTTTTGTCATATGTGGTCCAATGCACATACCGGCAACAAGATATCCCAAAATAATTGGCCATCTTAAAAAGGAGAACAACACCGATACAACACCGGCGGCTACCAATACGATAGTAAGGTCTCTTAGCAAATATCCTGTTTCCATATAAAAATTGAACGTTTTTTGGCTGGATTCTTCTAGAAGGTTAGGGTAATGAATTACAACTGCAAATCAAGCTTTGTAGTCATTGATTTGTTAACTTGTACAAGAGCATGCTTGGTAGGCTATTTTCATTTCTTTCTCATGATATCGGTATTGACCTTGGAACAGCAAATACGCTTGTTTTCGTAAAAGACAGGGGTATCGTTCTGTCAGAACCGAGTGTCGTCGCGATTTATAATAAAACCCGTAAAGTTCGTGCGGTTGGATTAGAGGCAAAAAAAATGCTTGGTCGCACACCCGGTAATATTACAGCCTTACGTCCAATGAAGGACGGTGTTATTGCCGATTTCGAAGTTACCGAAGCTATGCTTCGCTATTTTATTAACAAAGTGTGTCGTAATAATCGATTCGTACCACCACGAGTTGTAATTGCCGTTCCTTCAGGAATTACCGAAGTTGAACGACGTGCGGTTAAGGAGTCGGCTATTCATGCTGGAGCACGTGAGGTATTACTACTGCAAGAACCAATGGCGGCGGCTATTGGTGTAGGGTTGCCCATTGAAGAACCAGCAGCCAATATGATTGTGGATATCGGTGGTGGAACAACGGAAGTCGCAATTATTTCTCTTTCTGGTATTGTCTTTGCACGTAGTTTACGCGTCGGTGGCGACCAAATGGATTTAGCCATTATTAATCACCTTAAAAAGACTTATAATCTCATGATTGGTGAACGCATGGCCGAGGATATTAAAATTGCCATTGGCTCGGCTGCACCTCTCGAAGAAGAAATCTCACTTGAGGTTAAAGGTCGTGACACCATTTCGGGATTGCCGCGTACCGTCATTATTACTTCTCAAGAAGTTCGGGAAGCTCTTACCGATGCGATGAGTGCCATCGTTGAAGTTGTTCGGCAGGCACTTGATCGTTGTCCTCCGGAACTGGCTGCCGATCTAGTCGATCGCGGAATTGTTCTGGCCGGCGGTGGCTCCATGGTACGAAATCTAGATCGACTTTTGAGCGATGCCACGGGATTGCCGGTAATTATTGCCGAAGATCCATTAAGCGCAGTGGCCAATGGTACGGGTGCTGTTTTGCAAAATCTTTCTTTCTGGTTAAACGAAGAATATTAATCGCTTGCAAAAACGTTCTTCTTGGAAATTTGTAGCTGTAGGCTTAAGTGCCCTAATATTTATTGTCTGTAATATTCCCTTTCGTTTGCAATTATGGTTAAAGCGAGGCCTCTTTGAATGCCAGGCGCCCTTGTTAAGCACTTATTCAAAAGCCAAGGATATTTTTGATTATTGGCTTATTCGAACTTACCCTAAGCACGTTTTAATTGAGAAATGCCGTGATTTGGCTCGTGAAAATGCCTATTTACGAATGAGGACAAGCGAAATTTTGCTTGAAAAAGAAAAATGCAAAGCTTTTTGGCAATTGTATTCTTTGCCACAATCCGAAGTTTTCGATTATCAACTTGCCAGAGTAGCCAAGCGACATATCGATACGTGGAATCAATATCTTTACCTCAATAAAGGTTCAAGCGAAGGTATAGTAGAAAGTGCCGGCGTTATATATTCGGGCGGTGTTGTCGGTCGAATTGTAGAAGTTTACACACACACTTCGGTTGTTGAGTTGATTACTAACCCTTCTTTTCGTATGGTGGTCGTTGATCCCTTAACAAAAACCCCCATTGTTTATCAAGGGACAGGGTGTTCGACGTTTTTCCCTCTATATGGCAAGGCACACAATATTCCATCAAGCTTCAGCCCTAAAAAATTTCCGATTCAATTGGTAACTTCTCACCTTAGCGAAATCTTTCCCCCAAACATTGTCGTTGGGAAGTTAGAAAATGTGGAGATTAAGAACGGTGTTGCGCATGGGAATATTCTTCTGGACGAAAGACTGGCACGATTAGAAGAGGTAAGTATTTTAGTCCCAATAAAATCGCTCAAAAAAGAATGATCTATTCGCTTAAAAAGTGTGCTATGTTTTTGGTCTTAAATTATTTCTTCTTTTTTGTAGTTGAGATATTTAATGACGTGTTTTCTTCTTTTAACATTAGCTTTTATATGGCTGCCATTCCAGTTGCAAGCGCCTGGTTTGTTTTAGCAGGATTCGAAGCTTTTATAACTTTGCTTCTTTTAGGCTTCTTAATAGATGCGGCGAACGAACATATTTCTTTTGGGCTTACAGGATTAGTACAAGTATCACTTTATTTTTTTCTTCTCTGTAAGAAGAATCTTTGGCAGAATCTACCGCACAAAGAAATCTGGATTACCGTTATTTTAAACCTTCTTTTACATTTTGGATTATTCATCCATGTGATTTTTTTCCGAAAAATTCCTACCTTATTTTTTACCGGGACGATTTTTTCTCTTTTGTGTTCGTTAATGCTCAGTTCTGGTGTTGGATTTGTCTATTTACTATGGCAAAAACGTTGGTTTCAAATTCACAGGAGTCAATGAGATAAAAGATCTGATGCTCTTTATTTAATATTTTAAAGGTACAGGGAATTGTATTTTTAAAAAAGCAGGGAATTTTTAGGAATGTTTTTTTTTTTTTTTCAGGGCTACCCCCATCACTATAAACCCTAAAATGAGTCTAAAGAGGTTTGCCTGTTCCTTTAATAGCATAAACGAAATAAAAACCGCTATAGGAATTTTTAAATTGTTTAATATGGCCAGGGTGCTTGGTTTTGTTGTTGTAGCACCTTTACCCCAACAGAAAAAGGCAAGCCCCGAGGCAACAACTCCAAGATAAAGTAACGCCAGCATTTGGTCTTTGTTCATTTGACAGATGCTTCCCCACCCACCGGAGAATGTGGTAGCGAAAGCTGTAATTATAAGCCCTCCAAAGTAAGTTACGCTTATAACTTGCGAATCTATAATTGAGGGATTTTTTTGCCGAAATTTTTTATAAGAAATCTGTCCAAACGCAAAACACACATTGGATATTTCAACCAATAGAAAACCTTTAAAAATAAAGGAGAGACTTCCCTGTGGTTTGTACAAAATAATTGCTACCCCAAAAACAGATAATAATGCCATCAAAAGCGAAAAAAGGTTAAATTTTTTCTCATATGCATCGTTTAGTAGGGTTACATAAATAGGGGTAGTAATGCAAAGAAGGGCAATTTGATAAGCATCGAGATAGCGGTATGAGAGAATGTAGGGAACAAACATCAGTCCATACTGAATGGCGCCAATCCCCAATAGAATAAAAATATTTTTATAGGAGATATTTATTAGCCGCGTTTGGGGAATAAATAAGGGTATAGCCAAGAACATTCTCGCAAATGCAACAAAATTAGGGTCTAGTCCAACAAGCTTGGATTTTATGAGCGCAAAAGATAATCCCCAAAATAAAGACGCTAATATTAAAAAAAGCATTTTTTATAACCGTAAAATTTTTAAAAGAGCCATAAAGTAATATGCCAAAAAATAATGGTAAGAGTAGAGATGTCAAAATCTATATTTGCTGGTTCTTAAACAAGGAAGTGGCTAAATGGTTTCGCAAGTTTATTTTATAAAAGGGATAAAATATAACCTTTTGTTTTAAATCGGAGTCTTAAAAGTTTTGTCATTACTAAAAAAAATTGGTTAAAGATAAAATTATGCAACGGCTTATCACTTTTTCGCCCGCAAAAGTTAACCTGTTTTTGGCCGTCCTAGGAAAACGTTCGGACGGTTTTCATTCGCTTTTTAGTCTTGTTGCACCGGTAGACTTTGGCGATTACCTGACATTAATGTTTGGAGGTAAAGGAGATGAATTAATATGCTCAAGGCCTGAGATCCCGACAGATGGCAACAATTTAATTTTGAAAGCCTTAAAACTGTTTCGTGAATACTATGCTTGTCCTCCGGTTAAGATAGTTCTTGAAAAAAATATTCCCACGGGTGCGGGGCTTGGTGGCGGTAGTAGTAATGGGACAACGTTCTTAAAGGCATTAAATGCTTTTTTTCGCTTTCCGTTGTCAAACGATACGATTTGTTCTTTGACAGCTCAGTTGGGCTCCGATTGCACACTTTTTTGCCACAATGAGCCAACCTTTCTGTCCGGCCGTGGCGAAATTGTTGCTCCAGCGAATATTGAAATCCAGAAGCGATTAAGAGGGCAACGACTACTTATTTTTAAGCCCAAATTTGACATCTCTACGCCGTGGGCATACACAACAAAAACAAAAAAAAAAGCTTATTGTTCAGCAGAGGTGTTGCAAAACTTGCAAAAAAAAGTTTTTAGCGGTGAATGGTTTTATCTAAATTCCATGGAATCGGTTGTTTTTGGGCGTTATCCAGCATTAAAAGCGTTGCAATCAAAATTGGTTAAAGAATTTAATTTTCATGCAATGCTATCGGGAAGTGGCAGTAGCTTTTTCGGGTTTTTAGACAAGTCACACCAGCTTCAAGAGATCCGAGCCTGTTTATTTGACTGTCTTGGAAAGGATATATTTATCGTTGAAACCTTCATCAAATAATGCTTAATAAATACGCATGTCCAGCCCCAGTCCCATTAAAGAATTTGTCTTAAAAGGGATAAGTGCTGCGCCAGGAATAGAGTATGGTCCGGCTTTTGTTTACCTACAAAAAGAACTCGAGGTCCCCCTATACCAAATTGACAAAAAACAAGTCCAGGGAGAAGTCGAGCGTTTTAAGTCTGCAATAGAGTCTACAAAGCAGCAATTGCTCAATATTAAGCAGGAAATTAGCCAACGACTGGGTGTAAAGGAAGGTAATATTTTTGATGCTCATTTGTTGGTATTAGAAGATAAGGCTATTTGGGAAGAAACGCTGGCTTATTTTTATACCAATCGTTGTAACATTGCGTACTGTTTCGATCTTGTGGTAAAAAAATTTCTGGAGCAATTTAAGGCCATCAATGATCCGCATTTGCGCGAAAAGTATACTGATATCAGAGATATTTCAAAACGTGTATTGCAAAATTTATTGGGACATAAGAGTACCAACCTAACAACACTTTTGGTTGAGCCGCGAATCGTTGTGTCGGAAGATTTTAATCCCTCGGAGGTTGTGTGTTTTTCAAAAAAACGTATCCTTGCTTTGGTAACCGATAGTGGAAGCTGCACGAGCCACGCGGCTATTATGTCACGTTCTTTGGATATTCCTTCGGTGGTTGGTCTTAAAGAGGCATCATGGCGTATCGAAAACGGTGATTTAATATTGGTTGACGGATTTGAGGGAAAGGTTGTTGTTAATCCATCCGAAGAAACTCTTAGACGTTATGGACAGCTTGCCGAAAATCGTCATTTCATCTCACAAGTTTTTGAATCTGTGCTCAACGACCCTATTGTTAAAATTGAGGGGCAAGATATTGAGCTTTGGGTAAACCTTGATAAACAACCACAACCTGAACGGCTTAAGAGAACCGGAATAAGCGGAGTGGGGCTTTTTCGTACCGAATCCTTGTTTCTTAGAGATGAACGTTTCCCAACCGAAGAGGAGCAATTTCAAATTTATAAGAGCTTGGCCGAATCGATGCATCCTTTGCCGGTAGTTATTCGTACGGTCGATATTGGGGGAGATAAATGCCCAAAACACCTCGATGTGTTTCAAAAGGAAAGTAACCCTTTCCTTGGCTTTCGGGCGATTCGCTTCTGTTTAGAACATCCAGATACTTTTAAACAACAGTTGAGGGCAATTCTTCGTGCAACGGCTTATGGCAACGTCCGTATCTTGTATCCGATGATCAGTAGTTGTCAGGAAATTTTCAAAGCCAATCAATTCCTAAACGAGTGTTGTGAAGAATTAAAGCGAGGAAATGTTCCGTTTAACCCAAAGGTTTCTATTGGTGCAATGATTGAAGTGCCGAGTGCTGCGTTTACGCTGGATTTTTTAGCACAACATTGTGACTTTTTTAGCGTGGGGACCAATGACCTTATCCAGTATTTAGTTGCGGTAGACCGCGGGAACGAACGCATTGCCCACCTGTACGAACCTACGCACCCGGCAGTATTACGAGTATTAAGGCATTTGGTGGAGCAAAGCGAGCGTTTGAAAAAACCGTTACACCTTTGTGGTGAAATTGCAAGCGATACGATTTTATTGCCCCTTCTCGTGGGCATTGGTATGCGTTCTTTCAGTATTCACCTTGACAAACTGGCCGAAATAAAATACCTTTTAAAGAAAATTTCCTTGAAAGAAGTTGACGGATTGGTTCAAAAAGCCCTTCTTTCAAACGAAGGTAAAGAAACATTTTTAATGTTTCGTGATTTTTATCTAAAAAAATTGAACGAAATTAACTAAGCATTGTCTAAGGAAATTTCCTGAAAAAATATTGACAAAAGAAAAAATTGGATAAAAATAAAAGTTCTCCTTTATAAAAAAGGAGGATTTAAGTGGAAACTTAAACCTAAAGGTGAAAAAATGAAAAACAAATTATTCAAAGTGATGTTGGGAGCTGCCGCTGTTACAAGCGCAAGCCTCTTTGCTGATACCGCTGCTAGCACATCGTCGTTCAGACCCTATGTAAGCATTGGCGCAGGTGCCCTTAAACCCGGAAGCCGCGACAAGATCAATTACAAATGGGGAATGGGCGGAAATGTTGCCGTCGGTGTTTCCTATGATGCATGGCGCTTCGAGTTAGAAGGCGGATATCGTCAGGCCAAGCTTAAGAAATGGGACGACCAAGAAGTTAATGGCTGCAAGTTCAAGACCTTGAGCACGATGTTCAATGTATACTACGACTACTCCTTGACGGAAGAATGCTTCGTATATGTTGGCGTAGGTTTGGGTGCTGCTTCGGTTAAGTATGCTTTAGATGGTAACCAAGCTCCATTCCAGCTACAAGCTAACTTCAAAGATGAAGCGGGTAGAATCGTTTTCGCATGGCAAGCTATGGCCGGTATCGGATACGATATTAACAACAACTGGACGGTTACCGCCGGATATCGTTGCTTTAACACTATGAAAGTTAAAGTTTCTGAATATAATGGCACTGAAACCAAGAAAAAGAGCCCATTTGTCCACACGTTGGAACTCGGTCTCCGTTACAGCTTCTAATATCTTAGAACTCTAACTTAAAAAACCCGCCGTAAGGTGGGTTTTTTGCTTTATATAAGCCGAGAGATAAGTCAGGGATGCAGTCCCTGGACCCAAAAATGCTCCGCATTTTATTTTTCGACGCATCGCATCGAAATAATAAAATATAAAAGTTCTTTGAAAGGTGGCTCGGAGGGAACCCTTCTTGCCAAAGAAAGTTTCCATCCGTATTTTCCTTCCGTACGAGCTGGACATTTGTATCAAAAGCGATTTTATGTGAAACGGGGTCGCTATGGAAAACTTGGATATTATAAGTGAAAAGGAAGCTATTTTAGGTGGTACGCATCGTGAGCCACATAAATTTTTAGGCGTACATAAGGTAGAGGAAGGATGGCAGGTACGTTGTTTTATTCCGGACGCTAAAAAATGTTTTTTTTCGGAACCATCATCAAGCACAGAGGTTGAATTAAAACCTCAGGACAGTTTAGGATTTTTTGAAGCGACGCTTACCGATAAACCCGTATCGCTTTACCAATTTAAGGCCATTGATATTGAAGATAGTGTACGTATGCAATGGGATCCCTACGCTTTTGAGCCGACCATTGGCGAAGAAGATCTTTATCTGTTCAACGAAGGTAATCACCACCGTGCCTATGAAAAATTGGGCTCACGGATTTTGACAGTCAACGGCATCGAAGGTGTAGCCTTTGCCGTATGGGCACCGAATGCAAAGCGTATATCGGTGGTGGGTGGTTTTAATAGTTGGGACGGTCGCTATTACCCCATGCGCATGTTGGGAAATTCTGGAGTATGGGAATTGTTTATTCCAGGACTAAAGGCGGGCGAAAAGTACAAATATGAAATTTTTGATGCCAACGGAAACTTGCGGCTAAAAAGTGATCCATACGCCTTACATTTTGAAGGCCCACCCAACAATGCATCGATTGTTTCTTCAAGCAAGCCTTACAACTGGAATGATCAAGACTGGATGGAGCAACGTGCGAAAACCCAGGTTCATAACGCTCCGATGTCGATCTACGAAGTTCATCTGGATTCTTGGCGCCGCGTCGTTGAGGACGGTAATCGAGCATTAAGCTATCGTGAATTGGCGATCGAGCTGGGGCGTTATGTGAAAGAAATGGGTTTTACCCACGTAGAACTGTTACCGGTGGCCGAACATCCATTTTTGGGTTCTTGGGGCTATCAGGTAACGGGATTTTTTGCCCCTACCTCTCGCTACGGAACACCGGAAGATTTTAAATACTTTGTTGATATGTTGCATCAGCAGGGTATTGGTGTCATTATCGATTGGGTCCCAGGCCATTTCCCAAAAGATGAATTTTCCTTGGCCAATTTTGACGGTACTTGCCTCTACGAACACGCCGATCCACGTAAGGGCGAACACCAAGATTGGGGTACACTTATCTTTAATTACGGCCGCCATGAGGTTCGAAATTTTTTAATTGGT
>CAZDSI010000002.1:45208-49327 GCA_964508215.1 uncultured Opitutales bacterium
GCGCTTTCCTGGTTTGATCGTTTTCATATTGATGGGTTGCGTGTTGATGCAGTGGCTTCCATGTTGTATCTGGACTATTCACGTAAGGAAGGCGAATGGGTCCCTAATCAATACGGAGGCAAAGAAAACGTTGAAGCTATCGAGTTTTTACGTAATGTTAATGACCTGATACACACTTATTACCCGGGTGCGATTACAATTGCCGAAGAATCGACTGCATTTGGCCGCGTATCGCATTCGACGAAGGAGTATGGTCTTGGTTTTGATTTTAAGTGGAACATGGGCTGGATGCATGACATGCTCAATTATTGCTCAAAAGACCCTGTTCATCGCAAATTTCATCATAACCAATTGACTTTTGGGATGCTGTACCAGTATTCCGAAAACTTTATAACCGTTTTTTCACACGACGAAGTAGTACACGGGAAAGGTTCGCTTATAAGCAAGATGGGCTCCTGGTACTTTGACGACAAGGCGCAAACCCTAAAAGCGCTTTATGGTTATATGTGGGGCTGGCCGGGAAAAAAGACTTTGTTTATGGGGGATGAGTTTGGACAAGTTTCCGAATGGAATTATGCCCAAAGTCTCGATTGGCACTTGCTCCAATATAAGCAGCACACCGGTATTCAGCGTTTGGTTAAAGATTTAAACAAACTCTATCGTTCCTATGGTTTTTGGGCCTATAATGATGTGAGCCCCAACGGTTTTACCTGGATTGATCCAGATGATAGCAATAACAGTGTTATCAGCTTTTTGCGCCTTGGCGGTAATCACCAAGAGACTTTGCTGATTGTCTCGAATTTTACTCCGGTTTGTCGCCAAAACTACCGTGTGGGCGTACCTTATGCTGGGTATTGGAAAGAAATTTTAAATACGAATTCGTCATTTTATGGTGGCGATAATTTAGGTAACGATGGTGGTAAGTCTACGGAAAATGTTTCGATGCACAATCGGCCTTTTTCTTTAAATCTTTGTCTGCCACCCTTGACGACCAGTTATTTTATTTTCCAATCGTAGCACCAGGGAACACAGTAAGGCGCGAGGCAAAGAAGACAACGGGTTCCACCCGTGGACGTCTGCTTTTGTGGGAGGAAACTTTCTTCGGTAAGAAAGCCAGGAGTATAGCCCCTGGATCCGAAAATGCTTTCGCATATTTGATGCATGAACATCACACTTTGGTGATGCTCATGCATCAAAAGATTCGTTTTTCTTTGGGAACGTTCGGAAACCCTTTCTTTTTGCGTAAAAAGAAAGGGTTTCCGATTTACTTTTTTCGTTTTTAACATGAATCTCCTGCATAAGAATAATTTATGGCTGAATCCCAATGCTTGCGTGTCGATTGCCTTTTGGTTCAAAAGGGGCTCTGCGAGAGCCGTACAAAAGCCCAGCAGTACATTTTAAAAGGACGTGTTTATGTTAACGGTAAACCCGTTAATAAGCCATCTCAAGAATTTCCTCTGGAGACGACATTTGAAATTAAAGAAGCCATCTCGTATGCTAGCCGCTCGGGTTTTAAGCTTGCCGGCCTGCTTCAAACAATAGCCATTGATCTTAAAGGCAAGAACGCTCTCGATATTGGTATATCCACAGGTGGCTTTACGGATTGTTTGTTACAGCACGGCGTGAAACATGTTACGGGAATCGATGTTGGCCACGAACAACTCCACCCAAGCTTGAAAAACGATGTGCGTGTTGCTTTCTATGATGGTATCAATGCACGCGCTTTAGAAAATGTACAGTTACCGTACTCGTTTTACGAAGTCATCGTTATCGACGTTTCCTTTATATCGTTAACAAAAATTTTAAACCCTGTCTGGCCTCGATTGGCTTCTGGCGGTTATTTACTCGCCCTGATAAAGCCTCAATTTGAACTTAGCCCAGGGCAAATTTCAAAGGGTGTTGTACCTCAAAAGCTCCATAACGAAGTCTGCCAACATATCGATGAGTTTTGCCAAACTTTGCCCAATGCAAGTGTACATGGAATTTATCCAACCTGTCTTAAGGGACAAAAAGGGAACCAAGAATTTTTTATCGTCGTAAGTAGGCGCGGTTGAAGGCGTAAATATTATAATTTTTACCTGGATTTCCTTCTTTTAATAAAGTCTAAACAATGACTTTGAACAACCTTTCGAGCACCAAGAGCGATTTCCCGAAAAACCTCTCTTATTTTTTGCTCAAAACAATAAGCTTGCCAAGTGTATTTCTACGTGTTGAATATCAAAATTAATCTTTTATGAAGGAGCAACCTGCTCGTTTTAGTTTTATTTCAGAAGCCGTAGAGCGTTTCTGTTTTGGTCATAGATTTTTGACCTGTCACATGAAAAATCCTACACCAATTTATATGTTGGCGGTTACATTTGCCGTTGTTTTGGGATTACCACCAGGCAAGTTAATCGATGCTTCGCATATGAAAAATTTGCACTGCTTTATTCGAAATCTCACGCAGAATGGAGCATTAAAAAAGTATTTAAATATTGTTTGCTGCATTTAATGCAAGACTGACTAAATTTCAAAATTTGTGTATCTAAAAAAATTAAAGGAGACGTGGACCTCAAAGGGACACGAAATAAAACAATGAGCCAAGCCATTTTTGTCGTGGACAAAAAAGAGCATTGGATGGAAGATCTTCCAACCGAGATTTCTATTGTTGATGCTCGTCAATATCTTACCGATCCAGAATACTCAAACCTACGCAATACGAAAATTTTTAACCTTTGTAAGTCTTATAGTTATCAAAGCATTGGTTATTACGTATCGTTGCTTGCAGAAGCTCGTGGACATCGACCAAAACCTAACATAGCGACGATCCAAGATATGAAATCGCTTTCAATTTTAAGAACGATTTCGAATGACTTGGACACCTTAATCCAAAAATCGTTGGCCCATTTGCAGTCGGACAAGTTTGAGCTATCCATTTACTTTTCTCAAAATGTTGCGCAACGTTATGATCGTCTTTGTCGGCACTTTTTTAGTTTATTCAAAGTTCCGTTTTTAAAGGTCGAATTTGAGCGCGAAGATGACGTATGGAGTGTCAAAAATGTTTCTCCCTTATCGATCAACGAAATACCTAAATCGCATTTCCCCTCTATTATACAATTTATTAAAGAATATTTTGCGGGTAAACGCACGCCACTACCGCGTAAGGCACCATCACGGTATTCTATGGCCATTTTGATTGAAAAAAACGAGAAGAATCCTCCTTCCAATACACAAGCCTTACGGCGATTTGTTAAGGCGGCGGATTCACTTTCAATCGCTACAGAGTTTATTGAAAAAGAAGATTATGCGCGGTTAAGTAACTTTGATGCACTTTTTATTCGAACGACTACCAGCGTGAACAATTACACCTATCGTTTTGCACGTCGAGCGGAAGCAGAGGGATTAATTGTCATGGATGATCCACAGTCGATCATTAAATGTGCAAATAAAGTGTTTTTAGCCGAACTGTTTGAGCGGCATCATATTCGAACACCGCGTACGGTTATTGTTCAGAAAAGCAATTACAAAGATGCAACCGCGTTGGTTGGGCTTCCCTGTGTTTTGAAACAGCCGGATTCATCGTTTTCCTTAGGTGTTATCAAGGTTAATACACAAGCCGAATACGAAGCTAAGGTAGAACAAATGCTTGAAAAATCAGACCTTGTTATTGTTCAAGCTTTCCTACCAACCGAATACGACTGGCGTATTGGTGTTATTGACAAAAGACCTTTCTTTGCCTGTAAATATTACATGGCACCAAATCATTGGCAGATTTATAATCACGTAAAGGCCGGTGATGACGACGATCGTTGGGGAAATGTAGACACCTTACCGGTAGAAATGGCACCACGTAACGTGACGCAAATGGCCTTAAAGGCGGCAAATTTGATAGGACCTGGCTTATACGGTGTTGACTTGAAGGTTATTGATGGGAAGTCTTATGTGGTTGAAGTAAACGATAACCCAAACCTCGATGCCGGTGTTGAAGACGAAGTGCTCAGGGAACGCTTATACGAACGTGTAATGGAAGTTTTTCGCAAACGGATTGAAATGAGGGGAACCAGTTACGAAGCATGAAATCTTATTCGCTTTTTGAACGTTACGGCATTGAGCTTGAATACATGATTGTTGGGCTCGATC
>CAZDSI010000002.1:49338-55075 GCA_964508215.1 uncultured Opitutales bacterium
GTTAGAGATAAGGCCAGTCGCCGATAGTTTATTGTCGGCGTTTGCCGATGGTGAAATAACCGATGATGTGGAACGTGGCCCTATTTCATGGTCCAATGAATTGGTTCGCCACGTTGTTGAGCTGAAAACAACAAAACCAGCGAGGGATTTGTGGTCTCAAGTTGAAAATTTTCAAACGAATATTCGAGATATCAATAATCATCTTAAAAACGAAGGCGCGCAATTGCTTTCAACGGGTATGCATCCGTTTATGGATCCAGCAAAAGAAACCCAGCTTTGGCCTCATGGATGTAACGATATTTATCGTGCGTTTGATAATCTTTTTAATTGTCGTGGCCATGGATGGTCAAACCTCCAATCAGTACACCTCAATTTACCCTTTTCCAATGACGAAGAATTTTATCGACTGCACAATGCAATACGGTTGTTATTACCGCTAATTCCTTCATTAACGGCAAGTTCACCGATTGTGGAGGGGAAGGTTGCTTCCACCTTGGACACCCGTCTTGAGTATTATCGTAACAATTGTCGCCGAATACCTTTAATAACGGGAATGGTCGTTCCAGAACCGGTAAAAAGTCGGTTAGATTACGAGCAAAAGATTTTGCAACATATTTATGCCGCCTTACCGGAAACGGCTGAAATTTTAAAACATGAATGGGTCAACGCCCGCGGTGCTATCGCACGCTTTGAACGTAATACGATTGAAATTCGCGTTATTGACACACAAGAATGCCCATCGATGGATGTCGCTATTTTATGTTTTTTAAGGGCTATTTTGCAAGCTTTGGTCAACGAACATTGGACGCCTACGGATTCGCAGTATTCTTTGCCAACGGAAAACTTATCTAAAATCTTTCTTAAAAGTTTGATCGATGGCGATCAAACAATTGTGAACGATAGGGATTATTTATCGGCTTTTGGCCTACCAGATAAGCCACATTCTACGGGAGAAATTCTCTTACATTTGTTTGGAGAGCTCTCGCCTAAGGAAGGTAACAAAGAATGGTGTTCAAACATTGATTATATCCTTAAAATTGGCTGTCTCTCACGTCGCATAATAAAAGCATTAGGAGGGAAGGCCGATAAAGAAAGCATTTTATCGGTTTATAAAAGGATAGCCCATTGCTTACACACCGGTTCAAAGTTTTAAGGAACAGTTGTTGAAAAAGATGCTTTGAGTCCTTGGCTCCGAAGCAAAGTGAAATAATTAAGTTTCCCCAGGGCTATGTAGAAAAATTGGAGCTTTTAAACTCAAATAATTCTCATTTAAATGCTCTTTAAATATCATAAATGCTTTGTTCCTATGTGATATTTTATTTTTTTCCGATAGCGGCATTTCCGCAAATGTTTGGCTTTTACCGTTTGGTAAAAATATGGGGTCCCACCCAAAGCCTTTACCTCTTGATTCCACAATCTTGCCTTCGCAAGTGCCTATAAAGGTGTAATAATTTATTCCATCAAAAAAGCCTATGATTGTTTCCGCATAAGCTTCAGCATTTTTATGTATTTTTCCTATTTTTTCTAACCCGAGACACTTCAAATACCACTTAATTAAAGCTCCTGGAAAATTGTTTGCATTTTTAATATATAAACCCGTGTCTTCGCAAAAAACATATCTTGTTCTTAGGCCTTTTCGTTTAATAACACCTACAACTTCCCTTATTTTTTTCTGAATTACTTTCTCTACTTCTATTTCCTGTATTTCATCAACATCAATATCTATTACTTTTATAGAGACATCCCTTAAGATTTTTTCGATTTCTAACCTTTTGTTGTAATTCCCCGTTACAAAATACAATTCACCGTGCTTAAGGTTTTCATAATCAAATTCTTGAATGCTAGACATATTTTCTATTTCTTACGTCATTTTTAAAAATATTGCTTATAAAATCAATTTCTCTATTGCGTTTTTCACAAACGCGAAACAATTCCATATCTTTTAGCAATCAATTCAAATTTCCTCGACTTAAGAGAGTTTTACTGCAGAAGTAAAGGTTTCGAAACTCCAAACATGCTAGCAGCCGAACATATTTCTATAAGGTTGGATGGAAAACAAATCTTAACGGACATCAGTTTTACTTTATCAGAACCAGGCTTGTATTTTTTAATTGGTCCAAACGGAAGTGGAAAAAGTACACTTCTGAAGATACTTTCGGGAGCTCTCAATGGTTTTGAGGGAAGTGTTTGCTTAAATCGAAAAACAATAACAGCTTATCGGTTGGAAGAATTGGCCGTATTACGTTCTTTTTTACCTCAACATGAATCGCTGCGGTTCAATTTTAGCGTTGAGGAAGCCGTTTTCTGGGGAAGTTATCAAAAAAGAGCTAAAAACACCGAGACGCATAAAAAGCAAGTTGAAGTTCAACTTAAAGAAATGCAGCTATGTTCTCTACGCCACCAATCTTATACAACACTTTCAGGAGGAGAGCGCCAACGTGTGCGCCTGGCTCAAATTTTTACTCAATGTGCCTTAAATCCCAAAAAGCAATTTATATTCTTAGATGAACCGCTGCAGGGGCTAGATATCCGCTTTCAAGAAAACATGTTTGAATCCCTAAAAACAATGGCCTTAAACACTATTGTTCTGGTTGCATTGCATGATTTACATTGGATAACTTCGCATAATAATGTTCGCACATTGCTTTTAAGCAAAGGACGGCTCATAGCCGACGAAACAAACCTCTTACCAGCGAAAATACGTAAGGCTTTTAAGGATGAAATCTTAGTTTAAGATGTCGTCGAAGACGCTCTTTCGCGCTAAAAAATAAAATTTTTTTTCTCAAAGAAGCTTTTTAAGAACCAGAAACTCACGTGCTTAAAATAGAGTGGCACACCCCGAGGGAGTCGAACCCACAACCTCCTGATCCGTAGTCAGGTGCTCTATCCAATTGAGCTAGGGGTGCACAAATTAAATATACTTCTAAGCCAAATATTTCGTGCTTTTTGTCAAGCTTTTACGATTAATTTGATGTATTCCATTTTGAAGAAGAGCGTAAATTATCGTGAAGTGTTTCTGGCAAAGCAAGGTTCGTATTCTTTTTCGAAAAAGTTTGAAGCCGCTCAGCTGCTGGGAAAATTCGGGTTTCAATGGACCCTACCATCTGATTATAGGTGTCGGTAACCTTTCCCAAATGCTTACGCAAATCTTGGAAATAATTGAAAAATACTGATAGACGTTCGTAAACTTCACCTCCAAGGCGACAAATTTCCTTTGCTTCTTTAGCCATATCGACTTGTTTCCACCCGTAAGCAATGGCCTTTAAGAGGGCAATTAACGTGGTTGGCGTTGCCAGAAGTACATTATTTTTGCTGGCATGTTCGATGAGCGCCGGATCTTCCTTTAGAACAATACTTAAAAGCCATTCACCGGGGAAAAATAACAGAACAAAATCGGGCGAATTGGGTAATTCGGCGGCATAGGCTTTTGCTCCCAACTTGCCAATGGTGTCTCGGACACGCTGGCAGCAAGACTTGAGACGTTTGCTTTGCTCAAATTCCGTATGGTCTAGTTCAAATAATTCTTCAAATAAGGGCGATTTTGCATCGATAACAATGGTTCGCTCGTTTGGTAGCCGTACAACCATATCAGGCCTTAGTGTACCCGTTTCGGTCTCAAAAGATTTTTGTGTTTCAAAATCAACGTACTCAACCATTCCCGCATATTCAACAGCTCGTTTTAGCTGAAGTTCTCCCCAGCGCCCTTTCACATTTGGATCTCGTAATGAACGCGACAATTCGTTGGTTTTTGTTTCGAGGCGCAATTGCAACCCGTTGAGATTTTCAATTTGTTTTTTCAGTGCCGTTTCGTTTACAGTGCGTGTTTTTTCTTTTTTTTGGATTTTTTGCTGAAACACGTTTAAATTTTCCTTTAACGGTCCGATTGATTTTTCCAACAGTGACTGCTGTGTTTCCAAATTAAGTTTCGAATGAATTTCATGTTTTTTCAGGCTTTCTTCGGCAAGGCCCAAAAAAGAACGTGCATTCTGCTGAAATAACTCTAGAGAAATCGATTTAAAGGTGTCATTAAATTTTTTTTCGATCTGTTCCCATTCGCTATACTTTTCGCGATAACAAGCTCCTTCCGTACGGCGTAAGGTTTCTAGTTCAATGTACTTTTCTTTTAGTTCCGTATAATCACGCCCTTTATTTAGACGCTCCTTCCAAAGAAGATAGCACCCAATACCTCCAACGATTATTCCGCCAATAAAACAAAAAATTTCGCTAAAAAATGAGCTCATGTTTGCGGCGTTTGAGGTATTGCAAACAATGCATCAACATAATTATCGGCCAAAAAGGGTTGTAAATCTTCGGGGTTTTCCCCAAGCCCAATAAAATATATTGGAAGTTGCAGTTGGCGGTAAATATTTAAGAGAGCGCCACCTTTCCCGGTACCGTCCAACTTTGTTACAATAATACCCGTTAGCCCTATTTCGCGATGAAATGTCTTGGCCTGCTCTAGAGAATTTGAGCCTAGTGAACCATCAATCACAAGCCACTTGTGTTGTGGAAATGTGGAACCAAACTTGCCTAAGACACGCGTTAACTTTTTTAACTCCCCCATTAGATTTGACTTGGTATGCAAGCGGCCAGCGGTGTCCAAAACAACCATGTCGCATTTACGGCTAATACCGGCGGCACAAGTATCGTAGGCAACAGCCGCAGCATCGGATCCGGCTTGGCTCCCAACAAGATCTAATTTTAATCGATCAGCCCACAACCGTAACTGCTCGTTGGCTGCAGCTCGGAATGTATCACAAGAGCCTAAAATGACGCGTCGATTTTCTTCTTGAAAAAGAAACGCCAATTTTGCCGCGGTTGTTGTTTTCCCGGTACCATTAATACCTAATAATACAACTACTTGCGGTTCTCTATCGTTAAAGGACAAAACGCCTTCGGCATTTTTCAATTTTTCTTTGAGGATGTTTTTTAGCGTATCGAGCCAATTTAAATCGACGTTCTTCTTTATTTGTTCACGTAAGGTTTTTAGAATTTCCTGTGTTGTTTCGGGTCCAAAGTCGGCGGCGTACAAGTTTTTCTCAAGTACCGATAAAGTTTCGGGATCTAAGGACTTAGTTTTATTAAAACCTAAAAAAGATAGGCATTTTTCTCGGGTGGCGGCAAAGCCCTCCTTAAATTTTTTAAAAATGCCTAACATGCTTCGTTGGTATTTAGGTTTTCTTTGACAATCTTATCAAGAAGACCGTTAATAAAACGTTTTGCTTCGGGTGATGAATATATCTTGCTGAGCTCTATGGCTTCGTTAATGACGACAGCCGGTGGGATTTCCACACAAAAAGTTAGTTCATAAACGGCTAATCTTAAAATAGCCAAATCCATTTTTGCAATACGGTCAAAGGTCCAATTCTTTGCCTTACTCCCGATAATTTTATCGATATGCTCACACCGTGCTGTTATCCCCTGTACGTAAGGATAAACAAATCCGCTCTCCTCCTGAAGGATATTTTTTTCGGCAAAAAAAGCCTTTAACAGGGTATTAAGCTCTATTTCACGTTGGATCTCCCACATGTACAAAAATTCAGCAATCAATTGCCGTTGTTCACGCCTTGACCGCTTGCTATGGGCTGCGGGAACATTTGTAGCTTTTTCCTCCATGTCTTATATGAACAAATGTACGGATCTTTTTGTCAAGCGATTTATAGCAAGGTCGAGAAATTGTTTTTTTAGAGCGCCGTGTTGAAAAAAGGTTAAGAGGAGAGGTATTTATCAACGAAGG
>CAZDSI010000003.1:0-8414 GCA_964508215.1 uncultured Opitutales bacterium
CGGAGTTGATTATTTCGTTGATCCTTACGCGCTCAGCGCGCTGGAAATCGCAAAAAAAATTCGAACACCTCACGGAGTGGAAATGGAACATTTTTCACGAGGTCAAGTTGAAGTACAAACACTTTCTTTAAATCATCAGTCAAAATGGGTGGGAAAATCGTTGGCTGACTTGTCGATGGATTCCAATGCAAGGATTGGCTATATTCAACGGGGTACGAATTTTATTGTTCCAACCCGAGATACGGTGCTCAACGCTGGTGATTTGCTTACATTGGCTTCGGATATAGAAGCGCTTTCGAGTATAAGGGCTCACATACAATCGCCACAACTGGCCAAAACACGTGTTGTTATTTTTTCAGGAAGTGATGTTGCTTTTGCTCTAATCCGCATGCTAAGCAATCCTCGTTTTAAGATTAAGGTCATTGAACCAGATCTGGCCATTTGTGAAACCATTGTGGAACGATGCGAAAATATTTCCGTTGTTCAGGGAAGTGCAACATCGTTACCGTTACTAGCCGAGGAACAGGTTGAGACCTGTGACCATTTTGTAGCCTGTAGTTTAAATGACGAACAGAATATTATGGCCTGTCTACAAGCGAAACGTGCAGGAGCTAAAAATATTCATTTGGTTTTAAACAAACCGGAATATGAACCGGTTTTAGGTCAATTAAAAGCTGCATTGAACGTTGATAATTTGGTCCTACCAAAGCTATGCGTATACGATGATGCAATGAGATTTTTGTTCCCTCAGACCGTTTCTGTTTTGGGCCAATTAAATCAAGGAGATTTAGCGGAGATTCTCGAAATCCATTTGTGCCCCGGTGCTTGTTGCGAAGGTCGAGCCATTCGAGAAATTGCTTGGCCGTCTGGCACAATATTGCTCGTACTAAACCACCGGTTCCGCTCAAAAGTGCCTTCGGCTACCGATCAATTGATTGGAGGCGATAGTATTATCGTTATTGTAAAAAAAGAAAATAAAAAAGCATTGTTAAACCTATTTGTGGCCGAGTAAGAAATTTTATGACCTTTTATCCTATTTTTAAATTGTTAGGTCTAAACTGCTTTCTTTTATCGCTATGTTTTTCAATTTGCGCGAGTATTGGATCTATTCAGTATTCTGAAAATTTTTGGCCTTGGATTCCACCGATAAGCATTGCGTTTCTATTGGGTTTTTTAGCATTCCAAATTTTGCCTAAACGTTTTTCACACCCCACGATTTTAAAAAAAGAAGTTTTGTTAACCATTAGCATGAGTTGGCTGTTAAGTGCAATCCTTGGAGCCATTCCTTATGGTACCGTTGGACGCTGTATATTTTACGATGCGTTATTTGAGTCTTGTTCTGGTCTAACTTCTACCGGTGCAAGCGTAATTTCAAACCTTGATATTATGCCTAAGGGGTTGCAATTATGGCGATGTTTTAGTCAATGGTTGGGCGGCTTAGGATTCGTTGCTTTCTTTGTGACTTTTTTTGGATCACAGGCTATTCCAAACAAATTTTTATACAGCAATGAATCGACGACGACCTTTACGGAAGACTGCGCGCAAGTAGAACTGCGGAAACACGTTTTAAAAACATTAATCGTATATTTTATCTTAACCGTAGCTTGTGTTTTTGCTTTAAGGCTTGTTGGCATGACTCCTTTCGATGCCTGGTGCCATTCTTTTGCCGCTTTAGGTACCGGTGGGTTTTCGACTCATGCAGCCGGTATCCCATTTTTTGCGAGCCCCAAAATAGAATGGATTTTGATTTTATTTATGTTTTTGGGAGGAACAAACTTTTTGTTACTGTTTCGGTCTTTTACATCAAAGCCGTGGGGGCTTTTCCAAAGTACGGAGTTTCGCGTGTACTTAGGTATAACAGGGTTAAGCGGTCTATTAATTGCCATCCAGTTGTCGACACATAAGCTTTATCCTTTTTTTGAAGCTTTAAGGCATGGCGTATTCCAAACGGTATCGATTTTGACCACTACGGGTTTTCATTCTTCCGATGTAAATTTATGGCCAAACGGATTGGTTCCTTTGCTGATAGGCCTTATGTTTATTGGAGGGTGCAGTGGCTCGACCTCGGGAGGCATGAAAATATTTCGCGTAATTTTATTAGTAAAAATAGCTTTTTTACACTTGGAAAAAGTGTTTCGTCGTACCATTGTTCGGCCTTTAAGGTTATCGGGACAAGCCTGGAGCGAAAAAGATCAAATAAACCTACTAAATTATTTCTTATTAGTTGTTCTTTTATGCGTTTTTTCAATTGGCATAATGGGATTTTTAGAACCAAATTTAGATTTTAAAAGTTTATTTTCTCTCTATGCTTCTTGTTTTGGCAATGTCGGGTTGGGCTTGGGCGAAGTTGGCCCGTTGCAAGGTTGCGCCTTTTTGGCACCTTTAATGAAAATTTTTTTGTCAATTGTAATGCTGATGGGTAGGTTAGAACTTTATGCCTTTTTAGTCTTGTTATCGCCTTCTTTTTGGAAATCTTTTGATTAAAAATTTTGGAATTTATTTTGTGAGAACCGTAAATAAGTGAATGTTTTTTCGATCAAAGACCTAATAGTTAAAACGACACAATTTTTCGAGGTGAAGCATATCGAATGTCCACGAGCCAATGCGGAGTGGTTGTGTGCACATGTATTGAAATGTTCGCGTTTGGAGCTTTACTTAAATTATTTCGAACCGGTAGCCAACGAAACGTTAGAAATTTTAAGGCCATTAATTAAACGCCGGGCAAAACATGAACCATTACAATATATCTTAGGAGAAGTAGAATTTTATGGGAAAATTTTTCAAGTTGATCAACGTGTGCTGGTTCCGCGACCGGAAACCGAAGAATTAATTTATCAGATCTGTGAACACTGCAAAAATAATCCCGTACAGAGCATATTAGAATTGGGAACTGGAAGTGGGGCTATTGCTGTGACCCTAGCTCAACTTTTTAAAGATTCGCTTGTCACCGCTATAGACATTTCGGAAGACGCTTTGGCGTTAGCAAAAAAAAATGCCCAGTTAAACGGTGTTGAAACAAAAGTTCATTTTCTTACCGGCAATTGGTTTGAAAACGTACAAGATAAATTTGACGTTATCGTAAGTAATCCGCCTTATCTAAGTGAAGAAGAATGGGAAACAAGTGCGGTAGAAGTAAGAGATTTTGAACCAAAAATAGCTCTGGTTGCAGCTGAAGAAGGCCTACAATATTTAAAACTAATTTTATCGCGTGGGTTGTGTTTTTTAAAGCCGGACGGTTTTATTGCTCTCGAGACCGGTATTGCGCATGCTGATGCATTGACCAAATACGCTAAAGAGCTTGGGTACAAACGTTATTATTCAACACAAGATTTGTGTCTAAGAAACCGTTTTTTTTGGGCTTGGAAATAAGAGTTCTCGTTGTATAAGAGTGTTTTTTAATGCTTCCTTATTATAAAGAGAGTCGTTCCTAATTTTACCCTTAAAAGGTTTTTTGACATGGAAAGACGTTTGTGATTATATCTTAATCAAGTTTAACGAAAATGGTATATAATGCATAACAGTATTACCACAAAAAAAGGAGATTTTGGATTAACGCGTTTGGGTAATGCAAGTTATGTTCGCAAAGACCACGCAACAATGGATGCTCTGGGCGATATCGACGAATTAAATGCCGTGTTAGGAATGGTTAAGTGTTATACGGTAGACCCGGAAGTACAAGAAAAAATCGAAAGTTGGCAAAAAACACTCATTAACTTAAGTGGTGTTGTTTCAAACTATACCGTAAAAAGCTTCGTTGTTGAAGCTATGGAAAATTTGGAGCAATTTAGAGAGATACTTGAGTCAAAGCTTAACCTTCCGCATTTTTTTATTATACCGGGAACAAATCTTGCCAACGCTTATTTACATTTTGCCCGTACGGTGTGTCGTCGTGCCGAAAGAAGAGTATGCACCCTATTGAATGATAATCCATCGTTGACCGAAAGTATTATTCCCTTTTTTAACCGTTTGTCAGATGTGCTTTGGTTAATGGCTTTAAAAGCCGAAAAATAGTATTTTGTGCCACACCTTTTTTTATGGTTTTTATTAGTTTTTATAATTGAGAAGTTAAGTTTTCGGTAGTGTTTATAAGCAAATGTGTCCTAAATATAGTGTAAAAAACTTGCATAAAGTCTGTTTTTTAGGTTTAGAACTTTAAAGCATGCGGGTAAGGGTCAGCACAATATCGAAGTTTATTTTATTGGGACTCCTAATATGCGGTTGCCAAAAGATAAAACCGTGGCAGCGGAAATCTTATCCCTTACCACAAGAGCCTTATGTGGTGGACGTTGATGGTCGGTACGGATCGGTATTTGTTGCTTCGATTTATCAGGAACCAAAAACCTTTAACCCCGTTGCTTCGTTTGATGCCTATTCAAATATGGCGCAAAAGCTTTTATTTGGTACCTTGCTTGAATACGATTATGAGACTCAGAATTTAAAATCTGGGCTGGCTACACAGTGGCAAGTCAACGAAGACCAGAAAACTTATACAATTACTTTACGAAAAGGGGTTTTTTGGAGCGATGGGACTCCTTTTTCGGTCGACGATGTTATGTTCACGTTTGATGCTTTGCTTTCACAGACAACCGATGAGAAGGGCAAGAAGCGTTTTCGTTACCCCAGTATGTTTTCGAGCCATTTTAAATATGGGGAAGAACTCCTACAGTATCATAAAGTTGACGATTGTACGATTCGTTTTTTTACACCGCACATTTCGGCAGCTTTTATACACTATTTATCCGAGCTCGCTATTTTACCAAAACATAAGCTTCAAGGAGCTTTTGAAAAAGGAACTTTGTTACAACAATGGAGCCTACAAACGGCAATTGAACATCCCGATGAAGTTGTTGGGCTCGGGCCTTTTATTATTTACAGCTATCGTCCCGGCGAACGTTTAGTTCTCGTTCCAAACCCACACTTTTGGAAGGTTGATAGGAAGAATCAGAGGTTACCTTATTTGGATTATTACATTACACAATTTGTCCCCAGTATGACCATGCAAACAATTCTTTTTGCAACGGGGCAAACCGATGGCGCACAAATTTTGCCGGCGGACATTGGTTGGGTCGAACGGATGCAAAAAATACACGATTTTACGATACATTTTCGTGGACCCGATAGTGCCTTTTCTTGCTTGTGGCTTAACCAAAATCCTGGACAAGATTCTCATCAAAAACCCTACGTTGTGCCTTATAAATTAAAATGGTTTCGTGATCAAAGGTTCCGGCAAGCCATTGCTCATGCTATTAACCGCGAAGGCCTTATACAATCTCGATTTTTTGGCCTTGGTGAGTGCATTCATAGTTTCATTGCACGTGCCGACTTTTGGTACAACCCAATGGTAAAAAAATACCATTACGATGTCGAATTGGCAAAAAAAATCTTAAAAGAATCGGGATTTTATTGGAATAGAGAAGATAAGTTGTACGATTCTGAAGGCCATCCGGTTGAAATCGAAGTATCTTGGGCAACGGCTGGAACCGATACATTCATTACGATGTTTAAAGAAAACATGGCAAAAATCGGTATAAATGTAAAAATTCTCTTTCTGGATTTTAACGCTTTAATTGAAAGAGTGCAGCATACCTATCAGTACGAGGTTGCCTGTATTGGTTTTACCAGCGCACGTGATCCTTCGGGTGCCGAGCTACTGGTAAAAAGCGACGGAGCCAATCATATTTGGTATCCTTGCCAACAAAGCCCGTCTACGGATTGGGAACGCGAAATCGATGAGCTATTTGAAAAACAAGAACAGACGTTGAATAAAGTAGAGCGAAAAGCTTATGTCGACAGAATGCAATATATTTTAAGCGAACAAGTTCCAATGATTGGGCTTATTACACCTTACCATTATACGGGAATAAAAAATAAATGGAAAAACCTTAAAATTCCCAAAAGAGGTTCTATCATTTGGAATATTGAAGAGATTTGGTGCGATTGAAATGAGAAAATTTCTTATAAAACGCTTACTGACGCTGATTCCCATGTTGTTGGGTGTCAGTTTTGTCGCCTTTATTCTGATGACGCTTTGTCCTGGGGATTTCTTAAGCCAGATGAAGGCTAATCCAGAGCTTTCGGCCGAATACATTCAAGAGATGGAAATGAAATTTGGGTTAAATCGTCCATGGTTTATTCAGTATTTGAAATGGCTGATGTGTATTTTGCATCTCGATTTTGGTTATTCTTGGACTTATCATTTGCCGGTATTGGGCCTTGTGAGTCAACGCCTATTGGCCACACTGGCTTTGGCCGTTTTGTCGCTCCTGTTGGCCTGGTGTGTTGCGTTGCCAATGGGAACTTTGTCGGCTGTCTACCGTAATTCTTGGTTTGATCGCATCGTTAGTGGTTCATCCTATTGCTTTTTATCGATCCCCGAGTTTTTTTTAGCGCTTTTGGCTGTTTTTTTTGCCGCTAAGACAGGTTACCTGCCAACTTCCGGTCGTACGGCAATTGTGCACGATTTCCTTCCCCCTCTAGGAAAACTATGGGACTATATGGTTCATCTAATTTTGCCCGCTTTTGTCTTAGGTGTTTCGAATGTTGCGGGTTTGTTGCGACTTACGCGTGGTTATGTTCTCGATTTCTTAAATGCTGAATTTGTTACCACCGTGCGAGCAAAAGGGTTATCGGAAAAAAGCATTATTTTTAAACATGTTCTTCGAAATGCTCTCAACCCGCTGGTTACAAACTTTGGTTTTGCCTTGGCCGGTCTTTTATCGGGGTCGCTTTTAATCGAAAATATTTTTAACTATCCGGGCCTTGGGCAGTTACTATTCGAAGCCTTTATGACTCAGGATCAATATGTTGTTATGGCTTCCGTTGTTGTAGGGTGTGTCATGCTAATGCTGGGAAACCTTTTTGCTGATGTTTTATTGGCTTGGGTTGACCCACGGGTGCGCTTGGGAAGCAAAACAAATGAATAAAGAAGTTTGGAAAAGTATTTGGAATAATAAGCAGGGAAGGTTTTCGCTTCTTCTCTTAGGATTTTTATATTTATGTGCCCTTTTTGCGCCATTTTTATCCCCTTACAATGTAAACGAGCAAAATTTAAAGCAAGCCTTTCATCCTCCTGTTAGATTGTGTTGGTTTGACGGCAAGCTAAGCTATCGTATCTATCATAAGACAGATCCTGCACTTGCTCAACACACCGCTATTCCAAACACCGCAGCCCCTATTGCATGGTTTGTGCACGTTCCAACGTATCGTCTTATGGGCATTTTCCCTTGCTGTTATAAACTTTGGGGACCAAGCGAAAAGGGGCCGTTTTACCTGTTGGGGAGCGATACCTTGGGACGAGATGTTTTTTCACGCCTTTTATTTGGGGCTCGTGTTTCTTTAAGCGTAGGACTTATTGGAATCAGCATTACGCTAATTATGGGATTTGTTCTTGGAGGACTTTCGGGTTACTTGGGAGGCAAATGGGATTTCTTGTGCATGCGTTTGGTCGAATTTTTAATGGCCATACCCGGCTTATATTTGCTTTTAGCGTTACGCTCGACATTGGGAGCGCGTTTTGATTCCTCGCAGTCTTACATTATGATTGTTGTTTTGCTTTCGCTTATTGGCTGGGCCAGTACCGCAAGAGTTATTCGTGGAATGGCGGCATCGCTAACACGGCGTCCTTTTGTAATGGCGGCACAAGCCATGGGACAATCGGCTTTTAAAATTTTATATAAGCACTTTCTCCCCAATTTATCCAGCTATTTGCTGGTTGCGGCAACCTTGAGCATACCAGGTTATATTTTAGGGGAAGCCGCGTTAAGCTTTTTGGGTCTCGGTATTCAGGAGCCTTCGGCCTCTTGGGGTCTGATGCTAAAGCAAACCCAGGAAGATTTGAAAGTTTTCATGTTAAATTTTTGGTGGATGTTAAGTCCCGGTGTGGCTATTTTCTTAACTGTTATGGCCTTTAATTTGTTTGGAGATGTTTTAAGAGATGCCATTGATCCAAAGATGCGATTGAAGTAAAGCCTATGGAACCCTTGTTAAGTGTAAAAGATTTGAGTGTAAGTTTCTTTCATCGAAAGAAAGAGCTTCAAGCCGTTAAAAATATTTCCTTTGAGATCAACAGCGGCGAAACCGTTGCCATTGTAGGAGAGAGTGGTAGTGGAAAATCCGTAACGGCCTTGGCTTTGACAAAACTACTGCCAAAGCCGCCGATTTGCAATGTAAGTGGGGAAGTTTGGTACAAGAACGAAGACATTCTTCGCTTAAAGGGGCGGCCGTTAAGGGCTATTCGTGGGCATGCTTTGGCCTACATATTCCAAGAGCCGGGGACTTCGTTAAACCCTGTCTTCAGTATTGGTTTTCAAATTGCAGAAGCTGTAAGATTGCACGTTCCAGAGGTTTCTAATGTTCGAGATTATGTTATTGAAGCCCTGCAACAAGTCGGAATACGTGATGGTAAACGGTGTTAT
>CAZDSI010000003.1:8442-9646 GCA_964508215.1 uncultured Opitutales bacterium
AAGCGGAGGGATGCAGCAACGTGCAATGATTGCGATGGCGCTTGCCTGTCATCCAAAAATCTTAGTTGCCGACGAACCGACAACCGCACTCGATGTAACTATCCAAAAGCAGATTATGGATCTTTTAAAAGAGTTGCAGGCCAAAGAATGTATGTCGCTACTTTTGATTACGCACAACTTTGGCATTGTAAAAGGGTTTGCAAAACGTGTTCTTGTAATGTTTCGAGGGGAAATTGTTGAGCAGGGTTTAACGGAAGAAGTTATTGGTAATCCGCAGCATCCCTATACAAAGGCTTTGATTGCTTGTATTCCGCGTTTAGGGAATCGAAAAAAGCGTCTTGAAACCATTGATTATTCGCAACTTTAATTCCAGAGGTGTGGCCTCTTGGTGCATTGAGCTCGTATTGGAAACTCCTGATTAAAATACGAAGCATTTTTGTCCTCGGTCCTTGTGCAAAAAGAAAGGATTTCCGATTTACTTCTTTCACTTTTAACGCGAAACTTCTAAACATGACGGATGATACTTTAGTCGAAGTCAAAAATCTTCGGGTTGAATTTGAAAAACGTTTGGGTTTGTTCAAACGCGACATTCAACATGTAACGGCGGTGGATGATGTCAGTTTTCGCATACAACGTGGTACCACAATGGGGCTTGTAGGAGAAAGCGGTAGTGGAAAAACAACTCTCGGTCGTGCGCTCATTCGTCTCGTGGAAATGACTTCGGGAGAAGTTTTTTTTGATGGCAATTGCATTTCAAAAATATCCAACAAGGCATTTTTCCCTTACCGCAAAAGAATTCAAATGATTTTCCAAGATCCTTTCAATTCGCTCAACCCTCGAATGACCATCGCCAGTATTTTAGAAGAACCCTTAAATATTCATTTTAAAAAATGGCCGGTGGTGAAAAAGCGTAATCGGACCGTTGAACTTTTAGAAAAAGTAGGGCTTAACGCCGAAGTCCTAACTCGTTATCCTCATGAATTTAGCGGGGGACAGCGACAACGTATTGGCATTGCCCGTGCCTTAGCCGTGGAGCCAGAATTCCTCATTTGCGACGAACCGGTGAGTGCGTTGGATGTTTCCGTGCAAGCGCAGATTTTAAATCTCTTAAAGGACCTCCAAAAAGAATTGGGGTTAACGTATCTTTTTATTGCGCATGACCTTGCCGTAATCGAGTATATGAGCGACGAAGTTATGGTTATGC
>CAZDSI010000003.1:9669-10162 GCA_964508215.1 uncultured Opitutales bacterium
GATATTAGAGCGTGCTACACCGGAAGAGCTTTATCAATCTCCTCAACAGGAATACACAAGAAAATTATTGCAAGCAGTTCCCGAAATATAGAGGATTTAGAGCATGAAAATGTACTTGGAAAGATGGCTAAAGATTGTTACGTGTTCAATGTTGTGCGCTTCATTAAGCGGCCTACTTATGGCACGAACAACAGCCGTAGAGCAGGCCAATAAAGACGGTATACTTTTGGTCGGCATTGGCCATGACCCCGAGGGCCTTGATCCACATCTGGTTACAGGAGTCACCGAACAAAATGTATTACGTGCGTTGTTTGAAGGTCTCGTAACTCCAGATCCAAAAACCTTGGAGCCCTTGCCAGGCATGGCAGAAAAATGGGATATTTCAAGCGACTTGCTAACTTACACATTTTATTTGCGCAAAGATGCCAAATGGTCAAACGATGACCCTTTGACCGCAACGGATTTCATTTTTTCGATTAAACGTATTTTAAAT
>CAZDSI010000003.1:10183-23951 GCA_964508215.1 uncultured Opitutales bacterium
AATAAGTCCTTAGGTGCATCGGGTGTAAGTAGTATCTTTGTGATCAAAAATGCTAAAGCTTTTTATGAGGGTACGGTCCCATTTGATCAGGTTGGTGTTAAAGCTTTAAACGAAAACGCCTTACAAATTTCACTCGAAGCCCCTACGCCTTATTTCCTTTCGTTGCTCATGATGCCGGCGTATTATCCAGTTCATGCCAAAACACTCGAAAAGTTTAATAGTGTACAAACGCGTAATAACGCTTGGACTAAAGCCGAAAACATGGTCTGCAACGGGCCGTTTTATTTAAAGTCTTATCAGATTGGAAAAATGCTTGAAGTTAGCAAAAATCCATACTATTGGAATGCCAAAAATGTTTCCTTAAACGGCGTTCGTTTTTACCCCATTGCGGATGTGGCCACCGAAGAACGTGCTTTCCGTAATGGTCAATTGCACATTACCGAAATTGTTCCCTATGCGAAGCTTTTATCCTATGCGGCAAAAAATTCACCGGAACTGAAATTAAGTCCTTATTTAATGACTTACTACTATTTATTAAATATTCATATAAAGCCCTTAGACGATGTACGTGTTCGTAGGGCCTTAGCTTTGTCAATCGATCGTGAGTCTTTAGCCGGTAGTGACCAAATGCGAGTAAAACATCGTTCCGCTTACTCCTTGGTTCCAGAAGGATGTGCCGGATTTGTGTCTAAAACAAAGGTTAAAGAAGATGTTGCAACAGCCCGTAAGCTGTTGGCTGAAGCAGGGTTTCCAAATGGCCAGGGATTTCCAAAATTAAAATTGCTATTCAATACCTCAGAAGGGCAAACTTATTTGGCGGCCGCTGTACAAGAAATGTGGAAAAAGAACCTTAATATTGATACCGAACTGGTAAATCAGGAATGGAAAGTTTACTTAAATTCTCGTCGAAGCCGAGATTTTCAAATTGCCCGTGGTGGGTGGGTCGGCGATTATAATGACCCTACAACTTTTCTCGATCTATGGGTTTCGAACGCCAACAACAACTTTGTGGGCTGGTCTAATGCTAACTTTGACAAGCTGCTGCAGGAAGCTAGTCATACGACTGACAAGGCCAAGCGGTTGGAATGTTTGCAGGAAGCTGAAAGTCTCTTGTTGACCGAAATGCCGTTGATCCCAATTCATTCGAGTAATACTTCTCATCTTGTTGAAAAAAGCGTGAAAAATTGGTTCGGAACCTTGTTAGATTGGCACCCTTACCAATACATAATGCTTGAGTCAAAATAAGTGAAATGTTGAAGCTGGTTTTTAAGCGGGTTATGGAGGCTATTCCTGTTTTGGTGTGCATCCTGACTCTAACCTTTGTAATTGCCCGCTGGGTACCCGGCGGGCCTTTTGACCGTGAGGCGAATACAAGTCCAGAAGTGCAAACGGCCTTAAAAATTTATTATGGTTACGATCAGCCAATATGGAACCAGTACGTAAATTATATAAAAAATTTGCTTAGTGGCGATATGGGGCCTTCCATGCGCTATCAAGGTGAGACCGTAAACGAGCTTTTGGCAAAATGTATTCCGGTTAGCTTTGAGTTAGGTTTTTGGGCAATGCTGATATCGGTAATTTTTGGGATTGGAATAGGAATGCTGGCGGCATTGCGGCAAAATACGCCGCTCGATTGGACGCTTATGGGGATTTGTATGGTGGAAATCAGCCTTCCAACCTTTGTTATTGGGCCTCTTTTTATTTTAATTTTTGGACTGAAATTTCAGTGGGTGCAAGTTGTAGGATGGGAAGAATGGACGGATCGCATTTTACCTTCTTTAACTTTAGCCGCTATGTACACCGGTTATATTGCTCGTTTGACACGTGGAAGTTTTCTTGAAGTGGTGCGACAGAATTTTATACGTACGGCAAAAGCCAAGGGTTTAAGTAATCTACGTATATTTTGTGTTCATGCCTTACGTAATGCGCTTTCGCCAGTTGTTAATTACATTGGTCCAGCCGCTGCCGCAATTATTAGCGGGTCACTGGTCATTGAATCTCTTTTCCATATTCCCGGAGCTGGATCACTTTTTATTGCGGCCGTGGGACAGCGTGACGACGCTCTGCTATTGGGAACCGTGCTTTATTTTGCAATTCTAATCATCACGTTTAACCTTTTTGTGGATATTTTGTTAATTTTGCTTAATCCTATCCAAAAACAAACGCAATAATGTCTTTTACACGCCAAAAAATTTTCGAACGTTTTACGGATAATAAAATGGCTCTCTTTAGCCTTTTTTGGCTTTGCCTTGTAACTTTCGTTTGCTTTTTTGGCCCATACTTTTATAGACATGATTACCACTCTCAAAACCTGCTTTTAGGGGCTCAAGGCCCTTCGCGAGAGTATTGGTTGGGCACGGATACACTCGGACGTGATCTTATGGCAAGAGTTTTGTACGGCGGCCGTATTTCGCTTGCAGTTGGCTTGGCGGCTACAACGGTTAGTCTTGTGATCGGTGTTTTTTACGGTTCTATTGCCGGCTATTTAGGCGGTATTTGGGATCGTTTGCTTATGCGGTTTATCGACATTGTTTATCCGCTGCCTTTTACCCTGTTGGTAATTCTGCTAATGGCTTTTTGCGGAAGAAATATCATTCTGCTTTTTCTCGCCATCGGTTGTGTTAAATGGCTGACCATGGCCCGTATTGTGCGCTCGCAAATCCTTACCTTAAAAGAACGCGCTTTTGTATCCTGCGCTAAAAGTTTAGGCCAAAGCCCTTGGGGCATTTGGATACGTCATTTAATGCCGAATTTACTTGGACCTGTAGTGGTTTACACGACGCTTACAATCCCCAATATCATGCTGGAAGAAGCTTTCATTAGCTTTTTGGGGCTTGGTGTGCAACCACCGCTAAGCTCTTGGGGAACGCTTATTTTCGATGGGGCAAAAAATATGGAAGAGTTTCCTTGGCTATTATTCTTTCCGTGCTTGGTGTTTTCCCTAACGCTTTTTTCCTTAAATTTTTTGGGTGATGGATTGCGTGATGCCCTTGATCCTACCAACGAGTAAATCTTTCCAAAACACATAAGAATTCGTCAAATTTGGCGTGTCGGAAACCTTTTTTGCGGCAGGATTACACGGAGAAAACCTTTTTTCGGTAAGAAAGTTTCCCTCCGGACCGCCCTTCAAGGAACTTTTAATTCGATGCGATAGCATAGAGACTGCGTCTCTTACGTAAAAGGGAAATGTTTATTAAGGCGCACAAAAAGCTTTTCATTTAAAAAAAACTTCATTGACTAAATAGACAAGCTTGAGTGGTGGAATTGGCAGACACGCTAGACTTAGGATCTAGTGCCGTGAGGCGTAAGGGTTCGAGTCCCTTCTCGAGCACCATTGTATAACCGATGGATGAAAAGCATTTTAAAGTTTGAGAACGAGGCTCTTGGCGAAACATCTAAGAAAAAAAAAAAAAAAGAGAAGCCGTAAATACAATCCCGTCATTAACCGATAAACGCTACATAAGCTGGAAAACTTTTCGCCATGATTTCATACGTGATGGATTTCAGGGTATTATCGAAAGCGGTATCTTAACTTTTGCGTTGCTCATCGCTAAGCGTGTATTTGATGCGCCTTCATGGGTTAAGGCATCAATTCAGGCTAGCGAACATTTTGGTTTGTTCTTCAATACGGTATCTTTGGTCTGGTTTTCAAAACATTTTCTTTATGCAACCAAGGCATGGATATTTTGCTTTTTATTAACTGGGTTATTATTTTGCTTGGCGGCAGCCTATCCAAGCTTGTGGATATATGCGATTTTCATGATTGCGGCCAAGATGGTCTATAAGCAAAAGGAGCCGCTTATGGTTGAAGTTTACACGTCCAATTATCGATCTAACGAAAGAGGTAAACGGTTATCTTGGTGTCTCCTTTATTCCGCTTTAATGGGAATGGTGATTGCTCACTTTGGAGGGATAATTTTGGATAAAAGTCTGAAAAACTATGTTTGGATATGTGTCGGGATGGGGTTGGCTGCATTTTGTGCAGCTTGGGCTGTTTCTGGAATTCCAAAATGTGAAATTAAAACATTTGGGAGTACGCATCCTTTTGCCAATATATCGTTGCTATGGAAGGATAAATGGTTTGGTTACATGAAGCTTGGCTGGGTACTTTTAGGCTTTGGGAATCTGGTAACCCTCCCGATGCGTACGGAGTATCTTTGCGATGCTCAATACGGTGTAAACGTTTCCAACCAAACGGTTGCGTTGATGCTGTTTGTCATACCGGCGACCGCTAAAATTTGCAGTATGGCGATTTGGGGTTGGCTGTTTGATCGGTTTTCGTTTATTCCCGTCCGTATTGCTTTAAACGGATGTTGGCTTATTGGCTTGTTCCTTTTTTTTAATTTTAAATCCCTCCTCTACATTGGAATTGGTTCGGCTTTTATTGGTATTGCGATGGGAGGGGGTATGTTGCTTTGGACATTGTGGGTCACGCAGGTGGCTCCTGCCAACAAGGTTGCTGCCTATATGAGTGCACATACGGCGATTGCGGGACTACGAGGCCTTGTTTCACCCTTTTTGGCCTATTATATTTTAAGCTTATCAAAGAACGTGGTTGTTATCGGGTGTTTCGGTATGTGTTTTACATTTTTATCAACTCTAATATTTCTGTCGGCTATACCACTAAAAAAGTTTCTGGTGAAAAAGTTAAAAGAATAGATGTGCGAAAGGAAACTTTCTTGCCTAAAAAAGTTTCCCTCTGGAAAGACATTTCAATTCGATGCGTGAGCATCGACGAATCTACGGGCTGCGTTCCTGATTCCGAAAGAAAAACGAAACTTAAGTAAAATAAAATGCGGAGCATTTTGGGAACCAGGGACTATGTTACTGGTATAATAAAAAGGAAAGATTTCCGATGAAAATTTTTAATGTAACCATTATGGTACGCAAAATGATTGATTTTTTGGTCTTTTGGTATTAAATTTTGCTCGTGCAAGATAGCTTATGTAATTTATGTGTTTCGCTTGAAACGGCTACCGCCGAACAGGCTTTTAGTTTTTTAAAAAAAGTAAAGGATAGCGTTCAATGGGTTCGAATAACACCCCAGCTTTTTTTCCCTTTTGGTGTGTCGTTTTTACAGGCGGTTCACAACTTGGGGTACAAAATTTTTCTCGACCTAAGGCTCAATGATACACCGCTAAATATGGCGGCATCGATTTTTAGTCTAAAGGGTCAACCTATTGATATGTTGTCCTTGCAGGTCCCTTCAGGCCCGGCGAGCATAAAATTTTCTCAAATTGCCGTGGAACAAGCGTTGCCGGAAACAAAATTAGCAGGATCGATGGTCTTATATCATTTACAACGTTACGAAACAAAGCCCGAATATTTTGAAAGTATCGGTAAAAATATTTTGTCGCGTTATGCTCAAATCGCACTGCAAGGTAAATTGTATTCCGTTTTATGTACGCCCTATGAGTTTTCGTACTTGCAAACGCATTTCGGTTCAAACTTTGAGTATGTTGTTTTTGGAGCTAGTGCTAACCTGACAACGATCGCTCTACAGATGAAGAAACTTTCTTCAGCGGCTTTTGCGATTTTTGATGATAGTCTTGTTAAACACAAAACGCCTGAAGATGTTTTAGCGGCAGCCACTGATAGCCTAAAGAAAGCGTCATCCTTACACAAAGCTCCTAAAGGCGTTTAATCCAAGGAGTTGCTTCCGTTTTACGGCAGCCGTTTCCACGGACTCTATTTTATTTGTTTGCAGCATCGAAAATCTTAATCTCTATTTGAATTTCGAAGAGAAAGAATAAAATCAATCAAGATTTGGTATGCGTTTTAAATTTGTCTTTTTGTTATCGCTAGCGGGCGTTATCGGTACCTTAAGACAAATTCAAGATTTGGTATGCGTTTTAAATTTGTCTTTTTGTTATCGCTAGCGGGCGTTATCGGTACCTTAAGCCGATACGGCCTAATTCAAATGTTAACAAGCTTGGGAATAACGCGCATCGTTCCGGCAACATTTTGGATCAATTTATTTGGATGTTTTCTTGCCGGGGTAACGGTGGCTTTGTTCGACCATCTAAAAATACCAACACACATTACAAAGGAGGTTCTTCTTATAGGCTTACTTGGAGCCTTTACAACATTCTCGAGTTTTATTTTAGAGGGTGTGAATTACCTGCAATTAGTATCTATCTTTCGTGGTATCCTTTACATTACTTTCCAAAATCTTTTGGGAATATTGGCGCTTTTAATCGGCAAAATGGTAATGCAATTTACAATTTCTTAAATGGCTGCTCAGGTAGGGATCGAACCTACGACCAAGTGGTTAACAGCCACCTGCTCTACCGCTGAGCTACTGAGCAATTCCTTTTTGAACTTTTTAGATAGTTTAATTTTTGTCAATTCTTTCGTCATAGAAAAATGCTTGTTTTTGAGATTTGCTTTTCAGCTAAAACCTTTAGGCATAAGAGAATGCGAAAATTTATTATTTTTTTATGGTTAGCAAATCTTATGGTACAATTTGGGTATGGAGAGACCCCGAAGTTATCCTTAAAGCATGCGTTTGTTTTTGGGAGTATCCAGGGGATTACCGAATTTTTGCCGGTTTCATCAACCGGACATATGGTATTGGCGAATGAATGTTTTTTCGAAAAAAGTATCCAACCGATAACGTCGGAATCGGCGTCGGAGTATAAAATCTTTAAACGTTCTCTTACCGATTACCTGATATGTATACAGCTCGGAACAATCGCAACCTTGTTATTTGTTTATCGTAAGGAACTGAAGCGCATTTTTTATGGACTTATGGGGCGAGACACAGCCGGTTTTCGATTGGCCCTAAACCTTGGCTTAGCATTTTTCCCCGTTGGAATTTGTGGCTTTGTTTTTGGTGATTGGATCCATGAGAATCTTTACGGTAAGTTGACTATTTTTTTTGCTTTAATCGCGGGTGCCATTTTAATTTTGGTTACTAAAAACCCTCAAAAAGCATCTTCTTCCGACAAGTCCTTATTTGATATTTCTACGCAAACGGCGATGGGAATTGGCGTTTTCCAGTTACTGGCTTTATGGCCAGGCCTTAGTCGTTCTTTAATGACCATTTTAGCGGGTGTATGGTTGGGTCTATCTTTAGCGCAATCGGTACATTTTAGCTTTTTGCTGGGCTTGTTAACTTCCAGTGTAGCTACAGGTTACAAGCTGCTTACGCATGGTGTCGAAATGGTTCACACATTGGAAATAGGGTCCATGTTTGTCGGTATTTTTGTAGCTATGTTTTTTGGGTTTTTGACCGTTTATAGTTTTCTCTTTTATTTGAAGAACCATTCCTTAAAACTATTTGCCTATTATCGATTGTTTTTAGCACTCTTAGTGTATATTTTCGCAATTTGACTGGACAATTTCAGGGTTTCTTGTCAACTTTAATTTTCTGGTTTGTGAAGGTGAAAAAGAGGCTTTTTAGGCTCAAGGGTATTTTGTTTTCACATTTCACGTAACCTTTAAATTTTCGCAACGATGAGTGCCAAAAAATCAGCTTCTGTAAAAAATATTCAACCATCCTTCGCTTATCTTATTGAAAAAAAACGCGAGCGAGAGGAATACACGGATAATGAAGTACGTTATATTGTCGATTCAATTTTAGAAGGTTCTATACCAAGTCACCAATTGGCCGCGTTGGTTATGGCCATTTATTTTCAGGGTCTATCGGCACAAGAAACAGCTGTGCTGTCGGAAGAAATGATATTATCCGGAGAAGTTGTGGACTTGACGGGAATAGGAAAACCCAAAATCGCTTTGTATGCTACCGGTGGTGTTGGAGATAAAACGGCTTTAGTGTTAACGGCTTTAGTCGCCGCTTGTGGTGTAATTGTTCCCTCAGTGGTAGGAGAAGATGAAGACTTTATATTTGGAAACTTAAAAAAATTAAAAGTTATTCCCGGCTTTCAAGTTAATTTGGCTCCAAAAGCCTTTGTTCATCAATTACAAAAGATAGGTTGTTGTTTTTGTGCACAGCCGGAACAGATTGCTCCGGTTGATACGATATTGCATAAAATGCGTCAGGCAACCGCTACCGTTGCCAGTATTCCATTAATGACGAGTAGTATTTTAAGTAAACGTTTGGCCGTAGGAGCGGAAAATTTGGTTGTAGATGTAAAATGTGGTAACGGTGCCTACGTCAAAGATGTGGAGCAAGCGCGACAGTTGGGTCGTACGATTACCCGTGTTGCACGCTCGCTTAAACGACGTTGTGTGGCGTTAGTTACGGATATGAATCAGCCACTTGGCGATACGGTTGGAACGGCTTTAGAAATTCAAGAAGCAATCGAGCTACTACAAGGCAAGGGACCAGAAGACCTCAAAGAGCTTGTTCTAAAGCTTGGAATGGAAATGGTTCGATTAGCTGGCGTTTCGGGGTCAACTTTGTCTGCAAAACAAACAGTGTTGAGGCATCTAAGCGACGGATCAGCTTTGCAAAAATTTAAGGAAATGGTTGGTGCTCAAGGCGGAGATATCTCTTACATCGATAATCCCGATAAATTTCCGAAAGCCAAGCACGTTAAAAAGCTTCCAGCGCCCAAGCGTGGCTATGTGCATGCAATTAACGCCGGTATGCTGGCAAAAGGTGTGGATATTTTATCGCATCCAAAGGATTCTAGTGAAGTTGACGCTTCTGTAGGGATTTCACAAATTAAAAAGGTAGGTACTCAGGTAAAACAGGGAGATCCTTTAATGATGATCCATTACAACGATCACTCAAAGCTTGAGACGGCACTCGAGTATTTACGCTCGGCGTATCGGTTAGCACCGAAACGTCCTGTATATCCCGAACTTGTGTTGGAACGTATCGCTTAATGGCTTACTTTTCATCCGAAGTTTTAAACTTAATTTCGAGTCTCCGTGGGATTAACGGAGGCTCGTTTTCACGGCCTTTAAAGCCGGCCATAAACATTGGGCCTGTCATTGAAAAGTGCTTTAAGGAGCTGGCAACCCCGACCCAACAAAAACTTCTAGATGAAATACAAACGATTTGGGTAGATTTAGTTGCGCCTATAAGTAGCGAAATGTGTTCTCCTTATAAATTGGATTCTTTGGGCTGTTTATGGATTCGTGTAAAAAATAGTGTTTTAAGGCAGCATTTACAATTTCAGGAAATACATTTATTATCAAAATTGGCCCATCTAAAGGTTAAATCTTTACGTTGGAATATTCGCTAGCCAGAGACACAATCCGTAGTCCTGTCGAGGCTAGCACATCGAATTAAATTCTTTGGATCGGAACCTCTTTCTTTTTGCGCGAAAAATAAGTTTCCGAACCTTCCCAAAGAAAAACGAATTTTAAATAAAATGCGGGGCATTTTTGAGTCAAGGCACCGAGTCCCTTGCGATTTATTCTTTGGCAGCCGCTATTTCGGCTTGGTCAGCCTTTTGTAACGCTTCAATGATTTCGGTTAAACGGCCATCGATGACGCCGGCCAAGTCGTAAAGCGTTAACCCAATACGATGATCGGTAACACGATTTTGCGTAAAATTATAAGTTCGTATACGGTCAGAGCGATCTCCCGTGCCCACTTGCTGCTTACGTTGCTCAGCATATTTTTTCTTCTCTTCTTCTTCTTTTTGTTGCAATAGGCGAGCACGCAAAACTTTCAAGGCTTTAACGCGGTTTTTCTGTTGAGAGCGCTCATCGGCGCAGGTGACGATTAATCCGCTGGGTTTGTGATGAATTTGAACGGCCGAGTCGGTCGTATTTACGCCTTGGCCTCCAGGTCCACTGGCCCGACAAACCGTAATTTCGAGTTCATCGGGTTTGATTTGTATGTCCACTTCTTCGGCTTCAGGCAAAACCGCTACCGTAGCCGAGGAAGTATGAATACGGCCATTGGCTTCTGTTGCGGGAATACGCTGTACACGATGCCCACCGCTTTCATACTTCAACGTTTTATACACGTTTTGGCCCGATATTGAAAAAGTGATTTCCTTAAAACCTCCAGATTCCGAAGGATGCGTGTTGAGGATTTCTGTTTTCCATCCTTGTGTTTCCGCAAACCTTAAGTACATACGATAGAGATCAGCGGCAAACAGTGAAGCCTCGTCGCCGCCTGTGCCCGCACGAATTTCCATGATTGTATTACGTGAATCACTTGGATTCGCGGGTATCATTGCTATCAAAAGCTCGTTGCTTAAAGTTTCGATTTTCTGTTCTAAGACGATAGCTTCTTCTTTTGCGAGTGACTTGAATGAAAGGTCGATGTTTTTATCTTTTAACATTTCCCGCAAATCGGACAGTTCGGCTTCAGCCTTAACGAGTGTATCATCAATCCCTAAAATATTTGTTATCCGCTGATGTTCTTTCGAAATTTTAGTCATAGCGGCACTATCTTTAAAAGTGTTGGGATTAAGCAGCAACGAATCAAGCTCCTGCAGTTTTTCTTTCAAAGGCTCAACGGAAGGTAATCCTTTCATAATTGAATAGCACAATTTTAAAGATGATTAAAAATTGTCATTACGACGATCACAATGCATATTTAGAGAAATACCACAAAAGAATTTTATAAAAAAGAAGATTCAAAAATGACACATGGACCTTCAGCGACCTTTTATCGTTCTTCCTTAATTGCTTGCATTTGGGATTTTGATAAGACCTTGATCCCGGGATATATGCAAAAGCCTCTCTTCGAAGCCTATGGGGTTGATGAAAAATCTTTTTGGGAGGAGGTGAATGCTTTGCCTCAAATTTATCGGAAACGAGGAATACCGGTTAGCGAAGATGTAATGTATTTAAACCATTTACTAACCTATGTAAAAAATGGCCCGCTGAGAGGACTTAATAATAAAAAACTACGCGCGTTAGGGTCAGAACTAACTCTTTACCCCGGAATGCCAGATTTTTTACAAATCTTAAAAGATTCCGTACGCCTTAAAGAGGTATACCAAAAGCACGATATCCACTTGGAACATTATATTATTAGTACGGGCTTGGCCGAAATGGTCCGCGGAAGCAAGATTGCGCCCTTTGTGGACGATATTTTTGGGTGTGAATTTTTAGAAGAACCGCTTTTACCGGGCTTTAATACGCAGGCCGAATTTCCCTTAACCGATTGCGAGACGGAAGTTAGTCAAATTGGCCGAATTGTGGATAATACCATAAAAACACGTTTTCTTTTTGAAATCAACAAGGGCACAAACAAAAATCCAAACATTGACGTCAATGCTTCGATCAAACAAGAAGACCGTCGCATACCGATTCAAAATATGATTTATATTGCCGATGGACCAACCGATGTTCCGATGTTTGCCGTTATCCGTGAAAGGGGTGGAAAGGCGTTTGCAGTTCATTCGATAGGGTCCGAAAGTGAATTTCTACAAAACGATGACCTGCTTCAGACGAACCGGATTGATTGCTATGGTCCGGCCGACTATCGAGCTGAAACCCATACTTATCGATGGCTGTTGATGCATGTCAATAAAATCGCAGAACGTATAGTTTCGGAACATGAGCAAGCCTTAAGATCACGTATTGTACGTCCGCCAACGCATAGTACTGAAGAACACCGTCTAATAAAGACAATGCCCGAACAAGCTTCTTTGTTTGATCGGTAAAATTAAAATGTAGTTTTGTTTAAAAAAGAAGCTTAGGCTTTAGTTCGTATCTCTTTTTTTCACTGTTTACCTCGATAGAGCTTATTTTTTAATTTCAACTTTGCTTGGTTGAATTAACTCATCGCTTTGAAATACAAGTATCATACGTGTAAGTTCGCCCGGTGAAGAGTGGCAACGAATAGAGGCGTGCATGGCTTCCATAGCCTTTTTGCAAAAATAAAGTCCTAGACCTAGACCATTCTTATGCGTAGATTTGAAGGGCTCAAAAATATAGGGCAATTGTACGGGGTCTATGCCCAAACCATTGTCCTCAACAACAATCCAGCCCTCATTATTGGAAGAACCTAAACGAACAATAACTTTACCCGAACTTTTTTTGTTCAGACTCTGGAAAGCATTTTTTAATAGGTTAAAAAAAACAATGCCGAGGAGTTCAGGATTTGCCGTAAAATAAAAGTCTTTATCCAAACATTTTAGCTCTATTTTTTTTGTTCGTTCTCATAAGATGGGTAGCGGTCAAGCATTCCCAAAATAAACTCTTTGGCCGACAATCGTTTAAGGCTTAATTCAATTTCTTCCGGTATATGTCTGGCTGTCGACAATGTAAAATTTAAACGGTTGGAGAGGGTTTTAAACAAGTGGGTTTCTTGGTTGAGAGATTGAATAAGAGCCGTATTGAAGTTGTCCCCATTGTCACTAAGTCCTGGCATTGTTTTGAGTAATAATTCTTTATGATGTTCCGCTAATAACATTGTTGCACGTAGAGGTATCATGAGTTCACGCAACATAATCGTTTCGACTTTTTGTATTCCGCGTACGCGTTTTGTTGCATGTAGCGACTGTCTATGCGCAAGCAGCAAATAACCAACTAAGATAAAAATACCAGTGTATGTAACGAGATAGATATTTGCATTGCTGATATTGTAATGAATATTTTCAGGCCAAACATAGTTAACGACCAAATGTATAAGCCATCCTGAACACAAACCGATCACGCTTAAGAAGAAGAAGGTTTTTCGATCAACTAAGCATAAGAGAAAAAAAAGGGCTAAGATAACATTTAATCCTCCATAAAGCACATCTTTGTTATCATATAAATAAAACGCTGACACTAAAGGTAAGGAAAATGTTAGGACAAAGTGCCAATACATTGGCCAATAAAATTTTAAAGATTCAGGCCAATAACGCTTCATAATAAGCAAAATAATAGTACACGCTGAAACTATTCTCAATATGATGGCTGACCGAAAGTGAAAATAGTCTGTAGACCACATAAAAACCGGAACAATGTAGTTCAGCAACATAAATGTTCCAAACAACAGCCACGGCGTACCGGTTAAACGAACGTTCTTTTCACAAGCCGTTGCGATTTTTTTCAAAAAAGTAGGTTTCTTTTTATTCGAAAACATATTTTCGAGGTTTAAGTCTTTTCTTTTTTGCTGTCTTTTTTTCCATTGTGTGAAAAAGTATTTAAAGTCGAACAGAATAAAAGCATTTGTAAACATACTTGGGAAAAGGCCATTTATGTGTGTATGCGATCGGATCCATACTTCCCAAATAACATACACTAAAACACCGGATAATGCGGCAATGTAGAAGCGTTTTTGATTTGTTTTGTACCCGACTAAAAGACATAAAATGGGTACCAGTAAACAGGGAACCCACAGCGCCTTGCGTAGCCACATCAATGCAAGAATATCATCAAACTTCAATGCAATCCAAATGCCTAAGGTGCCAATACCAACAGAAGTCCAACGTGCTAGTACCATCTGATGATATCCGCTTAACCGGTCTTTAAGAATGGGATTTACAACATCGTGCGCAAACAGGACGCCGCTGGTATTTATAAAAGAGTCTGCCGTCGACATAATAACGGCCAATACACCGACAATCGCAAGGCCTTTAAGTCCAACGGGCAACAGCTCTGTTATGATAGAGCAAAAAGATTGATTGGCGGGTATACTTGGGTTGCGAAGATAGACAACTAATCCCAAAATTCCCAACATTGTATAAAAGAAAATTTCCATTAGCCCCATCATATAAAAAGAACGTTTGGCCTGATGAGAATTTTTAGCCATCAATAACCGTTGTGCATTATGGGGGCAAAAGTTGGAATAGCCGACAGCAAAAATAAAGGGAAAAATTCGTTCCAAAATTTTGGGTGTAAAAATGGGTTTATTCGCTCTATCGGTGTGGCTGCAAGCAGCGGTTGCAATCCTCCCACA
>CAZDSI010000003.1:23972-28479 GCA_964508215.1 uncultured Opitutales bacterium
ATCAGTGGGATACCGATAATAATTAAAAAAAACTGTAAAACGTCGGTTAACGTAACGCCTTTTATGCCACCCAAACTTGAATAAAAAACAGTAATGCCAGCCCCTAAAAAGAGGCCATAAGAATAATCCATTCCTATCAAATGTTGTAACCAGTATCCCATGCCACGAAATTGTACGCCAATAAGCGAGGCAATATAAATAAGACCCAAGATGCCGGTTATAATACGAGCGTTTTTCCCGTATGCGGTGCCAACAACGCTGGCAATAGACAAAGCATTCGGATATTTTGATAATTCTCCGACAAAAAACCGAGCAATTAAGAATCGTGAAATAGAATATCCACTATAGGCGAAAACATAAACTAAACCCACCTTGTAAACCATCTCAACCGTTCCCATGGTAGAGCCGGCTCCAACCAATGTTGCGAATAGGGTTGCGACCAATACAAGTGTGTCGTATTTTTTTCCGCCAATGGCGTACTCCGATATATCCCAAACTCGCCAACCTTTATATATGCCTAAGATGAGTGTTGCAACGAAGTAAGCAATGATAATGGCGTAATCAAATGCCTGCATGGGTAGAAACATGGCGAGGAAATTGTCAGTTGACAAGCACTAGTTTAATAATATAAAAAGGATGGGGGAAAGGCCTTTTAAGGGTGATGCTCAACAATTTTTCAGTATCGCATGTCTTTCTTCAATTAATCGGAAAACTTCGCTTACTTGTGGCGGGTAGTTATTTAGATTTCTTAAGTTTTACGATATCCAAGAAAGAATAATTAAAATAAACTTTTAACCGGAGCAAAATTTTTAATTTTTTGATAAAGTTTTCGAACTTTTGCGAAAAACTGAGTAAATATGATTTCGGAAAATAAAACTTGAAAAGGTACCGAATTTTGGTTCTGTTATAAGCCGTAAGCGGGTAAATGTCCTTTATTTGAAATAGCGCAGTGAGTCGCATGTTCCCGTAAATTTTAAAATTTTATTTTGATTTAACAAAAAATCTTACTCTATGAACCATACAGAAGAAGATTCTCACGATTATATTGAAGAGGCTGAAAGTGTTTCATTTGATCAAAAAGACAACGTCGAAGCCGTTGGTGTAGAAGAAGTTGCGGAGGGCGAAACCACGACAAAAGACAACGCTGAAGACCCTGAATTTAAAACGAATCGTATGCACTCAAAGCAACGAAATCAGCGGCGTCATTCAGGTTTAAAAATGCGAACCCAACGTTCAATGCCCATGCGCCCGTTTTCAAACAATGCCCAATATGGTAAACGTCCCCAGACCAATGGAGCTAACCATCGCTATAAATGGTGGATGGGATATATTGGTCAATGGAAACCCATATACGATATTACCGAACTTGAAACACTGGCCGCAAGTGTTTCGGATGCAGAGTACACACCGTTATTTTTAAATGATTGGTACAAAAAAACCTTGCAAGAACTTGTTGCCGCTCAGGAAGGAAACGCTGTCCCAACCGTGGCAACAAATCGCCACGAGCTTTTGCGTGAAAAAATTAAATGGGCTTGTGACAATCGAATTCCTGTCGTGGCGGAAGGAATTGCCACCAAACTGAATGGAACAGAGGATTGGGCGCTTTGTTACGCATCCGATAATTATCAGCTAAAGGAACTTAGTGCTTATATTCCAAGGCCTTTTGTTCGCAAATATGGATTACGTCAGGGACAGAAAATTAAGGTCCAGATCTTTATATCTCCTCAACATCACTCGTGCCCATGTATTATTAAGGTGTTGACGGTAATGGATCGTCAGCCCGAAGCATTGCAAATGGTGCCTCATTTTAAAGAATTGACCCCTTATTATCCAACCAAAAGGGTACTTTTAGAAAGTAAGCCTATGGCGGGATGGGATAATGTTTCCATGCGGGTTGTTGACACCTTAACTCCTTTGGGATTAGGCCAACGCGGATTAATCGTAGCGCCCCCACGTACGGGAAAGACAATTCTTTTACAGAACATCGCCCACGCCATTACTGTTAATCAGCCAAAAGTGCATTTGATTCTTTTGCTGATCGACGAAAGGCCGGAAGAGGTCACCGACTTCAAGCGTCGTTTACCGGGGGTGGAGGTTATTAGTTCTACTTTTGACGAATCGCCCGAAAACCATGTTCGTGCAGCCGAAATGGTTATTGAAAAGGCAAAGCGTGCGGTTGAAATTGGCGAAAATGTGGTTATTTTGCTGGATTCGATTACACGTCTTGCGCGTGCCTATAACACTTTGGTTCCCAATTCCGGTAAGGTACTTTCCGGTGGTGTGGAGGCTAATGCATTACAAGGGCCCAAAGGGTTTTTTGGTGCTGCTCGTAATATCGAGAATGGAGGTAGCCTGACAATTTTGGCGACCGCCCTTATCGATACGGGAAGTAAAATGGATGAAGTTATCTTTGAAGAGTTTAAAGGCACGGGAAATATGGAACTGCATCTTGATCGTGCATTGGTGGATAAACGCATATTCCCTGCGATTAATATTGAGAAGAGCGGTACCCGCAAGGAAGAGCTGCTTTACCATCCCGATGAGTTAACCAAAATCTATTCATTACGTCGTGCGATGAAAGGTGTTGTGCCCTCAACGGATGCTATGGAAATGCTTATCGAGCGAATTCGTAAGACCAATAATAATGCTGAATTTTTAATGGCGATAAACGCTTAATCGGCCAATGGGTGCGCATTCTTTTTACGTTACAACGGCCATTGATTACGTCAATGGCCGGCCTCATTTGGGCCACGCCTATGAAAAAGTCTTGGCCGATGTGATTGCACGTTATCAACGGCTAAAGGGATCGAATGTTCACTTTTTAACAGGTCTTGATGAGCATGGTCAAAAGGTCCAGCAAAAGGCGCAGGCCGAAGGATTAGCACCGATTGAATACTGTAACCAAACGGCCGATGCATTTCACGATTTGCTGCAGTTGTTAAATATCTCCAACAACGATTTTATTCGCACAACGGAATCACGACATCGTAATTTTGTTCAAAAATGTTTACAGCAACTGTACGATGCGGGCTTAATTTATAAGGCGGAATACACGGGTTTTTACAGCGTAAAAGAAGAACGGTTCCTGCAAGAGAAAGACAAGGTTAATGGAGAATGGCCAGCGTTGTATGGAGAAGTTAAGTTTTTAACCGAATACAATTACTTTTTTAAGCTGAGCCAATACCAAAATTGGCTCGTTGAATTTATTACTAAAAATCCAGGCTTTATTCTCCCAAGCTTTCGTCAGAAGCAAGTTTTAGAGTTTTTAAAGGAGCCCTTGAACGACTTGTGTATTTCAAGGCCGGTCGAACGATTATCCTGGGGGATACCTTTACCGTTTGACCAAAACTTTGTGACCTACGTTTGGTTCGATGCCTTGCTAAACTACGTATCCGCTGTAGAGGAAAAAAACCTTTGGCCAGCGGATTTGCACGTGATCGGGAAGGATATTTTGGTTCCTGCGCATGCCGTTTACTGGCCAATCATATTGAAAGCACTTAATTTGCCTTTACCCAAGCAAATTTTAGCCCATGGGTGGTGGCTTAGTCAGGGAAACAAGCTTTCAAAAAGCCTAGGAAATGCTTTTGAGCCCCTGACATGGATCAAAGAATCAGGGGTTGACGCATGCCGTTATTTTTTAATGCGGGAGATGACAACCGGCCAAGATAGTGAGTTTTCTAATGAAATTTTTGAGAACCGTTACAATTGTGAATTGGCGAACGAATGGGGGAATTTAGTTGGTCGAACCTTAAATATGATTTCGCGATATCGACAGAGTATTTTACCAAAACTTGAAGATTGTGCCGTTGAAGCCATCGAAGAAAACCTAAGAACATGTTGGGACGCCGTATTGCCAAAAATATTAGAGGCTTTTGATCAGTTTCAATTCTCAAATGGGTTAGAAAGTTTATTTTCGTTTATCAAAGAATTAAATCGTTACGCCGATCAAAGGGCACCTTGGAAATTGGCAAAAAATCAGGAAGATTCCGCACAAAGGCAGCTTAACGCAACTTTGTTGTTTCTGATGGAAGGGATTCGTTTGTCAGCCTTTGCCTTATTACCGGTTATGCCGGAGAAAAGCTCAAAGGTTGTTGAAATTTTGAGTATGGATTTGAATCAGCCGTGGGTAAAGTCCCTAACTTGGCAGCCCGAAAATTTGGGATTGAAATCCGTTGGAGCGGCTTTGATTTTATTCCCAAAGAAACAATTGCCACAACAATAATCTCTTAAGGCCTATTTTTACGTTAGTAGTGCCGGTAAAAGATTTTTTTGTAAAAAAATCTCTTCCCGGACCCTTCTCTTAAAAACTTTTACCGAAATGATACAAATTTTAAATTTTGTATCATTTCGGACTCGTTTTTCTTTGGGGAAGGTACGGAAACCTTTTCTTTTTGCGCAAAAAGAAAGGGTTTCCGTTTAACCATCTCTTGGCAGTATCGGTTTAATGTTTGCAAGCCAGTGCCGCCCGAACGAAAGCCTTAAAAAGCGGATGTGGTGATTGCGGCCT
>CAZDSI010000003.1:28573-50053 GCA_964508215.1 uncultured Opitutales bacterium
CCGACAATTTTTAAGCCATTTTTTTCAAGCTTTTCTTTGAATGTGTCGTTAAATTCATAGCGATGCCGGTGGCGTTCCGAAATCGTTTTCTCGCCATAGGCCTCGAAGGTGCGACTATTTTGTTCCAAGGCACAGTGATAAAGCCCTAACCGCATACTGCCACCTTTCCTCGTGATCTGTTTTTGTTGCTCGAGCAGGTCGATTACAGGGTAAGGTGTTGTGGGGTTCAGCTCTTTACTGTTGGCGTCGACTAACCCCGCTACATTACGTGCGAATTCTACCACGGCCATTTGCATACCCAAGCAAATGCCGAAAAATGGGATGTTGTTTTCCCGTGCGTATTTAATGGCTTTTATTTTGCCTTCGGTTCCGCGTTCACCAAACCCACCGGGAACCAAGATCCCGTTGATTCCTGCAAATATTTTTGTCGGATCTTCTTTTTCAAGCGTTTCCGATTCAATGAAAACTGTTTCTACACGGCATTGATTGGCAACACCGGCATGAACAAAAGCTTCACAAATTGACTTATAGGCATCTTTTACTTCGGTGTATTTCCCGACAACAGCAATACGTGTTTCGTGTTTTGGGTGCCGAATTTGGTTGATAAAATCTTGCCAGAAATCCATTGAGGGAGTTTTTTGTGGCAAGTTAAGATGTTCTAAGGATAGGGAGTCTAATTTTTCTTGATGTAGCCGCCAGGGTAGTTCGTAAATGGAATGCTTAACATCCAATTCTTCGATAACGCACGGTAAGGGAACATTACAAAAAAGGCTGAGCTTTTTTCGGAGGTCAAGATCCAGAGGTTTTTCGCTGCGACAGATCAAAATATTTGGTTGAATACCGATTTCCCTTAGTTTTGCCACGCTTTGCTGTGTTGGCTTAGTTTTCAGTTCGGAGGCGGCACGAAGGTAAGGAATAAGGGTTACGTGAACAAATAATACGTTATGATTGCCAACTTCTAATGCCAATTGCCTTAAGGCTTCCAAAAACGGCAGCCCTTCAATGTCCCCTACGACGCCGCCAATCTCGGTAATGATTACATCGGTATCTTTTTTTGCGCCGTTTACAATTCGCGTTTTTATTTCATCGGTCACATGTGGAATAACCTGTACCGTTTTTCCTAAAAATTCTCCGCGGCGTTCCTTGCGTAAGATAGCTTCATAAATTTGGCCCGAAGACACACTGTTTTTTTGAGAGAGATTTACGTTTGTAAAACGTTCGTAGTGACCAAGGTCCAAATCGGTTTCTGCGCCGTCGTCTAAAACGTATACTTCTCCGTGTTGTAAGGGGCTCATTGTGCCGGGGTCAACATTTAGATAGGGATCAAACTTTTGTAATACGACTTTTAAGCCGTGTTGTTCTAAGAGAGCTCCAAGAGATGCGGCGACCAGTCCTTTACCCAAAGAAGAAACTACGCCACCCGTAACAAATATATACTTCATCCAAATTTAAAAATTTTGATTTTAACTCGTTTTAACTAAAATACGTAGCTGGATATTTAAGTAAAGGAATAAAAAAACCGTTGTTTATTTCCTAAAATTTTTTTATCTTGGGCTTGCATGCAAATTGAAGCGATTGTTAAGGCCTTGGAAAATGAACGGATGCAATTAACCGCTCGGAAAGCTTTTGTTGGTTTTGATGGGTTTATTGATAAGATTTCGGTTGCGGTAGATCGGCGTTATGGAAAAGGGAAACAGTTTAATCGCCTTGAAACGGTTAAAAGTTTTGCCGAGCGGGTTGCGAGTGCTTCTTCAAAAAATACAAACATAGAATGGTATCCCCTTAACGAAAAAATGGGTGGTAATGGACCTCTTTTAGCCTACGCCCTCTTACAATCAGGAGTACATGTTCAATACCTTGGTCTTTTGGGCGATCCTGTTCATCCTCTTTTTGAGACATTTGCCGAGCAGACAAATGCAATTAGTCTTGGCAATCCGGGAGAAACTCACGCTTTAGAATTTAAAGATGGGAAAATTATGTTTGGCTATACCCATCCATTAGAAGTTATCGATTACTCCAAGATTGTAAAAGCCATCGGTGAAGAAAGGCTTTTAGAATTTATTTCGGCTGCGGAAGTTGTTGGCTTCCAAAATTGGACTATGATTCCAGGGATGACCAATGTTATAAATGGTGTTATTGAGCATATTTTACCGCGTTTGGTTAAAGAAAAAAATAAAGAATGGTTTTTTGATTTGGCCGATCCACAAAAAAGACCTCTTGGCGACCTACAGTTGATTCTCGGTCGACTCAAATTTTTTGAACCTTACGGAAAGGTTACGCTCAGCTTAAATCGTAGTGAGGCGGAAAAAGTGGGAGAGGCATTAAGTGTACCTTTCCCGGTGATTGAGCGTAAAGTGCTGATGGAATGGCTTAAGCGTGTCCAAAATAAGCTCGAAATTGAGTGTATTGCCTTGCATTACACTGCCGGTTCGATGTGCATAACCCAAAACGGAGTTGGAGCCGCTGAAAGTTTTAAGATTGCTCACCCGATTTGTCTTACGGGCAGTGGAGACCATTTTAATGCGGGGTTTCTCATAGGGAAATTATTAAAGTTTAAAAACGAAGATTGTCTTTTATTGGGAAATGCTTTTGCTGGTATTTATATTAAAATGGGGAGTACGCCAACCCTTGAAGAAGTTCTGGAATTTTTAAAAACGTATAAAGATGAAACATAAAAAAGGTGTATTTATTTCGTTTGAGGGGTGCGAAGGATGTGGGAAAACGACTCAAATTAGTCGTCTATCTACGAAATTGGAAGAAAGTGGTTATCCCGTGGTGGTTACGCGGGAACCGGGTGGAACACCAATCGGTGAAAATATTCGGCATCTGCTCATTCATTCCGATGCGCCGAATATGCAGCCTGAAACCGAACTACTGTTGTTTGCGGCTAGTCGAGCACAGTTGGTGCGTGAGCTCATTGTACCGGCATTGGAAGAAGGAAAATTTGTTTTATGCGACCGTTTTTTAGATTCTACTACGGTGTACCAAGGTGTAGCCAGGCAGCTCGCCAACGAACCTGTTCAGTGTATCAACCGTTTCGCCGTTGGAAATTTAATGCCGCATTTAACGATCATTCTCGATATCCCTGAAGAGGTCAGTTTGCATCGTGTTAAACATCGAGCGACTTCGGTCCCCGATCGCCTAGAGCGCGAAACGATAACTTTTTATAAAGCCGTCCGCGAAGGTTACCTTTTGCTGGCCGAAAATTACCCAGAACGTTTTATTCTTATCGACGGTACACAAGAGCGTGACGTTATCGCCGAAACAGTTTGGGCAGAAATCAATAAGCGGTTTCTATAATTCTTTCAATGGAGAATAAACTCGAAAAAATTTTCGAAAAAAACCCACCGGGTGTTTTGATCAGTAGTTCTTGCTATGAAGACCTCGAATCAACGTGTTTAAAATGGTCGGCAAAAATTTTGGGTGAAGAAAATGTTTTGGTGTCTCCGGATTTGACGATAGTTCGTCCCGGCAACAAGATGCGGCAAATCGGAGTAGAAAATATTCGAGAACTTAACCATTCCGTTTACCGTTCGCCTTTAAAAAGCAATCGTAAGGTTGCCATCTTGCATGAAGCCGATCGCTTAAATTTATCGGCGGCAAATGCATTTTTAAAAACGTTGGAGGAACCCCCAGAAAATACAACGATATTTTTACTCACCTTGCATCCCTATGAGTTGCCGGCCACGGTTCGTAGCCGTTGTTGGTGGGTAAATCTTACAGGCTCCGTTTTAAAATCGGCTGAAAATGTTCAATGGAGTGCGTGGCTATCGGATTTTAGTCAATGGTTGAATCGGGTATTGGAACGCAAAACGGTTTTTTCAGAGGCTATTTTAGAGGCTTATGGGTTACTTTATCGTTTCCATTGTTTACGGATCACCATCGTTGAGGCAGCCTTGAAGGAAGAGCCCAGTGCAAAAGTTTCGCTCAGCGAAGAAGAACTTATAGCGCTGAAATCCGGTACCGAAAAACAGTGGACCGAAAAGCTATTTACGTCGATCGAAGAGGCCATGAGGAATGTTTTAGCGAAAACTAAGCAATGGTCAACTAGTTTTCGGTTTGTGGAGGCTATTGCTTATCTTGAGCATGTCTACAAGCTAACCGAAGTAAATTTAAATGAAGACGTAGCCTTGGAGGCATTTTTTTTCAACGTTCTGCAGTGCTGTCATCTGGCCAAATAAGTATGATTCACAGAACCACTGCCTAGGTTCCAGGGCAGAGCCCTGAGGGATCCTTTTAATTTGTTTTCGTAAATTTCAGCGCTACATACTTACTTACAAGTTGATGAAGTAAGCGGTAATAAGAATAGCGATTGATGACAAAAGCGCGCTGCAAGGATAGTTGCCAAAAAACTTTTTCAATGCTGATTTGCAATTGATCCAAGCGAGTATCCTTTGCAAATTGTCGATCGATTTCATCAAGCAAAGTATAAGCGGCAATGAATGTTCCCGTTCGTCCGACACCGGCACGACAATGTACAGCGATAACACCTTTCGGTTGAATGGATCTTACATTGTTTACGAGCGCTAATAGTTCATTAACTTCCATTTCTTTATGATTATGCCATGCATCGGTGTGAAAATAAGGTATTTCTCGCTTTAAAATTTTAATAACCTCTTGATTTGTATTCTCCTTAAACCGTGCACGACCTTCCCAGTAGGGTGTGCAATTTTCTTTTTCTTCGTCGTATGCCGCCGTAAGTCTTACGAGTGCGCTAGCCTTATAGGTTTCGATTATATCAAAGAAAGACGCGAGATTCTCAGAACATGGAGCTTCCATCGCTAAAAATACAAAGCCGTTTATAGTTATGATACTTGCATTATAATGAGGAGAAGCAAGGCTATAAGAAAATGTTACCGGAGGATAGGGATAGCGTGAAACCCATGTCTTACAAGCTTCAGGAGGCGGAATCTTGTAAGTATCTTTATAATGTCCTATGGCCTCTGCTTTACCGTAATCGTGCGGGTTTGTAAAATACACATTCCAGCGCTCCTTTCCCAGTTGTACAAATCGCTTTTCAAGAAGGGCTTCATCTACCGTAGGAGTCCATAAGTCAAAATGTTTATGTGTACGATAAAAGTTGGTCCAACGCGTTTGAAAACCCGTTTGAGCCAGTTTTAAAATATTATCGGTTTGTGGTGAACAATTTTTTGCTAACTTTTGGCTATTGCAGCCTGCGAAAAAGACTAAGCAGGAGAAAAGAATAATAACGATAACGAAGAGCTTCATAATCAAGTACAATAGAAGTTTATGGTCGGTAAATGAGCAAACAAAATAAAATGAACAACTTAAAGAATCCCTAGGCCTTACAACCTCTTAAGTCTTTTAAGGCTTTTAATTACCGGAAGAATGATTCGCAACCATAAGGGAAAATAAGGTTTCCAAAATCAAAAAAGTCGTGGCGTTCCTTATCCCACAACCTGTAACTCTAGGAAGTTCTAAGGAGAAACGATAAAACGGCTTTATTTTTAAGGGAATTTTAATAAATTAAGCCTTTTATAACCGGTAAAACGAAGGTATCTTAATGGTCCGATGTATATTTCTGGCATGAAATTTGCTCCAATGTATTCAACCTATGTATTCCTTCCTATTAAGTGGACTTACAAGCCTAGGGGGGCAACTCTTATCAAATACGGTATTTGCTCCAAAAACGAATTCTTCAACGGCTCTAAATTTCAGTAATCTTTTATCTGCAAAAGAAAATACAACGACTTCTAGTGACAGCCTTGGACAGCTGTCGGATGCGATCAAAAATCATCCCGCTTTAAAGGGGCTATACAGTGGTAATTCAAATTCAAAACTCACATTGGAGACAACATCCGAAGGCAACTGCCTCATTAAAGAGAACGATAAGGCTTTATTGGTATGTTCGCCTAATTCTGAACTTGGCCAACTATGTGTTTCGTTTAAAACCCTTTGTGTTTTAAATAACAAAAACCTAGAAATCGGTGGTTCAAATATTGCTTTTCGAGTATCGTAAGGACGTGTAAGAGGCTTATAATTGGCGTATGCAAGATCTAGGTTATGGGATCGTTTCAAATGTATTTTGCGTAGTAATATCGAAATTTTTGTAGAAAATGAATGGCTTTGAAAAACTAACTTTGGTTCGTAATATCGCTAAATTCTTAGCCTCGAAATATAGTTTTGAAGAAATTTACTTTTTTTTAAAAAGCGATGGTCTTAAGCCTCGAGGGTACCGTGATTATGTCGATGAAGCGAACGGCAAAGAAAACTATATAATGAATATATTAGAGGATAAAAATGAAAGCGTACTGTTAAGAGTAGTAGAAGAATTAGAATTAAATTGTAATTTTACTTGCGTTGAGCCACCTAAAATCTGGGAAGATACTTTTAATGTTAAAGCCTTTATTAGTCATACCCATGAACGAAAAGACATTGCCGAAAGACTTAAAGAAATACTTTCACTGAGATGTGTTGATGCATTTGTTGCACATAAGGATATAGAACCTTGTGAAGAATGGCAGAAAGAAATTGATCGAGCACTTCGTCATATGGATTTTTTTATTTCAATTCATACGAAGGGATTTAAAGAGAAGTTCTGGTGTCATCAAGAAATAGGGTACGCTTTAAGTCGAAATAAAAAAATTATACCGCTAAAATTAGATGAAGATCCGGTAGGTTTTATTGCAAAAATTCAAGCCGTAGTATTGACGGTTCCAATGAATCAAGAACTGAGCCAAACGGTTGTTAACATCTTAGAAAATGATTCACAGACGGCTCATTTGGCGGAGATTTGCAAAAGGCCTTGATCAGAAATGTGTTGCTATCTCTATTAATAATTTATCACGAGATACCCTCGGTATTGATTCGAGGCCTTATCAAAGGTGTTCATGGCTTTCAGTAATATATTTTCGTCGCACCAGTAAGGTTCAGTTTGTTGATCGATATCCATTATCAGGACGCGCCTTTTTGAACTATCATAAGCGCCTAAGATCGAGAAATGTCCAATTCCTTCGTCAAGGTTTAGAAAGAAATTTTGGTCAAAGTTAAAAATAATCAAGCGATTGTCTTTTGTGAATTGCTTTAAAGTGTGTTGAAAACTATTTTTAGCAGAAGGCCCCAGGTTTTTCACATGAACGATACTCGTACGAAAAGCGAAATTATTCTGTTTACTTATGGTTTCTAAAAACTCCTGAAGCTGAATTAGGGTAATTCCTTCATGATTAACGATGGATTTAATCCAAGATGTCTCCGAAAATTTTTTGATTAACTCATCTTCGGTAACAAAAGTACTTTCCTGGATTTTGTAATGCTCACTATAAATGATATTAAGAATTAGTGCGGTGCAAGCTAAAGGACAAGAGTCCTCTTTTTGTTGGCGAACGTAGTAAGAGAAAATTTTAAAAAACTTTGAAGTTTTAATGCCAAAGTAGCTATAATCATCAACCAACCTTACAGCCGTTGGTCGATATTTTTCTAATCTTTGGAATCTTGAGCAACCACTTGTATTAACAGAGTGAGTGGTTTGCGAGCAACCAACAAAAAATAATATAAAGCCTGTAAAAATGACAACGAGTATACGTGATTGATGTATTTTCATAGCCATTACGATATAGAACTTAAAAATTGGTTTGTTTGTTCAAACATTGATATTTAAATTTTTCTAGTCATCCGGCTGTATGCTAAAAATTCAAATATACTTACCATGTGTGGCTTAATTAAAAACTCCTTCGGGTTCTTATATTTGCGAAAGAACGCCGGAGGAGTTGTTTTAAGGATTCCGAATTATTTCCGAGTCGTTTGGGGCAAAGATTTCTCGATGGCTTCTGTAATCATAGTCTCTGTTTGCATGGCCTGTGTGCGTTGCAGATATTCTTCAGAGAATTTTGTAAATTCATCGGACTTTTGATCTACAATCGGAACTTTTTTCTCAAGCAATTGCAATAGGACAACACCTTTATCACTATGGGCAGGGGTCAGAAAGTCTTTGTCGTCAAGAAATTCTATTTTCTTAATGATGTCGAAGGTCGGTGTTATTCCAATTTTCTCACCTAGCTGTAAAAATAGCCCTTCAAAGGTTAATGGTTGAAGTGAATGAAGTTCTACCTTCTCTTGCGTGGCAAAATCTTCAAAATTTTGCCCGGATTTTTTCAACTTTTGTTGTAATTCGGATACGTATGCCAATAACGCTTCATTGCGCTTCTGTTTTAGATAGTCTTCTTCCACTTTTGCCTTTACCTCTTTAAAGCCTGGTAAGTAAGCCTCATGAAAACGTTTTAAACAAAGCAGTTGCCAACCATTTTTGCTCTTTGATGGTTCTGTCAAAAAGCGCTCTTGATCAAGATTAAAGGCTTGCTCCAGAAGATCTACGGGAGTATCTCCCATGGTATGTACTTCGGAGTGCGAATAAGGTTTTACAACTATTGTTTTAGCACCGTAACGTTTTAAGATCTCGTTCCATTCGGGACTATCGGGACGAATATTTTTTTCATAAATTTCGAAGGAAAAATCACTGGCAGCTTTTTCGGCTAGCTGAAAGAGACGTTCCTCAGCCCAATGCTTTTTAACGTCTTCTTTAGCATTTTCAAACGAAGGAACATCTTCTTTGCTTTTTTTAAAGCTATCCTTGTTGCTCTCAAAATAGGCTTTTAGGTCTTCTTCGTTGGGTACTGAAAGCTTTGACGCATAGTTTTGATTATCGAACTGCAGAAAAACAACTTCGGCACGTTTACTAACGCGGTAATCCTTTTTGTTTTTTTCATAATAGGCAAAGAGATCGGCCGCTTTTATTTCAATTTTTGGCTTAAAATCTTTTAAGAGAAATTCAACCCATTGTACATGATAAGTTGTTTTCCAACGCTTAAACATCCATTCGATTTCTTGTGGTAAAGTAAATCCGGGAGCTGATAAAAAATCTCGCACCGCTTCGCATTTGAAGTCCTCTTCTAATACTTTACGTAAGGGCTGTGTGCTGCCAAGCTGAGTCTTCCATTTGCCGACGTAGTCGTTGTAAATTTCGGGATCAAATTCTTTTTTACTGTTCCAAAAAACGGGTTTTGTCCGAATAAACTTTTGAAATTGTTCTTCATCGGGAGAGGGCATTCTTAAATGTTGAGCATAGTTTAAAAGAAGTAGACGCACCAACGCATAATTTTGGATATTGGCAGCATCTTGTGTGCTGTTTAAGAACGAAAGGCTCAACGATGAATCTCTTAACACGTTTTCTACTACCTTAGGATCGCTTAAGTCATACCACAAGAAAGAATTTTGCATGCGTTTCCGTTTGGCATAACCAATTCCTGGCATATTACCGATTGTGAAAACAAACGGTATAATGATTACAAATAGCAAAATTCCTAAAACCCATTTACGGTGTTTTTCTAACAGTAATTGAAAGAATTTGATCATGAGAATATCCTTACCACACAAAACTATCTGAGGCTTTTAAAGAACGAGAAAACGCTAATAATAACTTTACGGTGTTTTCAATGTCTTCCAAATGTGCAAGTTCGTTTGGGGTATGCATATAACGTAGAGGAATACTTACCAATCCCGCCGCAACACCTTCTCGTGTGAGTTGTATGGCGCGTGCATCGGTTCCGGTTGCACCCGGTGCCGCTTCTACTTGATAAGGGATAGCTTCCTTTTCTGCACATTGCTTTAACCGTTCAAAAACCTTTGGGTTAATGTTGGCTCCTCTCGACAGAATAGGACCCGCCCCGAGCTTAAATTCGCCAAACCTAGATTGTTCGCCATCAGGGAAGTCTGTTGCGTGTCCCACATCTACGGCAATGCCCACATCGGGTTTTACAGAATATGAAGACGGAATTGCGCCACGTGTTCCAATTTCTTCCTGAACGGTTGCAACGGAAGTTACGCATGCTTCCAAGTTCTTTTTTTCTTTGGCAAGGCGTTTAAGCACTTCAAAAACAACATAACAACCCGACTTGTCATCAAGCGCACGGGCACAGAACAGATTATTCCCCATTTCCATGGGTTCTTGGTCGTAAACTATACCGTCACCAATCGAGATTTTTTCTAAAGCTTCTTCTTTGTTTCTTGCACCGATATCGATCCATATTTTGTGTAGTTTAGGAAGCTGTTTGCGTTCTTCGGCGTCCAGGAGATGAATGGCTCTACGTCCTGTGATGCCGATTAATGGACCATTTTTAGTCAAGATTTTTACACGACGGCCAGATACAAGTCCAACGTCGTGACCACCAATAGCATCGAAATAAATAAAGCCCTCTTTGTTAACCTGAGTTACAATAAACCCAATTTCATCCATATGCCCGGCGAACATAAGGCGTATTTTTCCTTTTGGTTGCAAGGTTGCTATTCGGTTTCCCATCGCATCCTTACGGTATTCATCGGCAATGTCTTGGATGTAACCATCGACGACCGCTTGTGCAGCAAATTCAAATCCTGAAGGTGATGGAGCTTTTACCAGGTTTACCAAAAATTCATTTGGTTTAATTATGGTAGCCTTTTTTTGAGTTTTTGATTCAAGTTTTTTTGAGGACCTCATAGCTTTTAATTAGAAATTAAAACACATACCTTTACGAAGCGCAAGCGTAACTTCCTTGGATTGTAAAAGTTCAAGCAATGCAAAAGCAAATTCTGTAGCGGTTCCCGGTCCTTGTGAAGTTAAAATTATGCCGTTTTGATCCTGAAACTTCACCACTGGTGTTTGGAGCTGTAGGTTAGGTAACTCATCCTTAGTGGAGGGATAGGCGGTATAGCTTGGAGGTAAAATGCCGGCATCCTTTAGTAATAGTGGTGCTGCGCAAATAGCCCCAATCAGTTTTTTTTGAGCGTGAAATTGCTGGATGCATTGCAATATTTTTTGATTGGTTCGGATTTCAAAAATCCCAGGGCCGCCGGGTATTACAAGGGCGTTAAAGTCATTGAAATTTTTAATATCAAGTAGTTGTCGATCGGCTTTGATTTCAATTTGGTGAGCCCCTAAAACGCTCTGTTCTTTACCGACGCTGCAATTACGTCAATTTCGCCTCGGCGTAAAATATCCAACGGCGCTATTGCTTCGAGTTCTTCAAAACCTTTGTGTAATAGCAATAAAACTTTTTTCTCTCTTTTCATAACTCTATATATAATGCCATTTGAACATGGTATTCAACTTTTTTCGAAATTAGTGTTATATTAGACGGGAGCTTCGCGCCAAAAGCGAAAAGGTGATACCTTTTCATTTTATGTGAAACGAAGACTTTTCGTCACTCCCAAAAGAGAAACGAATTTTATTAAAATACGAAGCATTTTTGGGCCCATGGGTGCGTTCCTGGTGGTTCAAAGGACGGAGCCCTATGAGTCTCTTTGAATTTGTGCGTTTTTAACGCAAAAATTCTGTTAGAAAAGTTTTTAACGATTTACAAAAACAGCTTCTAAAAAACCGAGAAGATCATTTTGAAAGATGCAAAATTTTTTTAAAGTTGAGCTCCTTTCGTAAATTAAATAAATCAAAAAGAATTTGCAAATTTGTCTATTGCTTTTCTTGTTGGGGTTTTTATGAATGGAAGACGTGCTTATTAAGCGTTATTCGAGTGCTTCTAAAATAAGAAACAGTAAAGATATCGGCTGTTTTGGTTCCTCTCGAGGTAGCCTGCCAAAGTCGGAAGATTTTCTGCAGGATTACGCAGCGCTGAGAAAAATTCAGCTGGGTAAATATGAAAAAAATGTAAGCTTCTTAAAATGCCTTTTAAGATGGTTTTTATGGATGATTGCCGGTAGTTTCGCATTATGGTTTTTGTTTGAAACAGCGAAAAATATTAATTTTTTTGATCGTTAGGGTATTTTATAATCGCTGGTTGACAGCAAAGTAAAGAATTGTTCGAATGATCTACCGCATGGTTGAAGATTTGATTATTTTGGGGAGTGGATGTGCCGGATTAACGGCCGCTATTTATGCGGCACGTGGGCAATGTAAGCCCTTGGTTATTGAGGGGCGTTTAACCGGTGGACAGCTTACCCAAACGACCGAAGTTGAAAACTATCCAGGATTTCCCGAAGGCGTTCAAGGTTATGAACTCATCGATCGTATGAAACGACAAGCGGAGCGTTTTGGTGCTCGCTTTGCGAATGAGGAAATAAAAAAGTTGACGATTCAAACCAATGGCCTGAAAAAACTAGAAAGTGAAAGTAAGGAATGGTTCGCTAAGTCGGTGATTATTGCAACCGGTAATTCTCCACGTCGCTTGAACATTCCGGGGGAAAATGAATTGTATGGTGGTAAGGGGGTAAGTGCTTGTGCAACCTGTGATGGTGCTTTTTACCGTGGCGAAGAAGTATGTGTTATTGGTGGTGGCGATACCGCCTGTGAGGAAGCTTTGTTTTTAACACGGTTTTGCTCAAAAGTTTTTTTATTGCACCGTCGAGATACCCTACGAGCCTCAAAAATTATGGCCGACCGTGTCTTGGGGCACTCCAAGATAGAGGTCGTATGGAATGTTTTGCCTAAGGCTTTTATCGCCGGCGGCGACGGTTTTTTACAGATTGTACAGTTGCAAGACGTGAAAACGGAAAAGGTTTCCGACCTTAAATGCAAAGGTGCTTTTTTGGCGGTTGGACATCTTCCGAATACAGAACCTTTCAAGGGAGTTATAGTTATGGATGAACAAGGCTATATCTTGACAACATCACAAAATTCGGTTGGAACAAACATACCGGGAATTTTTGCGGCGGGTGACTGTGTGGATAAGCATTACCGTCAAGCTGTTGTTGCCGCAGGGTTAGGTTGTCAAGCCGCATTGGAAGCCGAACGTTGGTTAAGTGCATTGTAATGTTATGTCGAAACCTTTTTTTAAATGTCTTGTATGTGATAAGCCGGCCGTTGTGTTTGTAACCTTTGTTACCAATGAAACGGTTCAAAAAGCATGTTACTGTCTTCATCATGCTAAAGAAAAAGGAATATCGAATACGGCATCTTTTGCTTCTCTTGATGCGGAATAGAAAAAACAAAAAGAAACTATTGTTGCACCAGATGTTTGTCCACATTGTCGTTATACGCAAGCCGCCTTTGTTCACAATAAAAAAATGGGCTGTTGGCATTGCTATGAAACCTTCTCGCCAATGGTGGCGAACTTATTGGAGCGCATTTATGAAGAACCTGTACATTTGGGAAAATGTCCCGAAAAATTTAACTCAAGCGATTTTTTAGACAAACGGTTACATTACTTCCAGGAAAAAATGCAACGTGCGCTTACGGCTGAAGACTACGAAACGGCTGCAAGAATACGTGATGAGCTTGCAAAAATTGGCAAAAAAACAAAAAAGACGAAACGTAAGTAGCCATGTATCAAGTAACGTTTAGTACCCAAAGCATGGCGGAACTTGAAACGCTGAGTCGTGAAAAACAACTTGTTGTGTTGGAACAGCTGAGCGCCTTAGATTTTAAGAAATTGGAGAACGATCCCAGCTTTGGTAAATTCACACGAGACAAAAAGATTTTTTATCGCATTCGTTTGGAAGAGCTCAGGATTTATTTTGAAAAGCAGGAAGATGTTTTACATGTGCATTATATGTTGCCAAAACATACCTGGAACGATTTTGTTTTTCGCTTCAAGCTACCTTTTAATGATGAAGTGGCTATTGAGAAAGAAAACTTTTTTTGGAAATATTTAGAATCTTTACGTAAGTAAAATAATATTATGAACGTCGACAAAGAAGAAAAACTTTCAAATTTAACAAAAATATATCTTTTACCGAACATTATCACAGCCGGTAATTTATTTTTTGGTTTTTTATCGATCATTCGCTGTATTCAGGCTCGATATCTGATAAGTGAAGTTCCGGCTTCAGTTTATTATTCACAAGCCGTTTGGTGTATCTTTTTTTCGGCGATCTGTGACAGCTTGGATGGTCGCATTGCGCGATTGGGCGGTAAAGAGACCTTGTTTGGCAAAGAATTTGATTCGATTGCCGATGTTGTTTCGTTTGGTGTAGCGCCCGCACTTATGGTCTTTTTCTTAATTCTATCGCCGACGGATGCCTACCCTTTTTTCCGAAAAATAGGGTGGTTGATTGGATTTGTCTATTTATTGTGTGGGGCGGTACGGTTGGCTCGTTTTAATATACTATCAAACCCGGTCCTTATTGAAAATAAAACGCTATCTCCGAAGCGGACACGCTATTTTGTTGGGCTTCCCATTACAGCAGGAGCAGGTACGATTGCATCGATGGTTTTAGTTATTAATCGCTTTGAGCTTAAAGCTTGGGCTTTACTGCTTCCTGGCCTAATGCTACTCATTTCTTGGTTGATGGTAAGCAATATCCACTATCCAAGTTTTAAACATTTTGATTGGAATACGGAAACAAAAGTTAAAAGCTTCCTTTTGGTTGTTATTTTAGGTGCAACGATTTATCATTTTAAGGAAATTGCTTTTGTATTCATTTTCTTGTCATATGTTTTTTATGGCATATTACGTCACTCGCAGCATATCCTACGTAAGCCAAAGTCGGCAAAAGCCGCAGATGATAGATGATATAAGTCATTGATGCGTTTCCCCAGAGGATACAAAATTTTTGCTTTAATTCAAAGATTCCTAAGGCGTTTTTTTTGTAAGAAAGCCCGTAACTATGCTAGCGATGTTGGGCTTAAAAGTGAATCTATTGCCGTTTCCTACCTTAAACAAAAGGGAATAAAAATATTAGCGCGTAATTGGCGCTACAAGCATTACGAAATTGATATTATTGGCCTGGATGCTCAAAATACTTTAGTTTTTGTGGAAGTACGGGCAAGAGCAGATCATGCAAAGCAGTCTGGCTATTATACGGTGGACCAGAAGAAAAAACGTGCCTTAAAAATGGCCGTAAAAGCTTATATACAAAACTTTCCGAAAAAATCTAAGGTATCATTGGGTTTTCGTTTTGATATTATAGAATTAGAATGGCATTTTGACAAAAGCTATCATTGTCGGCACTTTGAAAATGTTGCCTTGTTTCCAAAATATTTTTGTTGATGCCGCTTTGGGGTTCTATTAGGCTTCCATTCGTTTTCTTGGCGTTTAATGAAACAACTTAAAACATATGTTCTAATCCTTTCAATATTGGCAATGGTTGCTACAACTACTGTTGTGTTAACAATTGTTGGAGTGGAGCATTTTCAGGCCAAATCCAATTGGGAAAAAAATCGTGGTGACCTCGTTACGCAGTTTTCGGAAGACGTTGAAAAAAGAGCATTTACAGTATTGCGGCTTTTTTTTGATCTTGGGCAGAAAATAAATAATGAGCTTTACGCAAAAGCGAAAGAACAAATGTTTTTGCTGGAGCACATCTTCCATAAGCGCTATAAGTTTGTCGAGTTATCGGAAACAGAAACGAATCAGGTTGAGATAATAAATCAATATAGCCGGCTATTTGAAAAAACAAAAGTTCCCATTTTAAACGTGGGTGTGGATACAGCAACGCAACCCTTTAAGAGTGGAATTATCCAAGATTGGGGGCGCAATATTGATGCTAATGGATCTATCCTGCAACGTATTAACGTCGTGGGTGATATGCTTCGCGTCGATAGCAATTTAATTTTCGATAAGGTTTTGGCCAAGAATTATTATTTACCCAGTAAAACACAGCAGGATGCCACGGCTTCTTTAGTTAAAAATTTGCTTGAAAATAAAAGTTTTTGGGGCCCTGTGCGTTTTACGCAGTACATTCTTTTTGGCCTTTATAAGCCTTTAATGGGGGTTGATAATAAAAAATGTGTGGGTGCGTTTGAGGTTGCCTTTTTAGAAGACCTTGTCCTAAAAAGCTTAACCAACCTCATCCTTAAGCCTCTTGAAAAAGAAGGTATCAGTGTTGCTTTATTACATACCAAGGATTAGTTTTTAAAGGGAGAAAATTTGCTTAAACGAAAAGGCGTTAATGAAAACAGTCTAATGCTTATACCGGATGCTCCTCAATGGCGAGCTCTTATTGAGGCGATTATGTCCGATTTAACGGATTCCACAATGAGAACTTCCCAAACAGAAGCATTTGAATGTATCCGAACGGAATTCGTAGAGAAAGGACTAGCGGATAGTGACGATAAGGCTTATGCCATACGTGCCGCTTACTTTAAACCCTTTGATTGGTTATTGGTTCTGGCTTGTGATCAGGCCAAAACTTATGCAAAAATAGCGTTATTAGAAGATCATATTAAACGGGGGCAGTTTTCCTTCCATAGGACATTTTTTTATGCATTAATCGGCGTCTTTATTATGGGTTTCCTATTTTTTAAAATAGCCGATAAGCAGTTGAATTACATGCAAAATCATCTCATGCGGTTACGTGAAATTTTGGGTAAAATACGTGACCAGCGCCTAAATTTTGATTTTTATAGCGGGTTGAACAACGAGCAGTATGTTTTGGCCGATTTATTGAAGGATGGGAGAGAAATGGCCAACAAAAAAAAAAAGTATATATCCGAAGAGAGCAATATCTCTAAGGATATTCATCATAACTTGGATAACCTTATCACAAATTTTGAGTTGGCAAAAAAGATTAATGAGCAACTTATGCATGGGCATATAAATGTTACAGCAGGGTTCGAGAGCGTTTACAGTAGGATGAAAAAAGCTGAAGACAGCGCAACACTGCTGACCAAGGCGGTTAAAGAAAATAAGAATTTACATTCCTGTTTAGATCAAAAAATACAATCTCTAGAAGTTATGCGCGGACAAGAACAGCAGCACATCAGCAAAACTATGTCCGAAATTGTTGAGACAATGAGTGCCCTGTCCGCTTTACAGAAAGCAATTAAAACTATCGCAAATACAAAAGACGGGTTACTGAAATTATCCGAACAGACAAATTTATTATCTTTAAATGCGACGATTGAAGCTTCGGTAAGCGGTGTAAACGGTAAAGGTTTTGCAGTAGTCGCTGAAGAAGTTAAAGACCTTTCGAGAAAAACGACCCAATCTACGAATGCCATCGACAAAGAGGTTGAAAATATGAAGAAGGTTACGGATCTTGTTATTGAAAAGATCCGTAATATTCAGGTCTTAAATCAAGAAAGCGAAAACATATTTTCCCAATTGCAGTCGGCTTCAAGCGAGCAAAACACCGAAATAAACACATGGATGTCCCAGGTGGAGCAGTGGACTGCGACGCTTACACCCTTGGTACAAACCATTCAAGAGTTTACCACTACAGTCGAAACCCTTTATAAGGATCTAGAAAAAATGAACAGTGGCTTTGAACGTAACCGCCAGTACGTTAGCGCATTCCAGAACGATATCGAAAGCTTGCAAAGAAACTTTGATGAATTGCAGCGTTTATTGGTTAGTTGGGAATTTGAATAATCATTCAACTCTGCATTTTACTTAAAATTATTCCTAGCAATAATAAAATAGGTTCTTTGAAAGGCAGAGAACGTTACTTTCAACGCAGGGGCTTTGCATTACGAATGCTCAATACTCGATTCTTGAGCACCTTGCTGGTTTTTTAAGTGATTTCGTAGCTTTATGCTGGTCAGGATGACGTCAATTCTTAAGTTTTGTTCAAGCCCCAAATACTGTACGAGCATTTGCTGAATATTTTCTTGTAACGAAATGGATAGTTTCCCAAAAGATTGTTCTGGGTCTAGTTTGATATAAAGCCTTAAATGAAGTTTACGGCTTCCGTACCCTACTTTAACCTTTGGTGGGATCATAAGTCCCAAAGTTGTACAAATATTGGCGATTGCTTTGATTAATGCTTTTTGAGTAACGTAAACTTCTCCAACTTCGGTCTGAAATGTTTTAATAAGGCGAAAGTGCTTGCGTACTTTTCGTATCAAAAAGAGTGCAACAATAAGAACGGCTAAGCCGATCCATAACCGTTTATCGGTTTCGAGTAAAAACGTTTTAAGAAGTAATAAATGTTCTTGCATAAGAGTTATTCGATAGATTGTTTGTTCTCTTCTACGGTTTTGTCACGGCTGGGCAAGCGTACGCCATCGATTACTACATCGATGCGTTCCACATTTTTCATCGTCATTCGATGGACCTGTTTGATAACGTTTTGTTGTATATTGGCGCCAATTTTAGCCAATTCATAGCCAAACAGCAATGTTACTTTGACCTCTAATACATAGTTCCCAGCTTCGGTTTCGGTTACGCGAACCCCTCGATCCGATTCTTTTTTCGAAAAAATTTCTGCAATGCCCTCAACAAAACCGCCACCAACCGAATGGACCCCCTCCACTTCAAGAGTCGCCAACCGTACAATGCTTGCGACAACCGAGTGATTAATTTTTATATCTCCAAAGGAAGCGTTTTCTTCGCTGGTTGGGAAAGGTATATTGGGGGTACGGGTATTTTTTCTTTCGGTCATAATTTATCCTTTTGTCGTAAGATTAGAGTTTTCCGAGGTTCGTTGCAAAAAATTTTCAATATATTTCGTACTAATCTTACCTTCGCGATATACAGGGTCTAGCATAATCCGGCGACAAATTGGAATGGTTGTTTGGATTCCACGAATGATGTATTCCGATAGGGCCCGATACATACGATCAATTGCATGCGTGCGGTTTTCGCCACAGGCAATCAATTTGGAAATCATGCTATCGTAGTAGGGAGGGATTACGTAACCTCCATATACATGTGAGTCAATACGAATACCGTTTCCTCCCGGGGCATAGTAAAGCGAGATTTCACCGGGGCAGGGAATAAAATTACGATCAGGATCTTCCGCATTAATTCGGCATTCAATGGCATGCTTTTGAAATTTTATTTCTTTCTGTTCGAGTTTTAGCGGTTGCTTATTGGCAATCAACAGTTGAAGTTTTACCAAATCCAAACCTAATGCCTCTTCGGTTACACCGTGTTCGACTTGTATACGGGTATTCATCTCGATAAAGTAATAGTTCCCGTTCTTATCAACAAGAAATTCGATGGTGCCGGCATTTTCGTATCCGCAGTTCTCTGCCAATTTAACTGCAGCTTTACCCATTTTGTATCGAAGGTCCTTATCTAAAAACGGAGATGGTGATTCTTCGATTAATTTTTGGTAGCGGCGTTGAATTGAACAATCGCGCTCGCCAAGGTGTATAACCTTGCCATAGGCATCAGCTAAAATTTGGAATTCAATATGACGTGGTTCTTCGATAAGCTTTTCAATATAAACACTGCCGTTGTTGAACGCTTTTTCGGCTTCGGCCTGGGCCGTGTGGAATTCTTTTGTAAAAGAAACAGCGTTGTGGGCCACGCGCATCCCTTTACCGCCTCCACCAGCGGCCGCTTTTATGATAACAGGATAACCAATTTGGGTGGCCAGCTTACGACCTTCTTTTTCATTGCTGATTGCACCGTCGCTACCGGGGACCACCGGTACTTTGCATGCTTTCGCCAGTTGTTTTGCGCAGGCTTTATCACCCATTGAACGAATAGCTTTAGTGGAAGGTCCAATAAACTTAATATTGCAGGATGCGCATTGCTCGGCAAAATTTGCATTTTCGGATAAAAAACCATACCCGGGATGGATGGCATCGACATCACCAATTTCCGCGGCGCTTAAAATACGATCTGTTTTTAGATAGCTTTGTTTTGCTTGCGCCGGTCCAATACAGATAGCTTCATCGGCCAACTGAACATGCAACGACTGCTCGTCGGCTTCAGAATAGACGGCTAAGGTTTTTATACCGAGCTCACGACAGGCTCTGACAACCCGTAGAGCAATTTCACCCCGATTGGCGATAAGTACTTTTTGTATCATACCGTATCCAGTTTTACTTTGAATAGTGCTTGACCGTATTCAACAGGGCAGCCGTTTGCTCCTAAAATTTCAAGGATTTCTCCACTGCATTCGGCATGAATTTCGTTCATTACTTTCATGGCCTCAAGGATACAAACGACGGTATCGTTACTTACCTTATCTCCCTTTTTTACAAATACAGGGCTGTCCGGGTTGGGCGATTGATAAAATGTGCCAACCATGGGTGCCTTAATATAGCAGATACCCTTTTCTTCCGCTGGTTTTGTTGGGAGAGGACAAGCGGCTGGTACCGTTGTAGGCTGTAAAAACGGTGTGGCTATTTGAACGGGAGCAATGGCTTGTGAGCCCGATTGCATGCGTTTCAACTTTAACTTAAAATCGCCTACTTCTAAATCAAGTTCTGTCAGATCAGAACCCTCGACCATCTTTATAATTTGTTCAAGATTTTCAATATTCATAAAAACTAAATCAATATACAAATAACCCAAGCTATGGATAACCGTAAGACCTTAAAGCACTTTTTCAACCTCAAATTTTTCTTATCTGGGGAATTTAAAGTGTTTAGCGAAATTCAATAGGTAGTAAAAGGTTTGGGCTCTCAAAAATGCAATTGCTATAAATTTCAATTTCTTTTAAAACTTATCTCGCTTATGAAGATTGTTATTCGAGAAAACGAAGAAGCTTGTATTGATGTGGCAAGCAATATTTTTATTTCGCTTATAAGGAATAACCGTAAGGCTATACTTGGTTTGGCAACTGGAAATACACCCATTAAAATTTACCAAAAACTGATTGTTGAATACAAAAATGGTTTGGATTTTAGTAAAATTACTACCTTTAATTTAGACGAGTATGTGGGCTTGGATCCCAAAAATGAAAGATCTTTCCATTATTTTATGTGGAAAAACCTTTTTCGTCATGTAAATATTAACGAAAGCAATATACATCTTCTCAATGGTCTAGCGGAGGATTTAAAGCAGGAATGCTTGAAATACGAAAGCACAATAGAGGAAAAAGGTGGTATTGATTTGCAACTATTGGGAATTGGTCAGAACGGTCATATCGGTTTTAACGAACCAACGGGTTCACTTTCTTCAAAAACCTGGATAAAGATTCTTTCTAAAAATACCCTTCTTAACAACTTTGGCACCGTTGAAGATGTTCCACGGCACGCGATTACAATGGGTGTTGGTACTATTATGCAGTCAAAAGAATGCTTACTGGTCGCTTTTGGGATGAAAAAGGCGCGAGCTATCCGAGATATGATCGAAGGTCCTTTAACTTCTCTTTGTCCGGCTTCAATGCTACAAATGCATCCAAATGTGACTGTTGTTATCGATGAAGCTGCCGCGAGCGAATTGCAATTGCGCAACCATTATATTTGGATTGAAGAAAACCGTTTAGATTGGCAACAGATGCGCTAAAACAATCTTGAACAAAAATGCGGAAGCCATTTTTTTGCGTAAAAAGAAACGTTTTCCGAACCTTCTCAAAAAAAACGAATCCTTAATAAAATGCGAAAGCATTTTTGGGTCCAGGGAGAGCATCTCTGGCGGGTTCAAGGGAAGTTTTGCAATGAACTTTAGCAGCTAAAAAATTAGCCCTACGCGACCTTTTACAAGAGAGTACCCCGTTATTCTACCGTAACCGATTTGGCAAGATTTCTTGGTTTATCCACGTCGCATTTACGGAAACGAGCAATGTGATAAGCCAATAATTGTAAGGGTATTGTCGCAATAATGGGTAATACCGCGCTGTGTACGGATGGGACAAAGATAACGTCATCGCACGCTTTTTCTGGAAACTCCATTCCTTTAATCCCTATTCCAATGA
>CAZDSI010000004.1:0-2755 GCA_964508215.1 uncultured Opitutales bacterium
TGTTATTCTAGAAACCGAAGAGGAAAAATTTTTGTTTTTTTTTGGGCTTGCAGAAAAATTTTTAGAAGACTGCGGAATTAAAAATGCCCATTTGGGACATACGATTTTGGGATCTGAACTCGAAGGATTAGTTGCTCAACATCCTTTTATCGACCGACAAAGTCCTATTGTTTTGGCCGATTACGTTAACTTAGAATCGGGCACGGGCTGTGTACACACCGCTCCAGGACATGGTGCCGAAGATTACCTTACGGGGCTTAAATATAAATTGGAGATCGATTGTCCTGTAGACGACAACGGGGCATTGGTTGCGAAAAACGGGATTCCATCAGAATTGGCAGGGCTGAGCGTTGGAACAAACAACGGTCGTTGTCCCGCAAACGAGGGTGTTATTCGCCTATTGCAGGCCAATAACAAGCTTCTTCATACCAAGGAATATATTCATTCCTACCCACATTGCTGGCGTTCAAAAACCCCCATTATATTCAGAGCCGTCGACCAATGGTTTATTCGTTTAGAAGCGCTCAAAAACGACGCATTAAAAGCAATCGAAAAAGTCCAATGGGTACCAGGCTGGGGGCAAAACCGCATTAAAGGCTTTATCGAAAGTCGACCCGATTGGTGTATTAGTCGGCAACGTACATGGGGTATTCCTTTACCCGCCTTTTATGACGAAGAAGGAAATTTTCTCCTAAACGCCGACTTTATCGAACATTTGGCGCATAAAATCGAAAAACACGGTTCACAATTTTGGTTTGAAAAATCCGAAGCCGATTTACTTGAAGGCTTCAATCTTCCTTCGCCGTGGGATAAGAAAATTTTAAGGAAAAGCAGCGATACTTTGGACGTTTGGATTGACTCGGGGTGCAGTCATTGGGCCGTTTTAAAATCCCGTGGACAATGGCCCGCCGATGTGTACTTAGAAGGAAGCGATCAGCATCGTGGTTGGTTCCAATCTTCCCTGTGGACTGCATTGGTTATGGCCGGTTCGGCCCCTTACAAAGCCGTCTTAACACACGGATTTTTTATAAACGAGGAGAGTCGAAAAAAGATTTCAAAAAGCGAAGGAACGCCTCAAACGTCCGAACATTACGTCCAAACCTTTGGAGCCGATATTTTACGCTTATGGGTTGCTTCCGAAAATTATCGTGACGATATTCCTGTATCTGAAACAATTTTAAAGCATGTTATCAACACCTATCGGACCATAAGAAATACGCTAAGGTTCCAACTCGGCAACCTTTACGACTTCAAGGCCGAAAAACATGCCATACCGGTTAAAGATTTAATGGATCTCGACAAATGGGCTCTTTTTGAAACCTACAACTTGGTTCGAGAGGTCACAACAGCATACGAGGCCTATGAATTTCATAAAATTTACCAGCTGGTTAACCGTTTTTGTGCACTTACCTTATCGGCACGGTATCATGACATTCTAAAAGATAGGTTGTACACCTATGCTCCAGATTCCTTTGAACGTAGGTCGGCACAAACCGTTATCGCAACAATTCTCGACGTGCTAACAAAACTACTTGCGCCAATACTTATATTTACAGCCGACGAAGCCTATGCCTATCGTCAAACGGACAGCGATTTTGTCAAAGATTCCATTCACCTAAACTCTTTCCCAAAACCTTCCGAAGCCTGGAATTTCTCGGGAATCGGCCAAGAAATAAACGAAATATTTAAAGTGCGTGAATCCGTTCAAAGCGTACTTGAAAATGCACGACAAGAGCGTTTGATTGGCCAATCGTTGGACGCTAAAGTTGAATTGACGGTTGCAAAAGATTCTTCGGAAGCTCGCTTATTGGGGAAATATCATTCCTATTTGCCAGAATATTTTATCGTTTCACAAGTTGTGTTGAAATTCGTTTCCGAAGGAAACCTAAAAGTCCAAGTATGCCATGCCGATGGCGTACGATGCCCACGCACATGGCGTTGGGTTGATGAACTCGTAGAAGTAGAGGGGTTTGGGAAAATCTCCAAACGTTGTGCTAAGTTCTTAAGTAAATCTTAACCATTATTTCATATGCCTAAAAAAACCACACCGGAATCTTCTTCAGACTTTTCCAAGGATGAAGCATTAAATTTGTTAAAAGCGGCATGCAAACGCAATAAACAAAAGAAACGTGATTCTTTTGGCGCTACTTTTTTTTCTTTAGAGGACGTTGACAATTTCCTTGCTCAACAAAAAAACGATGATTCCGTTTTAACAGCGGATGTAGCTCAAAGTCTTGCTCTAGCTAAAAGCACAGAGACGGTTGAGAGCGGAAAAGCATTGGGAAAAACACAAGATAAACGGAATAAACGTGTTTTAAAAGCGGCATCCTTATCTGATATTTTAGGAGGAAGTACGACACCAGTCCACTCTAAGCATCCGGTAGCTTATACTCTGTCCGAAGACGACAGTCGGGTCCCAGAAGAATTAAAGTCTTACTATCAAGCACTCGTTCAATTAAGATACGAATTAAAAGAAGGCATTTCGGCTTTGGCAAAAGCATCGCTACAAGAAAGTAGTGGTGGCTTAGCGCGTTATAACACTTCCGATAACGGCAGCGACTATTTCGAACAAGAAATTGCACTCTGTGTTGTTTCAAGCGAAAAAGAAACTCTGGATGAAATCGAGGCCGCTATTCAAAGAATTTTTGACGGTAGTTACGGTATTTGTGAAATTACCGGCAAACCTATCCCCAAAAAACGTCTTGAAGCCGTCCCTTTCACACGTTATTCGCTTGAAGGACAAAAACAGATGGAA
>CAZDSI010000004.1:2794-16874 GCA_964508215.1 uncultured Opitutales bacterium
CTACTGGAAGTACCTTTACGCCTGGAGAAGAAGAGGAAGAATCCGTTACATCCTATTTTTCGGATGATACGGACGAAGAAGAATAAATCGTGTTAAAACGAAGTTTAGTTTGGGCCGGTGCAGTTGCACTTTTAGACCAATGGCTAAAAGTTTGTATACAATACCAGTTAAAAAAAGGGTTACTTTCCGGACCGCATGAGATTTTTCCTCCTGTTTTTTACGTTACTTATGTAAAAAATACTGGCTCTGCGTGGGGACTTTTCCCAGAACGCTACTGGATCTTAGGTTGCTTTGGCTGTATTGCCCTTATCCTACTCTTTTGTTTGCATAAACAATTCAATCTTCAATATCGCTGGAACTCTTTTTTTTGGGGGATACTTATCGGTGGCATCATCGGCAATACTATCGATCGCTTTCGGCTAGGTTATGTGATTGATTTCTTGGACTTTCGCTTTGGCCATTTTGAATGGCCAGCGTTTAATATCGCTGATACGGCCATATCTATTTCTGTTATATATTATTTATTAAGCAGCATACTAAAGGGTCATAAGATAAAATGAATATATCCCCCACTAAAAAGCTTCCGGTATTATCATCTATGGTTGTTGTTTTTTTTGGCTCCTTGGCTTTCTCAGCTATTTTCACCCCCTTAATATATGGGCTTATTCAAAATTTTTCCGCCCAAACTTCGTCCAAATTTTTAACATATCTTTCCGGTAAAAGCTTAGATGCTTATTTTGATCGCATTCGTTGGATAGCCTTATTGTTAAGCTTACCCTGGCTGATTAAAAAGCTGGCCATAGGGTCAGTATCCGAGATTGGGCTAGTTCTAAAAAAATCATTTTTTAAAAAATGGCTAAAATATTTTTCTTACGGAATTATTTTTATCCTCTTACTCGTTCTTTTCCAAAGCCCACACATAACAGTTATCGCTCGAAATAGCATCGGTTTGATATGGGTTAAAATGGCATTAAATGTTTTGTGCGCCAGTGTTTTGATCGCCTTCCTCGAAGAAATTTTATTCCGTGGATTGCTTCTAACAGCCTTTTATGCCCGTGTTGGCCGTTCAAAAGCAATTTTTTTAAGCGCCTTGGTTTTTAGTTTTCTGCACTTTGCTACCCCTGTTGACTTCCGCTCTCAAACACAGGTTATGTGGTATGATGGCTGGAAATTGGCCTGGGCTTCGTGTCTGGGAATGGTTCAACACATCGAATGGCCGTATTTTTTTAACCTCTTGACACTTGGCACTTTATTAAATTTATTAGCCTTACGACACAAGCACTTAGGCGGTTGTATGGGTTTTCATGCCGGTATTGTCTTTTGTTTACTATTTTTACGTCGAAACTTCGAAACCAAGGCTACATCGTCATCCCTTTGGTATGGCAATGGCCGCTTAACCGACTCCTTGATTTCTTTCCTTATCTTGCTAATTGTTACGGTTTTGTTTTCTCGAACACGTGAAAAAGCTGTTTAATTTTTTATCCAAATTATCACTTCCAATAATGGATTTCTTTTATCCACGCGTTTGTATTGGTTGTGGGACACCGATAAAAAGCCGTTCTGGATTCCAGTACATTTGTGGCTACTGTGAACAAAAACTTCTACTTCACCAAGCACCAAGTTGTAAATTTTGTGGTTTAAATTGCCCAAACCGAGAAGAAAAAACAACTTGGATTTGCGCAAATTGTCGCGAACTAAATCCTCTTTTTGATGAAGGTCAAAGCCTGTTTCAAATGCAGGGTATTGGCCAAGAAATTATACATACTTTAAAATATAAAGAAGGGCTTTTCCTCAAATTTGATTTTTTAACCCTACTCGATAAATATTTTTTGCACCATAAGAGTTTTTTAGCCAACGCTATTTTGGTCCCCGTTCCTTTATACTTTTGGCGGGAATACAAGCGTGGATATAATCAAAGCGTCTATTTAGCTCAATGGCTAGCAAAATGGTCGGGAAGTCGTGTAAACCTTTTCTTAAAACGCAAGCGTTCCACGAAAACTCAAACCGAACTCAGCAAAGAAGATCGTAAAAAGAATGTAAAAAATGCCTTTGCATTATCTTCAAAAGCTTCTATCAATGCTAATGATAAATATGTCTTGGTGGATGATGTCTTCACAACCGGTGCGACCTTAAACGCCTGTGCAAAGGTGCTTAAGATTGCGGGTGCAAAATGGGTTGGCGTCTTTACATTTGGGCATGGATAATCGCACAACCGTGAAAATCTATGATGTGGTTCAGTAAGCCAAAATATTCAACGGTAACCGTTCGCAAAAAGGACATCCCTAAAGATGTCTGGACCAAATGTCCAATCAGTGGCGAATTGGTCTACAACAAGGACCTAAAGGAAAACTGGATGGTTGTCCGTCAAAGTGGCTACCATTTCCCATTAGAGGCTTCACGTCGTGTTGAACTGTTGTGTGATTCGGATTCTTTTGAAGAATTGGATAACAACCTGATCTCAGCAGACCCATTAAAGTTTCAGGGGGCCACTGCCTACGTTGATAAGATAAAAGAATATCAAAAACGTACAGGCCTAAAAGACGCTGTTATCACGGGCAAAGGACGCCTGGAAGGCATGCCAATTTCCTTAGCCGTTATGGATTTTCGCTTTCTCGGGGCCAGTATGGGTTCTGTCGTAGGTGAAAAGATTACACGATGCATCGAACGTGCGGCCAACGAAGACATGGCTTTAATCATTGTTTCCGCTTCCGGTGGTGCGCGTATGTACGAAGGCATTTTAAGCCTCATGCAAATGGCAAAAACAAGCGCGGCTCTGGCTATTTTGGCCGAAAAAAAATTACCCTACATTTCAATTTTAACAAATCCGACCATGGCCGGTGTAATGGCTAGTTTTGCCTCTTTAGGTGATTTAATTGTGGCCGAACCCGGAGCACTCATTGGTTTTGCCGGTCCCCGAGTCATCAAAGATACCACTCAACAGGAACTACCGGAAGGATTTCAAACGGCTGAATTTTTACTGGAACACGGGCTTATCGACCAAATTGTTCCACGTAATGATCTGAAGGGCCGTCTTGCACACTTTTTAAAGATGTTCGCAAGAAAATGACAGATGCTTTCGCGGGCTGAGCAATTTTTGTATCGGTTAAGTCGTGGTAAAAGCGGCGGGTTGGCACGTATGCGGGCCTTAATGGAAGCCCTTGAGTCTCCTCATGAAAAATTACCGATTATCCACGTTGCAGGTACAAATGGTAAAGGCTCTGTATGCGCTTATCTCGAAGAAATTTATCGTAGTGCAGGCTACCGTGTAGGTTTATTTACGTCACCACACCTTGTAACCTTAGCAGAGCGTTTTCAGATCAACCGACAACCAATTGAGAACCAAGTGCTGGGAAAGTATATTGATGAGGTCAATAGGGCGATAAAAAAACATGCTTTGGGGAGTTATTCATTTTTCGAATTTATCACGGCCATTGCTTTTCTGTACTTTTATCGTGAAAAAATCGATTTGGGCATTTTTGAAGTTGGACTTGGTGGACGCCTGGATGCAACAAATATTCTGACAAAACCCCTTATTTCCGTTATCACCTCTATTGGCTTTGACCATATGGAGGTTTTGGGCCATACTTTAAAAGACATTGCACGCGAAAAAGCCGGAATTATAAAAGGCTCGGTTCCCGTTGTTTTGGGCAGATTACCCGCCGAAGCAAAAACCGTAATTGAGTCTGTTGCGGAAGGTCTAAAAGCCAAAGTAATCCGTCTCAACGATCGTTTTACGACCGATACCTTGCCGATACCTTCGCTAGAAGGTGAACATCAACGTATTAATGCGGGAACGGCCACATTGGTTTGCGAGCAACTCACATCGCAATTTCCTACAACACCTGAACAGGTTAAGAATGCTTTAAAGCATACACATTGGGCTGGACGTTGGCAAAGGTTTAGCGATACAAGAAAAAATGAGTGGGTAATGGATAACACGCATAATATCGAAGGTGTTCCTTTTTTGGAGAAGAATATCGATCAATGGAGCCATTACAGTCCGAAACCTTTAATAGCCGTTGTAGGATTCACCGGCCAAAAACGTGCCGAAGCCATTTTGCCGGCCGTGGTCTCAAGAGTCTCTAAAATTTATATTTATCCTCTCGACGCCAATAATCATGGAGTAAATGTCGAAGAAATTTTATCAATAATTAAAAATAGTAAGAGTCAGCCACCTATTGAAACACTTACTAAAGGCCTTAAATGCTTAATCGAACTTCAAGGAAAAATCTCTAGCAAGCGTGTTTTAGTTGTTGGCTCCACTTACCTTGTCGGTGATGCATTAAACGCTTTAACACTTGAAACAAATTGCTTAAAGGAAATCTTCTAATATTTTACGACAACCTCTTTCTTTTACATCAAGAACATATCTCCCTAGGCCCAAAAATTCTTTGCATTTTACTAAAAAGGTGCGTTTCTTTCGGAAGATTTTGGAAACCTTTCTTTCCAACGTAAAAAACAACGAGCCCTAAGCTTACCGTCTTCCCACAGATAATGACTGGGGCCTGCCGGCTAAAAATTTAATTTTTGCAACTTGACATTATAAACAAACCTCTAAACATGCCAATGCCATATGAATAAAATTTCTAAGATACTGATTTTGATTGTTGTATTTTTTAATTCGGCTTTTGGTGTACAACGGTACACACTAGAAGTTTCACCAGGTGTACAACATGAAATAACATCCGCTTATCCGTATAAGCATCTAAGCAAAGAAGAAAAGGCTAAGGCTTATACTGTGCTTGAAAGAACTTATACAATACTAGATTCAAGCGCAAACATAGCAATTGTGCCTAATTTAAATCCTTGTATTTGCATAGTTGTACACTACGGAACTAAAGCAGCTGTTTTTCATCATCATTTTAGTAGCAGTATAAACGACCTTATTGCAAAAGCTAAAGCTCATCTGGGAATAAACGAATCAACCAATCCAGGAGAAGTTAAAATTTATATTTACGCATTTAAAGCTTATAATTTTAACACTGTATGGAAAGCTCGCTATCAAAACAGAACGCAAGAAGCTGAACTCGCACAGATCAAAAGAAACCTTATGCAAGGGTTTGGAATCACAGAAGGTACTCAAGTAGAAGATTGTTTATGGACCCCTAACGAACAAGATTATGAAAATTATCGCAACTATTATGGTCTTGATACTTCAATTGTTGTTTCTATGTCCGTGGAAAATGAATTAACAATCTATAATACTTCTTTGGTTCATGAAGAAGTTTTCTTCAAAAACCAATATCGCGAAGGCTATGAAATTGGGGACACCATTTTAAGACACACAATGACAAAAATGATACAAAGTTACGCTTTTGATAAATACCAAGATGGATTACTAACATCGACTAAATACTCCGCTTTTTACGACGAAATCCGTCGGTATGGTGCAATGCCCTACATGCGCGCACTGCACCTCAAGCAATATCTTTACCTTACAGACATTACAAGATTAGGTGGGTTTTTACGCCAGACAGTCTCATCGACATTCGGCACTACTTGCCCTGATATAGAGCTTAACGCAGAGCCAATACCCTGTTATGTCTGTGGAAAAGTAACGACAGAAAACTCCAGATGTGCAAACTGTAGAGAATATCACTATTGCTCAAAAGAATGCCAAAGAACACATTGGCATCATGGGCATAGAGAGGAATGTCGGGGACATTAAAACAGTAAAACTCCATGGTTAACCCCATAGTCTCCTTAAAACTGCATGCGGAGCTAACTTAAAAACTGTTCCGCAAAAGCTTCGCATTAAAAAACAGAAAACCACGGGTAAAACCCGTGGTTTTCTTTGCTTCGCGCAAAATATAGAACAATAACTTTGATTGTTAGTAAAATTAGAGGTACGAATAAAAATGAGTCTTAAACTCGTTTCGGATTACAAGCCTGCGGGAGATCAGCAAAAAGCGATAGATTTCCTTACCTCAGGTGTTAAATCCAATGTAAGGGATCAAGTTTTGGTTGGTGTTACAGGGTCAGGAAAGACGTTCACCATTGCGAATGTAATCGAAAAGCTAAATCGTCCTACTTTAATTATGACTCATAATAAAACGCTAGCCTCCCAGTTATATTCCGAAATGTTATCTTTTTTTCCGGGAAATGCTGTCGAGTTTTTTATTTCCGATTATGATTTTTATCAACCCGAAGCCTATATGCCTCTTACTGAAAAATATATTGCAAAATCTGCTTCGACAAATGAAGAAATTACGAGAATTAGGCATGCTGCGATAAGAGCTATTATAGAGAGAAAAGATGTCATAATCGTGGCAAGTGTATCCTGCATATTTGCCATAGGCTCCATTGAAAACTATGCCGGTGCAATATTAACCCTAAAAACTGGATCCCGTATTCAACAGAAAACACTTTGTAGGCAGTTGGTAAGCTTGCATTATCAAAAAAATAATTTGGAATTCAAAAGAGGGGTTTTTAGATCAACCGATAATATTATTGAGATATTTCCAGCTCATCAGTCGGATACATTTTGGAAGCTTAAATTTTTGGGTGATACGTTAGAAAACATTTCTGAAATGCGATATCCATCTCATCATCAAATTCGAGCGCCGAATGAAATAAAAATTTTTCCTAATAGTCTTTATGCAGTTCCATCCGAAATGGTAAACAAAGCCATAGGACAGATTTTAATAGATCTAAAGAACCGATTAAAGGAACTTAAAAAACTAGGGAAATTAATTGAAAAAGAAAGGTTAGAGCAAAAAGTCTTACATGACATAGAATTAATAAGGGCAACAGGAATATGCCCTGGAATTGAGAATTATTCCAGGTATTTTACAGGCAGAATCACCGGAGAACCTCCACCAACATTCTTCGAGTACCTTCCAAAGGATTCCCTTTTAATTGTTGATGAAAGCCATGTAAGCGTTCCTCAAATACAAGGTATGTTTTTAAGCGATAGAGCACGTAAACAAACTCTTGTGGATTATGGCTTCAGGCTACCATCTTGTATGGATAATAGACCTCTTAAATTTGAGGAATGGGATTATTTTAGGCCACAAACTATTTTTCTTTCGGCAACCCCCGGTGAATTTGAAATTACAAGATCTGGCAAAGACCATATCGTAGAGCAGTTAATTAGGCCAACAGGAATATTGGACCCTTTGTGTGTCGTACGGCCTCGTACAAACCAATTGGCTGACCTAATTCAACAAATTAAGAAAACTATTTCTATTGGTTTTAGAACCTTGGTTACAACACTTACCAAAAAAATGGCAAAGGATATAACCGAATATCTATTGAAAAATGGCATAAAGGTGTCTTATATGCACTCAGAAACTGAAAGCTTAGACAGGATTGAGATTATAAAGGCTCTTAAATCTGGAGAAATCGATGTGTTGGTTGGAATTAACCTGCTTCGTGAAGGCCTTGATATCCCGGAATGTACACTGATTGCTATCTTAGATGCGGATAAGGAAGGGTATTTACGATCCAAAACAGCTCTTATGCAGACAATCGGAAGAGTTTCTAGAAATGTTAAAGGTCGGGTAGTTATGTATGCCGACAGAATAACAAACTCCATGAAAAATGTTTTGGATGAAGTTGAAAGACGCCGAAAAATTCAAAATGCTTTCAATATCAAAAATCATATAATACCAACATCCATTGTAAAGTCTCCGCTTGAACTCGAAAAAAGCGCAGAATAGGTAACGAGTCCTGCCGTTAAGTTAATTAATTCGTCAGGGCCCTAGCATTTTATCGACCTTTTAAACCCTCTAGAAACTCATGGAGCGCCCATGACTTTTAGGTCCGTCGGACATTAAGCACAGTTCCATACGAGCTTAACCTGAATTCTGGCATCCTTGTTATGATACCGACCAAGCGGTATCTTCATCTCAACGTACTTTTTTAAATTTCCGATTAATTAACGACATAGATTGGTTTTTAACACCAACATAGATATATCTTGATAACAAAACTCAAATATTCTTTGTCAAACAGGCTGCTCTACTAATATCAGCTATACTTTTCAACAGCTTCGGCGTTATTCTTGGAATGTATTCGCGCCAGGGTTCAGGACCTTTTACTACATGATACTCAATTCGGAACACACCATGTTCCGTATTTGTTACTTATTGTAATACCGAATCAAAGCCTTAATCCAACCACGGGTAGTGGCCTATTCTCCTTGCTCAAAGGTAAGTTGAAAGGCATGAGAGCAATTATCCGGCGGTGGCAAGAGTGGTAGCTGGCTAAACAACGCTAGAAGGATACGATCAAAATTTGGATCCTTTGACGGCGTAATAATTTTGCAATCGCTGATTTTACCGAGTCCCGTTACTTTAAAGCAAACGGTTGCCTTCAAAAGTCCCTGCGTGCTAACCTCTTGGCTCGCCCATGCTTCTTCAATGTGGCCTCGAATGTTTGAAATGTATTGACTTAAGGCGTTTGCAACACCGTTTCCACCATTTCCACCTCCAGAACCTTGTCCACCCTTACCGGCCATTTGCCCTACTTTGCCGGATCCAACATTTTCGCTTTTACCTTTTAATCCACTACCAACCCCCGAAATGGAAACTTTTGGATGCACAACCGATGATGTAAGGGTTGATTTTTTCCCTTGTTTTTTAGGCATTGAACTCGCTTTAGCTACTACCTTTTTCCCATATTTTTGCATGAATTTTTCGTAGGAAACTTGTTCTAATTTTGGCGGTTCTTTTTTTATTGGCTTTTTTATAGGTTTTTTCTTTGGCGGCTCTTTCTTAACAACTGCCTTTACAACCGGAATTGCTTCCGGCATCACAATCGATTCCTTGGCCTGGGGTACGATCGGCTCGGGAATGACTTCCTCATGACTCACTTGTGGCTGTTCTGTAACCACAGGCTCCGGCTCTAAAGCGGCCAAGAGTTTTTCTTCTCTAGCACCAATCCCGAAATCTTTGGCCGAAGGACCCGCATCCACGATTTCTAGAACATCGCCACCAGAATCAGCTATAACTGTCGATCGAGAAAATGAAAAAAAAACGGTCCATGCCCATACCAAAACATGGAGAGCAATTGTCACCCACAATGCTTTTGTAAAAGCGTGTTCAACATTAATTTTCACCGCCTACCGTACTTTTAAAGAAACACTTTTTAAACGGTAATATTTTAACAAATCAATAATTTCGGCAACCTTCTGATAGGCCAAGGCGGCATCCGCCTCTACTTCTATAATGGGCATTGGATCAGCCTTACTCCATGTAAAACAGTAGGCTTCCAGTTCCTTCCAATAAACCGGTATTTGGTTAACAAAATACCGACCCTGGGCATCTAAACTTACCGTGTTGTAAACTTTACTTTGGGCCTCTGATTCACGCTTTTTCTGGACATCGGGGACTTGGATTTGGAGTTGCTTGTACGCTAAAGGCGTTGTAAGCATAAAGACAATCAACAAAGAATACGCCAGATCCATAAAGGAGATAAGATTCACCTCCGTAATATGTTCGATAGTCATTCTCCGGCGCCGCTTTAGCATTTAGTCGTTTTTCTGTTTTTGAGCAGTTGACTCCAGTATGAGATTGGCGAAATGCTCCATTTCGGTCGCCATCTTTTTTATCCTTGTTGCCAACAGATTGTATCCCAAAGACGCCGGAATAGCCACAATCAAACCCATAATCGTTGTCAAAAGCGCTCCGGCCACACCCGGCGCTAAGGCCTGAAGCGAAGCATTTTGCGCTGTGGCAATCCCGCTAAAAGCATCCATAACGCCCCAAACCGTACCCAACAACCCAACAAGCGGTGCACCATTTCCTAACGAGCTTAAAATAACCATCTTACTCTCGTACATGAAAATTTGCTCGTCCAATACTGATTCAACGACAATATCGTTTTTGCGGTTTACAGCGGCTTCCCAAATTAATGCGTAGGGACAGCGAAGGTCCCGTGCAGGATTTCCCTGCGACAAAGAATCTTGAAACAAACGATTTGTATAGGCAAGAGCCTTCAGAGACCAGTATTTGCCCAACATGATCCACCAAACGACCACGCTGTACACGAGCAACAATATAAAAATAATGTGGCCCGCAAAATTGGAATGCGTAAGCGAAGAGGTTAGTGAAGATGTTGAACTGGCCAAGATAAGAACCTCTTCCATAAAATTCAACGCCCTTCCTCCTTTAGTGCTACGATTGTATCGTAGTCTTATGCGTTAACTTTGTTGCTACTCGCTTTTTCGAATAGACGCTGCTCTTTAACCTTTGTGGCTTCCTTACCAACACGTTTGCGCAAATAGTACATTTTGGCCGAACGTAAGACAACACTGGTACGGGTAACCACAATCTTTTCAATATTAGGAGAATGCAAAGGGAATACACGTTCAAAGCCTTCGCCAAAAACCACGCGACGTACGGTAAAGGTCTCGCTAATGCCAGCTCCCTTACGCGAAATCACAATGCCGTTAAAAATTTGAATGCGTTCCTTATCGCCTTCACGTACACGGGTATGAACGGCTACGCTATCGCCAACCTTAAAACAATCACGGTCAGTCTTCAGCTGATCGCCAACAATTTCTGTAAGAATAGGTTTCATTTTTGTTAATCTTTTAAAAGTAATTCGGGTCTTCGAGAATAAGTTTTTGTAATTTGTTGTTGTCGCCGCCAATTTTGTATACTTGCGTGGTTACCCGATAAGAGGACTTCGGGCACAATTAATTGGCGAAAACAAGCCGGCCTTGTGTATTGAGGGAAAGATAGGAGTCGATCATTAAAGCTATCTTGCTCTAGCGATTCTGGCGATCCCAAAGTACCGGGAACATAACGCACCATTGCATCCATCAAAACGGCGGCCGGAAGCGTTCCATTCGTCAGTACGTAATCTCCAATTGAAATTTCCATATGGACCAATTGATCACGTACACGCTGATCAATACCCTCGTAATGTCCAGACACGAGCAAAAGATGCTCTTCTCTTGCCAAAGATTTGGCCATTGAAGAACTCAACGGTTGGCCATCGGGACACAAATAGATTACCTTAGTCGTAGCCATCTTGAGCGACTCAATGGCATCAAACAATGGCTCAGGTTTTAACACCATACCCGCACCCCCGCCAAAAGGACGGTCGTCCGCTGTACGATGCTTATCTTTTGTCCAGTCACGCAAATCATGGATACCAACATCCAGTAAACCTTTTTGTACGGCTCTGCCCATAATGCTTTCGGATAAAAAACCCTGTAGCATCTTTGGGAAGAGCGTTAAAAGATCAACCTTCATGGTAACTCCAAAGAGCTTACTTAAGCTTTGGCTGCAGTTGCAGTCTCAGAAGTTTTCCGACACTCACGCAAGATGTGAGCAACGGTATCCGTCGGTTTTGCTCCATTGGACATCCAGTAACTGGCTCTCTCTAAATCGACTTTCATTTTCAAGTCTTGTCCTTTGGCAATCGGATTGTAGTACCCTAAAATTTCTACAAAGCGTCCATCTCTACGCGCCGACGACTCTGCAACCACCACTCGATAGGTTGGACTGTTTTTAGAGCCATGACGCTGCAATCTTATTTTTAATGCCATATTTTTATTGTAGTTAAATCTTACTTCATAAAGGAAATTATCCGTTTAATTGTCAAGTGGGTTTGGGAAGAATGTAAAAAATCTACTCTTTAAATCTAAAAAAAACCTCTTTGACTTGTTCAAAACTCGGTAACTCTCCAGCAAAAACAACTTTCCCATTCACAACCATAGCCGGAGTGAGCATTACGCCAAAATTTAAAATATCTTCTATTTTGGTAATTTTTTCAAAAGTGCATGCTATAGATAGCTCTTTTGCAGCCGTTTCGGCCAGCTGAGCTAATTGTTTGCATTTTGAGCACCCTGTTCCTAATATTTTTATATTCATGAGTTATTGACATTGACCAAAAATCCAACCGCTTAAACCTGCTAAAATAACAACCAAAGCAACATACGCAAATGTCTTCTTTGTTCCAATTACACTTCGTATAACAAGCATATTTGGCAAACTCAGTGCAGGACCGGCCAATAATAAAGCCAAAGCGGGTCCCTTGTGCATTCCTTGGTTCATAAGTCCTTTGACGATTGGAACCTCCGTTAATGTTGCAAAATACATAAAGGCGCCAAAAAGCGAAGAAATAAAATTAGCCCATATGGAATTATCACCCACAAACTTCACAATCCAGCTTGAAGGCAACAACCCACCGGTTGAATCAGAGCTACCAAGTAAAACACCGGACATAAAGACGCCCAGTAAAAGTAGTGGTAGCATTTGCTTCCCTATGTCCATCGTACTCAACAACCATCGTTCGCTGATACCTTTTTTGCTATCAAGTAGTACAAAAAAGCCAATTAATCCAAAAGTAAATACAATGGTAGGGTTTGAACAATAAAAAACGGCAATGGCTATACTTAGGAGCCAAAGTAAAATTTTCCAAAGCCTTATATTAAATAAATATCGCAACATTCCGCTTAAAACAATAACAAAAGTTCCCGTAATCCACCACTTATAAGCATAAATAACAGACCAACCTTTCTCATCACTTTGAGGCCAATTTGCAAACACAAGTATTCCACCCAAAGCTAAAAAAAATGGCACGTATTTTTTTAGCGGCATAAAGTTTGTTTCGGTGTTGGACACTATAGGGTTATCGACTTGCTCACAATCGTTTCTAAAAAGCCATTCCATACAAACACCGATGATAACACTGAAAAGAATTGCACCAAACGATCGAGCCACGCCCATTTGGCTGCCCAAAATCTTTGTCGTTAAAACAATAGCCAAAAGATTGATCGCCGGACCAGCATATAAAAATGTTATGGCCGTCCCCAGCCCAGCCCCAAGGCGATAAATTCCATTAAACAAGGGTAAAACGGTGCAGGAGCAAACCGTCAAAAAAGTACCGCTAATGGCCGCAATTGTGTAAGCGATAAATTTGTTTCCCTTTCTCCACAAGTACTTCAAAAAAACAGAAGAATCTAGACAAGTCGTAATGGCTCCGGAAATGAAAAGCGCTGGTAAAAGGCAAAGGACAATGTGCTTATGTGCATACTCTTTTACTAACCTTAACCCTTCAATCGGTGGATTTACAAATCCGCTACTCGGCAAAGGTAAAAAATAGCAAATTAAAATACTAAAAAATATATATATAAAACCTTTTTGTTCCGACTTCAGTTTCATGCTTATCTTCTCACGACAACGTTATGAAACACATAATTTATGTTAAAGCGAAACTCAAGTTTTTGTTAATACAAGTTCGAGCTTCGTCGCTATTGTTCACAATGAAGCAAAACCTTTTCACACCACCACATTATGTTTATCACTTATTGGTACTCTCAACCGTTAGTTACTTTACTCCAACAAATATATCTACAACCGTATTTCTAGGATCGTTGGCACGCTCATCATAAACCTCGAAATCTGTCCTATAGTTTCTTGTTCCGTCCAAAAGATTTTCTTTTGTTGACGACCAAATATTTTGCCAAGCTTGAACAATAACTTCGGGCATTTTTCCGGCAGCGGTTGTGAATTTTAAATATTTACCAGCCTGAATTGAAACCGTACTCAGTCCCAACGGAAGTTTCTCGATCTTTTCGACGGCTTCGCCGATAAAATAAAGGTACTCTCCGTATTCATCAGACGAGTAATCGGTGTAAACAGCATAGGTTACTCCCGGATTTTTGCGAAAAGGAATTTTCGTAGCAATTTTATCGGAAAAATATTCTTGCACTAGAAATTGTATCTTTGAGTTTTTAGAATCGTTAAATCCTGTACGAATATGTAATCCTACCAACGCCTTAGCGGAATAGTTAATCTTTTCGAAGTGCATAACCATTTACTTAATGAATATTGCAGAAGCTACTCAACCTTTTTATCCGAAAAGAACCTTTCTTTGAGCACCCCCCGGGGCCCATTAAAGAATTTTTAAGTAGCGATGCATTGGCATCATCAAGGGATAATACCAATGCATCGAAATTCGTTTTCTTTTAGAACACTTGAAAACCATTTCTTTTCGCGTAAAATGAAAGCGGCTGATCTTTCACTTGCTTTGGGTTTTAGACAAAATTTGTTTGATTAATTCTCTCTTTTGGGTGAGGTAAGTAAAATTTCTCGAAAGAAGTATTCACAAATGCAAAGCTTAA
>CAZDSI010000004.1:16904-23842 GCA_964508215.1 uncultured Opitutales bacterium
ATTTTAATGCGGATGCAAAAATATTTAATCGGTGCATTGTTTATCATCAGTGCTACACTGTCATCATCGGCGAACGAATTGTTTCGAATGCATCCCAATTCCCCTATGATGTATTTTAAAATGCCAATGTTTGACAACAATGGAGTAAAAATTTGGCAGTGTTTTGGGGAGAAAGCACGTTATATAAGCGACAACGACATCGACATTGAAAACATGCGTATCGAATGGTTTTCACCAACAAACACAAACAGCGTGGATATGATTGTACGCAGCGCGCACGCAAAGCTTTCGCTGGCCAAACACACCGCACAGGGCGAAGGGCTTTTAACCATACAAAATGTAGGGTACACTGTATTGGGTGAGGATTGGATATGGGAAGGCCGTCATGCCGAAAAAAATTTCTCCAAGGTTTTGATAAAAAGAGATGCACACGTAACTTTCTTTGATTAAACAAAATGAACTATAAACATCTATCCTTTACACTACTATTAATACTCACCTTACTCGGATCCGCGAAGGGTGAAGATACTCCACCGACCAATCGAAAACCTTCCACCGTTATTTCGAGCGACCGCTTGGAAATGATCCGAAATGCACAGCAAAACGAGTTTAAATTCTTTGGTAAGGTAAACATTGAAAGCAAAGATTTTAGTGGAAAGTGTGACGAAATGGAGGTTCATGCACTACCACAAACGGAACAAACCGGTAACTCAAAAGTTGGCCAAATAAAGGAAATTATTGCAACCGGAAACGTTTATTTGGTTACCGAAGACAAGTCTACTCCCGAACCAGAAAAAAAGGAAGCACATGCGGGCAAAGCCCATATTTACCCTGAAGAGGGCAAAATGGTTTTAACCGAAAATCCGGTCGTTTATTGTTCAAAACAGGGAAATTTTTCGGGTGAAAAAATAACGCTTTATAAAAACACAAACCAAGTCGTTGTTGAAAGTCGTGAAAATTCTGGACGCTCTCAAGTAGAATTGCCAGAAAGTTTCAACAATCAAGAAGTATTAACCCCTCCAACAACTTCAGCAAAGTAATTTATTATGACAGAAACAGCCTCTATTGCTATTCGGACCGAAAAACTGGTTAAAGTATATTCGGACCGTGAAGTCGTTCGCGGAGTCGATATTTCTGTTAAAAATGGTGAAATCGTTGGACTGCTTGGTCCAAACGGTGCTGGTAAAACGACCTGTTTTTATATGATCGTCGGACTTATCGCCGCAACAAAAGGGCAAGTTTGGTTTGGAAACAACGATATTACGCCTCTTCCAATGTATAAAAGAGCACGTATGGGAATTGGTTATTTACCGCAAGAAGCCTCCGTTTTCCGAAAGTTAACGGTAGAAGAAAACATACGAGCCATACTCGAAACACTGGATTTATCCCGAAAAGAAATCAAAGAAAGGCTAGCCCAACATTTGGAAGAACTGGGGCTGACAAAAGTTGCAAAACAAAAGGCTTTTACCTTAAGTGGTGGTGAGCGCAGACGTCTAGAAATAACACGTGCCCTGGTTACAAAGCCTAACTTTCTTCTCATGGACGAGCCATTTAGTGGTGTTGACCCTTTAAGCGTACAAGATGTTCAATCCATTATTCGTGATTTAAAAAAGCAAGGGATCGGTATCCTTATTACCGACCATAATGTACGCGAAACTTTGCGTGTAGTCGACCGTGCTTATCTTCTTTACGACGGAAGCATCCTTTGCGCTGGCTCTAGTGAAGCTCTCGTCAACGACCCTCAAAGCCGTAAGCTTTACCTCGGTGAAGATTTTGAAGCGTAAATTAGGTTATTTCTCTGAAACCAAGAGCCTCTACAACATAAAACCTTGCGACTAAAATACCGTTTAGGAGACTAGCGTTACATTATTAAGCCCCTAAGGTCATAAACAAGCAAGAACAACGGCTTCTTTAGAGCATAGCGTCTTCATAAAAATGTCTTGCAACCAAATTTAGCCACAAGACATCAGAGTATCTTAAAATTTAGCTCTTAATTGCAAGATAGACAAGCGTTTGGTTTAACAATTGATAAGCAATTTCACCAAATGTACACGGGAAAGTAAATCCTTCACAGGCTTTCCCCTCCAGTTCACCGTAAAGGTAATTTAGTATACAATTAAAAGATAATACGTGCGAATCTGCGGCCGCACTCGAGGCCTTTTGCAAAAAGCTTTTTACATAGTTTTTAACCGGTTTTGCTTGCTTATAAGCAATTTTTTGGAAAATGGGCGCGTAGAATTTGACGTTATTATTTTTTACATCAACTTCTTGATAAGACGTGTTAATCATAACACCGTTATAGTTGGCTACCAACGGACAGCGTATGTCAACCGATCGGCTTTTAAGATAATCGACGAAGTTCACACTTTTGCCATTAACAATGGCTTCGGTAACCGAAAAACCATCTTCCTTAAACTCAATCGTGTCTTCGCCCTTTGGCTGTTCAAAAATATTAATCACGCCGATATCGACATATTTTTTTGGTAAAAGGTCACAATGCATTACAACGGCTTTTGTTTCCGAAGCAATATGTGCTTGTCCACAAAAAACAAACGCTGGTTTTTTATAAATATGCTCAAGGCTTGTACCCGCAATCCAACCGATCAGAGGAATATCGCCAAACTTTGGAAAAGAACTGGCCTTCAAAGCAAAATCAAAATGTGCTTTTGTGTTATAGGGCACAATAATTACACTAAAACCATTTTCAAAACCGTCCGTATAAATATTTGATAATTCTTTTTCGTTATACAGTTTTATATTTACTCTTGAAATAAAAGGGGTAATTCGAGAAACATAAATCTTTTCTTCGGTATAAAGACCGCCGTTGCCACCCACAAAATAAGGGATTGTACCACCGATCCACCGTCCCTTGGGTAAACGTGCCAACAGTTGCTCTGCGGCCGCGAGCACTAAAATTTCTCCGGACTGAATTAAATCCGAAACTTCATTAAAAGACATTAAGCTTTGGTGCATAAATCATTAATTTTTTTAATATCTTCCATTACGAGCGGTAGATGTTTCTTACCCTCAAAGAAAGAATAGAGTTCATGGGAACAAGCGGATAATTTCTCGGCACGAGTATCTTTTTTGTATTCTTGCTGTAACCGTGTTAAAACCAACTTTACAGCCAAAAAACTAAAACTAATCACTTTATTGCCCTTTACAAGCTCATGCCAAATGGAATGCCCCACCGGAGGTAAAGAATTCTGCAACATTCAGCAGATTGTACTCCTTATAAAAATCCTGTCAAATCTTTAGGGATTCAAACAGCACTGTCGCTTCCCAACTTCGCTTAATTCCACACCTTATGGCAAATTTTCATACTACTACACCTATCATGAAGACAAAGTGACACTTAAAAGTTTGCCATAAATACTAAGTTTCGCTTAAAGAGTTTCCTCCAAGAATTGGATTTCCCATGCACCATTTTCGTCTAAGGTTCTTAAAATTAATTTTCTTTTTTTTGTTAGCGACCACACTCGCAATTGCTTGGTTGAACAAAACAACCTTAAAAGTTCCTTTACGGAAATTCTTTTCCAAACGCGTTGATATGCCAGGCACCAACCGTAACCCCTTCCATTTTTGGGAGATACAAAGGAAAGGTACTAACTTTTTTAACGAGCAAGAGCTCCATGAACGAATGAAAGCCGCCCAAGAACAGGGGATACATTGGATACGGCTCACGCCGAGTAAATGGAAGAGTTATAGGCCTAATACCAAAACCGGTGACTTTTTGATAGGCTCCAAAGAAAAATACTCGGGACTAATAAAAGAGGATCTTGAAACATTAAAGAGTATTCTCGATATTGCCCATAAGGAAGGCCTAAAAGTAGTTTTAACATTCCTTAGCTTGCCAAATCACCGTTGGCGACAACACAATGACGATATTCAAGAGCGTAAGCTGTTCGAATCTTTGAACGACCAAGAAGATGCTTTAACCTTCCTGGGAGAAGTTACCCAACATCTGAAAGGGCACCCCGCTTTGGTTGGAATTAATCCTATCAATGAACCTTCACCAGAATTAACGGGGATGGTTTTCGACGATTGGACCAACGAAAATTATTCGAAATGGTTTTCTTCTATCAAAAGTGGACCGCAAGACTTGAATCTATTTTACCGAAAAGTGGTCAAAAAAATAAGGCAGTTCGATGCCGAAATCCCCATTATTCTAGACGTAGGATTTTATGCCACACCTTGGGCTTTTAAGATTTTAGAACCTATAAAGGAAAAAAATATTTTCTATTCTTTTCACATGTATGAACCCTATGACTACACCTTTCAAAAAGGAGATTATGGCTATCCTGGGTTGATTCCTCTTGGCGAGCAAAAAAAACAAAAACACTATTGGGATAAAAGCGCATTAAATACTTTTCTACTACCCGTCCTAGAGTGGCAAAAGCAATATGGAATACCATCGTCTCAAATTATTGTCGGGGAGTTTGGGGTTTACCGAAATGCGCTCGGAGCCGCTCAATACTTGGAAGACCTAATCGCAATTTTCAACAAAAACGGCTGGCATTGGGCCTATTATTCTTTTCGTGAAGACGCTTGGGATAAAATGGATTATGAACTTGGAACGGCCAAACCGCCTTATCATTACTGGGAAGCCGTGGAAAATAAAAAAATGCCAAATTATAGTTTAATTAAAGACAAAACACTTCTGGAAAAAATTAAAGCCGGGTTAAAAAAATGATTCTGCTCCCGCCTTGTTTGAAGCCATTGAAATTGACTTGGACAAAGTTACAAATCAACAAATTTTAATGGGGTTTCGACCCTTAGCATGTCGACTACAGTCAATGTTAACAAACCCTGCTACGGAGGTCAAAACTTATCCACTAATGACTAATCTGCTTAGCGCACAAAACTAAACTAAATTGAGCCACCATACGTTTCAAACAGCCAAACTTCACGGCCTTGATTAAAAAGAAATCCACATAAAAATGTCAGAGAATTTCTTCATAATCAAGCAACCAGAGAATAAAACTGAAAATTGTGGTGCACCCTTAGCACTAAGAATTGAAATATTAAAGCAAATTTCACGAGACACCTAAAGATGGAAACGCGTTTTAAACGGATTTTCTTTACAAAGATTTAAAAAATGGCTTTTATAAGCAAGATTTTTTGTATGAGGTCTTTAAAATATTTCTTCATTCTTTTCTTAGCTAAAACTTCAACGATCGTTTGTGCCAACGAAACAAATTTAAAAGTTTTGCGTTTTGGATTTTTTCCAAATGTGACTCACGCGCACGCACTCATTGCACAGAACTTTGCACGTACCGAAAAAGGTTGGTACGAAAGGTACGTTCCAGATAATATTCGCATTGAATGGTACCGGTTCAACGCGGGACCTTCGGCCATGGAAGGTATACTCACAGGCTCCTTGGATGTAACCTATGTCGGCCCAAGCCCAGCCTTAAACGTATACGTAAGATCAAAAGGTCAAGAAATACGGCTTTTGTCTGGTGCGGTTAAAGGTGGTTCAGCATTAGTTGTACAACCCACGCTTAAAATTGACAATAAAGAACAATGGAACGGAAAAATTGTGGCCACTCCACAATATGGGAACACTCAAGATATTGCCTGCCGGGAATGGTTTATTCATCAAGGCCTAAAAATAGGTTTTTTAAAAACAAATGTAAAAATTACCCCAACGGCAAATGCCGACCAACTCCTTCTATTTAAGCAAAAATCCATCGATGCCGTTTGGACGGTTGAACCGTGGGTATCTCGGCTTATTAGCGAAGCAAATGGGGTAATTCTTATGGAAGACAAGGATAGTTGGACAACAATCCTTGTTAGCAGTCGAAAATTTTTAGAGACGGATCCCGAACTGGCAAAAAAAATTCTTCAAGCACATAAGGATTTAAACGAATGGATAAAACAAAACCCTCAAGAGGCCATACGTCGTATTGAAGATGAGCTACAGCAGCAGGTTTCCTTAAAACTCCCCTGCAACGATGCCTTCAAACGGTTATTTTTTGAAACCAATGTTCAAAAAGAAAGTTTACAAAATTGGATAAATTTTGCGCAAGAAATTGGATTCCTGAAAACATCGGTAGATCTCAAGGAATTTTTCAATTTCATTGAAATCAACAAAAACATAGCAGCACCAAAAATGTAAAAAAGGGCCTGGATAAAATGACGGCTTTACATCATACCGTTTCTCCAGAAATTCGCGTTCAAAGCATTTGCAAATATTATAAATCAGACCGAAAAAAAATTTGCGTATTAGACAACATTTCGTTGCGTGCTGAAAGCGGATCTTTTGTTTCCATCCTGGGACCAAGCGGTTGCGGGAAGTCAACCCTGCTAAACATTATTGCAGGTCTCGAACTTGCCGATAGCGGAATAGTTACGGTAAATGACGAAATTATCAACCATCCCGAAAGGCACCGAATGATGCTATTTCAAGAGGCCGCATTATTCCCATGGTTTACCGTATTGGGAAACGTAACCTACGGGTTAAGGATGAAACCTCTATCGGCTAAAGAGCGTAAAGACGTAGCACTTTACTACTTGAAAATGGTTGGACTTGAAAAATTTGCTAACAATCATGCCTATCAGCTCTCGGGAGGTATGAAACAGCGGGTAGCTCTTGCCAGAGCATTGGCACCGAATCCACACATTCTTTTAATGGATGAACCATTTGGCGCGCTGGATACAATGACGTGTGAGCAATTGTATGACGATGTGCAAACCATTTGGAAAACCCGTAAAAAAACCATCTTGCTTGTTACACATAACGTACGCGAAGCCATCGCGTTATCGGAAAAAGTTATACTCTTTTCGGGATCTCCGGGAAAAGTCGTTCGTGAGTTTAAGATAGATCTTCCTTATCCAAGATTTATTCATGACCAACAAATAACTCATTGGAGTGAAACTATCTTAAACGAATTACGTAGTAACTCTTAAAAAGCATAAATTGAATGCGATCATTA
>CAZDSI010000004.1:23869-36174 GCA_964508215.1 uncultured Opitutales bacterium
CCTTTCTTTTAATCATTTGGCAAGGTCTATATTTAGCTCAGATATGGTCTGAACTAATATTACCTTCCCCGATAGAAGTTTTTTCTTACTTAAAGAGCACACTCGGCGATGGAACTTTGTTGAACGCGAGTTGGATTACCCTAAGACGCTTATTAATTGGCTATTCTTTTAGCATTATTTGCGGTATTCCATTAGGTATGTTATGTGCCCGATTTACATTTATCGAACTTACATTGGGGAATATTGCACTCGGTTTACAAACACTACCAAGTGTCTGTTGGGTACCGCTAGCGCTACTTTGGTTCGGACAAACCGAAAAAGCCGTTATTTTTGTCGTGCTCATGGGCTCTCTATGGTCTTTAATCCTCTCAACAGAAAAAGGCATACACCAAGTTCCAACCATTTTCGTGAAAGCAGCAAGGACAATGGGTGCAAAGGGGTTACGCTTATGGTTGACGGTAATGTTTCCGGCATCGCTTCCTTTTCTTGTTAGCGGTCTCAAACAAAGCTGGGCTTTTGCCTGGAGGTCGTTAATGGCCGCAGAGGTTTACGTTAGTATTGTGACAGGCCTAGGACTTGGCCAACTCTTACATTATGGTCGCGAAATGCAAGCAATGGATCAGGTAATTGCCATCATGTTAATTGTTGTTGGGATTGGGCTATTTGCCGACCGTATTTTGTTTGTTCCCATTGAAAGCGAACTTCACAAACGCTGGGGAACCGGCAAAAAACTTATCTCCAATTCGATATCAAACAAGTCCTCCTTCTAGGCTGTTTTTACATACCCCAAAACAATTAAAAGCATTTTTTCTTACACGGTCGTCTTCACCCATAACCATCAAATGCTTAAGAACACCTATTTAGCATAATAAGCTGAAAACTGTATGGAAAGTATTTTAAAACATTGTTCGATAAAACTTGACGACATGAGGGGGGGCGTTTTACTAGATTTTCGTTTTTAGACTCTTTAACTGTAAATTATTATGGCACAGCCGAAAAGAAAACAATCGAAACAAAGAAGCCGTAAAAGACGTGGTGCAAACCAGTTTGAGTGGCCTAATTTTGCTAAGGATCCAACTGATGGAACACTGCATTTGCCACATCATGTAAATCCAAACAATGGCATGTATCACAACCGCCAGGTTTTGGATATCGAAGCCTAAACAAATGAGTTTGTCCAATATTGTTGACCGGAGCCTTCCCGTCATAGCCGTAGATGTTATGGGGGCCGACTTAGGTCCCAACGAGGTGTTAAAAGGTGTTTATTTGGCACTAAAAACCTACCAGGCAAATATTGGTAAAATTATATTAGTTGGGAACCAAGAGGCATTTGGGCTTGAAGCAAAACGCCTTGGGTTGCTTTCGCATCCACAAATTGAAACCTTGCATGCAAGCGAAGTTGTGGAAATGTATGAGAAACCGATTCAAAGTTTGAAGCAAAAAAAAGACGCCTCAATGTTTCGGGCTATTGAGCTCGTAAAGGCAGGACAAGCAAACGCAATATTGAGTTGTGGTAATACGGGAAGTCTTATGGCTGCAGGAACGTTGAAGTTAAAGCCGCTTCCAGGAGTTGAGCGTCCCGCATTGGCAACGATTATACCGTCCAAAGACCATAACTTCATTTTAATCGATGCTGGAGCCAATCCGGAATCCAATCCTCGAAACCTGGTTCACAACGCCATTCTTGGAAGCCACTATGCCAAAGCAGCGCTTCAAAAAGACCAGCCGAGAGTTGGGCTTTTAACGATTGGTACCGAGGAAGGCAAAGGTAACGAAGTTATCAACCAAACACATACTTATCTAAAACAACTCAATGGACAGGCATTACGCTACGAGGGGCTTATTGAAGGCTTTCACGTCTTTGACGACCACGTTGACGTGGTTGTCTGCGACGGTTTCGTCGGAAACATATTGTTAAAAACGTGCGAGTCGCTCTTTAAAAACTTAAAAAATTATCTAAAAGCCGAACTTTTTAGAAACGTATGGCGTAAGGTAGGCCTGCTTTTAGTTCAAGGCGCCTTCCGAAACATGCGCAAACAATTAGACCCCGAACGTTACGGTGGCGCGCCACTTCTCGGACTTAATGGATTAGTCATTAAAGCTCACGGGTCTAGCAATCGCGCTTCAGTTATGAATGCCTTAAATATTGCCACACGTTGTTTAAAAAACCAAAATCATTCTCTACTTTCAAAAGACCTCGTCTTGGCCAATGAGGCTCTTAACGAAGCTGTAAATGTTTTAAGTGTATAGCCCCCATGGTATCACAATTGAAGTCCGTCATCATTGAAAGCCTAGGCTACTATTTACCCGAAAACGTTGTGACCAATGATGATTTGGCCAAGCGTATGGATACCTCTGATGAATGGATTCGTACCCGTACAGGAATTCGAGAGCGTCGCATTGCTGAGGCATCACAAGCAACCTCCGACCTTGCCGTTAAAGCCTGTTTAGCGGCCTTCGAAAAGGCGAATATCGACAAAAATACCATTGATTTGCTTATTGTTGCAACCATGTCACCGGACATGGCATTCCCGGCCACCGCAACGCTTTTACAAGCAAAGCTGGTATTGAAAAACATTATGGCTTTTGATATCAGCGCAGCTTGCTCGGGATTTTTGTATGCAATGGAAGTTGGGCGCCAAATGATGCTACAAGGCAACTATCGTCGAGCTTTGATTGTAGGTGCGGAAAAAATGTCCAGCGTTCTTGATTGGCAGGACCGTGCTACCTCTGTTTTGTTTGGAGATGGCGCTGGTGCGGCAATATTGAAGAGAATCGATGAACCAAATTACGGCCTATTGGGCTCGGTTATAGGGGCGGATGGACAACAAGCCGAACTACTTTGCATGCCCGCCGGTGGTTCTCGCTTTCCTATCAATTCAGAGGCTATCCAAAATAGACAAAATTTCTTAAAAATGAACGGCAAAGAACTTTTTAAGTTTGCCGTACGATGGATGGAAAAAGCTGTATTAGATCTTCTAGAACAGCATGCTTTAGAACTCCATCAAATTTCCTGTATTGTACCCCACCAGGCCAATATGCGAATTTTAGAGGCGCTTGCCGAACGTCTGAGATTACCGATTGAAAAATTTTATATAAACATCGACAGGTTTGCCAATACATCGGCGGCATCTATTCCGATTGCCTTGGCCGAGGCCGTAGAAAAAGGGTGCATTTTGCCGGATCAATATGTTGTTCTGGCCGCTTTCGGTGCCGGACTTACATGGAGCACCTCGTTGCTCAAATACCCACCTTCCTCTGTACTCAAATAAGGTCGAACATTTATGATAGACTTAAAAAAAGTTTTTGCGCTAAAAATACTCTTTTCAATCTCTAATTTATTAATTCTTATTTTAGCCTTAAGTGGATGCGAAAACACTCGCAATCGGCTAAATATGGCCAGCAAGGAACCACAGGAAATATGTGAAAAGAAGGCGGCATGGGCTCTCGATGAAGCACGTAACCTTGCATCAAAAGGTAATAATTGGCGAGCACTGGGTATCTATGCCAATATTTCGAAAATTTATCCGACCACAGTGTCGGCCCCCATCGCCCTTCACGAAGCTTCAAGGCTTTATACGGAACGCCATCAGTACAACAAAGCTTTTGATTGTTTAAAGACTATTACCCAAAGCTATCCAAATTATTCGCATTTTGATCAGGTTATCGACGAAAAATTCGATATTGCTTATCAATTGATGCAGGGGGAAAGACCTTACTATTTGGGTATTATACCAGGATTCAAGGACTACGACTCTTCAATCGACTTTTTTGAAGGCGTTATTGAGCGGGCTCCCTTTAGCGAAAAATCTCCAAAAGCTTTATTGTGTATAGCTAGACTTTCAAATGAACATGGAAGCAAAACAAAAGCCATTGAAGCGCTTGATCGCTTGATTGAGCGTTATGCAGGACATCCTTTGGTCCCCGAGGCTTACCTATTCGAAGCCGAAGTTTATTTATCGCTTGTAAAAGGACCTCAGTATGACCAAGGCTCTACACAAAAAGCCATTCAATGTTACAACGATTTTTTAACGGTTTTCGACCAAGATAACGCTCGTTCACACGTTACACCCAAACAAATTACCAAAGCTAAAGAAGGGTTGGAAAAGGCAAAATCTTTATACGCCGAAAGCCGTTTGCTTATGGGAGACTTTTTTTATTTTCGTCGTCATTATGGAAAAGGCGCTTTGGTTTTTTACAACGAATCTGCTTTTGCGGCCCCCGAAACAAGCATTGCAAAATTAGCACAAAAAAGAATGGAAGATATTCAAAATTCCGTCCCAGCACCTTTAAACTTTGTTGATCATATTCTCGGGCCATACTTACACGTACCACCAACAGTCGCTACGCCTTCTACGACAAAAGAATAACTAAACACTTATATAACGGGAATGCTTAAAAGTTTTTAAGCTTCAAATGCCTTTTATAAAAATGTTATTCTTCCTTGTTCAGAAAACCACTTCTTTGGCCTCATAAACAGCCCTGGGGTTATAATTTTGCAGTTAAAAAGACTTGCTAAAAACGCTAAAACCATTTCCTTTACAAATAAGTTTATTAACCCTTAACCCCAATTATCCAAGGTTCTTAACCTAAAGAATACGGAGTTTTTTATGGAAATTAATTATCAAGATATGCTCGAAGCCGGTGTCCATTTTGGTCACCAGCAAAAAAGATGGAATCCAAAGTTTAAGGCTTTTTTATATAAGCACTTACATAACATTTCCATCATTAATTTGGAACGTACACGTGAATGTCTCGAAAAGGCTTGCACGTTTCTAGCCGAACAGGTCAAAAACGGAAGCAATATCCTTTTTGTTGGCACCAAACGGCAAGCTCAGGATGTTATTCGGGAAGTTGCACAAACCGTTGATATGCCATTTTGCGCTAATCGCTGGCTCGGTGGCTGCTTAACCAATTTCGATACCATCAAAAAGAGTTTAGCCAAATATGCTCGTTTCCGTGCTATGGAAGATAGCGGTGAGTTATCAAAAATGCACAAAAAAGAAGCGGCCGTTATTCGCAGAGAAATGCTGCGCATGAACCGTGGCTTTGAAGGCATTCAAGGTATGAATAGGCTTCCAAGCATAATGTTCGTAATCGATATTCAAGCCGAAATTATCGCTGTACGGGAAGCGAAGCGCTTAAATATACCGGTGGTTGCCATTGTGGATACAAATTCAGATCCAACATTAGTCGATTTTCCAATTCCCGCAAACGACGACTCTGTAAAATCTTTAAGGCTTTTAATGGACAACGTACGTGCTGCAATTGAACAAGGAATTGAATTTCGTAAAATGCACCAAACCGCTAAAAAAGACATTGGTGTAAATGGAATTGTAAATCCAAAATGGACGGCAAATACTGAAAAAGCGCTACAAGAAACAAGCGCAGAATAAATAATTTTAATTAAAATGAGCGATATCAGCGCAAAAACAGTTTCGGAGCTACGTCAACGCACGGGAGCTGGGTTAATCGATTGCAAGCAAGCTTTGACCGAATGCAAGGGCAATATAGAAGAAGCCATTACCTGGCTCAAAAAAAAGGGCGTCGCCAGTGCAGCTAAAAAAGCCGGGCGGGAAGCACAAGAAGGAATCATACATGCTTATCTCCACTTCGGTGGCAAGCTGGGAGTTTTGATTGAAGTAAACTGTGAAACGGATTTCGTGGCCCGTAACGACGAATTTAAGCAGCTTGTAAATGATCTTTGCATGCAAATTGCGGCCTCTGGCCCCACCTTCATTCGGCGTGAAGAAGTTCCCGCAGAACTTGTACAAAAAGAGAAGGAAATTGCAGAAGCTCAATGCGCGGACAAACCAGCGGCAGCCATTGCAAAGATTGTTGAAGGGAAACTTAACAAGTTTTATTCTGAAAATTGCCTACTCGAACAACCATTCGTAAAGAACCAAAGCCAAACAGTTCGCGATCTTCTAAACGAAAAAATCACAAAGACCGGCGAAAACATCGTTGTTCGGCGCTTTGTACGTTACCAATTAGGCAATTAAAACTATCTTACAAGCAAAAGGGGAAGGTGAACATTGTTTCTTGGAATGTTAACGGGTTACGTGCAATTTTAAAAAAGAATTTTTCTCATTTTCTTTCGCAGGTAAATCCGGATATTTTGTGTCTACAAGAAACAAAATTGTACGATTCCGTACTGCCTCCCCTTAATTTTTTTAAGTGCATCCATTTTCATCATGCCACGGATAAAAAAGGTTATTCGGGAACAGCCGTATGGTCTCATTTTGCACCAGAGGCAATAAAGTGCGTTGATGTTGAATCACAATATAAAGAAGGGCGTGTTATCGTTGCCGAGTATAACGGCTTTTATTTAGTAAACGCCTATGTTCCAAATTCACAGCCGGAACTCGCACGCTTACCCTATCGCTATAAAGTGTGGGACGTGGCTTTCCGTAATCTCCTGATAGAGCTTCAACAAAAAAAGCCCCTGATTGTTTGTGGAGACTTTAATGTGGCCCACGAACCTATTGATCTTGCACATCCCGAAAGCAACCATTTCAGTGCCGGATTTACCGATGAAGAAAGGGCTAATTTTTCGAAACTATTGCTTGAAGTTGGATTAACAGACATATTTCGTTGGCAACATCCTAACCAACCCAAGCACTACACCTGGTGGTCTTATCGCTCAAATGCTCGCGAAAGAAATGTTGGGTGGAGGATCGATTATTTTCTTCTCTCCAAGCCCCTTTTACCCCTTGTCAAAAGTTGTACTATTTTAAAAGACGTTGGGGGATCTGACCATGCTCCTTTGCTTCTCGATATCGCGATACCGGCTACCGATTTAAGCGGTCCGGTGTTAAGCTAAAAACCGCTTAAAAGATTTCGGCACTTTTTTATCGCTAAACCATTACATTAGCTCTGACATTTTGCAATTTGAGCCCAATAGAGTTTTTAATAAAATTAAAAGTTTTGTCGAAAATGGCTTGTGGTCACTTGTTTTTTAGCAAAAGTTGTTACATTTGAAAGCCATGCCATCTTTATTACCCAAGGTTCTTATACTCGGAAGACCAAACGTCGGTAAAAGTACGTTGTTTAACCGATTGCTTGGACAGCGTATGGCCATAGTTCACGATCAACCGGGTGTCACACGTGATTGCCTTACGGCTGAAGTGGCCAACAAATACCTTTTGGTCGACAGCGGTGGAATTTTTGGTGAAAAAAGCGAGTTTTCCGATCAGATTGTACAGCGCTTAGCTAGCGAAATTCGAGATTCGAAGGTCCTTTTATGGGTGGTTGATGGACAACAAGGCGTTACACCGGCCGATCGTACGGTTGCCAACTTGTTACGTGCTCATAAAGAGCGTGTTTTGGTTGTGGTAAACAAGGTTGACAGTGTTAAGCAAGAATGGGTCTCGGCCGAATTTTATGCTCTAGGGTTTGATACGCTTGTCTGTGTTTCGGCAGAACATAATCAAAACATCTCCGAATTATTAAGCGTTGTTGAAAAATTTTTACCAGATTTAAAAGAGGGTCCTGTAAATACGGAACCGCGCATAAAAATAGCCATTATTGGTCGGCCAAACGTTGGTAAATCTTCTTTGGTGAATGCGTTGTTAAAAGAAGAACGCATGCTGGTCAGCAATATTGCTGGGACGACACGCGACGCGGTCGAATGTGACTTTGACTGGCAAATGGAACCTGGGAAAAATATAAAATTTTCTCTTGTTGATACGGCCGGACTTCGGAAACGCTATACAGACCCGGTTGATTATTTTTGTTCGGTGCGCACCCATGAAGCCATTGAAAAAGCTAACGTTGTGCTGCTGTTATTGGATCCTTTTGAAGGTGTAACGGAAATTGATAAAAGTCTTGCTAATTTGGCCTTTGAAAAAGGAAAGGGCTGTTTATGGGCAATTACCAAATGGGATTTGGTTGAAAAAACTTTTCATGAGCAGCCGCTCGAGGGTTTTAAGAATATTCACGATTTTCAGACAAAATTTTCCGAAGCGGTAACGCAAAACATGTCTTTCCTACCGAATATTCCATTGTGCTTTACTTCTTCCGAAACCCAGAAAGGATTCAGATCGCTGTTGTCAGCTGCCTATGGGGTTTATAATCGCAATTTTACACAAATCCCGACCCCAAAACTTAATCAATGGATGGAGAAAGCTTTTGAAAAACAATCTCCGCCTTCGTGTAATGGTAAGTTTTTTAAGGCCTATTATATGGTTCAATCGGGGACGGCTCCAATAAGCTTAAAAATCTTTTGTAACCGCACACAGTGGCTATTGGCACCTTATAAACGTTTTCTAGAAAAATCATTTCGGGAGCATTTTCAGCTGGAAGGTTGTCCGGTTGTTTGGAATTGGATTGAAAAAAGCAATGAAAGCCGTTTTTTGGGGAACCGATGAAATCGCTTTGCCTTTACTGGAGGTATTGCTGCTTTCTGAGGGCATTGAGCTTATTGGCGTTATATCGCAACCCAATCGTCCGCATGGTCGTGGTCAAAAAGTTCAAATAAACTCAATTGTCCAATGGGCTATCCAACATGGCATAGAGGCTTTACAACCTGAAAAACCTTCGAATGAGCTTGCAACATGGCTGAAGTCCAAAGGGGTTGAACTTGGAATTGTAATGGCTTATGGGCATATTTTACCTGGTAATATTTTAGAGTTACCAAAGTTTGGTACGTGGAATATTCATACTTCTCTACTCCCCTGTTGGCGCGGCGCCGCACCGATTACCTATTCTATTCTTAACGGCGAAAGAGAGACGGGCGTAACGTTCATGAAAATGGTTCAAAAGATGGATGCCGGTCCAATCTTGAAGCAAATGAAAATTGAAATCAGCGCTCAAGATACCACCAAAACGCTACGTGAAAAATTATCCTTCGCCAGTGCAGAAGTGGCAAGGGAATGTATTCCCTTACTGGCTAGCCAACAATTTGCTCTTCTTGAGCAAAACGAGGCCGAAGCAACATATACAAAAAAAATAAAGAAAGAAGATGGTTGTCTTAACTTTTTTTTGCCGGCTGAACAATTGGAACGCCAAATTCGTGCCTTCACACCTTGGCCCGGTAGTTATTTTTATTACGGGAATTCGCGCATAAAGGTTGGAGCCGCCGTTTTAGAAAAAAATTTCAACGACGATATTACATCCGCCGAGCCCGGAACTGTTCTCGGTACTGTACTGGGCGGGTTAAGAGTAAAAACTGGAAATGGAAATTTAATTTTAAGTTACTTCCAAAAAGAAGGTGGTAAAATGCTGCCGGCCGAAGATTTTTTAAGGGGTTTTAGCCTTCCCAAAGGTTGCATTTTGGAAACTAGTAGTTGTTTCCAAAAAATTAAACCACATTTTGAGTAAAAGTGAGAAGCCCATTGTTTTTACGCCAGGCGCTCATTCTCTGAGTCCAAAAATGCTTTGCATTTTTATAAGGCTCAGAGCTTCGCGAATTAAAAGTTCTTAAAAGATAGCCCAAAAGAAACTTCCTGGCCGAAGAAAGTTTTCCTCCTTGAAATGATGGGACAAGGTTAGCGCAGGAAAAGGTTCCGTGCTTTCCAAAAAGAAAAACGAAGTTTTACTTTAGGGCCAAAAGACCTACCGGTTCTTGCGGGATAAGTGCAGCGCCATTGAGTACCTAATTGAAGCGTTTTTAATTAGGCACATTTTTAATGCGGATATTCTTTTTTAAAAGCCCGGTATTTAAAAAAAACTGAGGTTTAAATTAATCCTGGATATATTTATTAAAAAACTTGGCAAAGCGAAAGGCGCAAATACACTCAGGTCATTATGGACGAATTTAGGGTTATATTTTTTGATTGTAAATCTTACGATATTCAGTCTTTTGAAAGCAAAAGCTCAAAATATTCTTTGCATCTAAAATTCTTTAAGGACCGCTTAACAATCGATAGCGTACCCTTGGCCGAAGGAGCACAAGCGGTGTGCGTATTTGTGAACGATAAGGTAAACGCAAGCGTAATTGAAGCTCTCGCAAAATTGGGCGTTCGCTTGATCGCTTTACGTTGTGCGGGGTACAACAATGTGGACCTCGGTGCCGCTAAAAACTACAACGTAAAAGTTATCCGCGTACCCGCCTATTCCCCTCATGCCGTTGCAGAACATGCCGCGGCCTTACTCTTGGCTTTAAACCGAAAAATACACCGCGCCTATTCACGTACCCGCGAGGGAAATTTCAGTATTCAGGGGCTTACGGGATTTGATTTAAACGGCAAAACCGTCGGCGTTGTCGGGACCGGAAGAATTGGTAAAATTTTTATCCAGATTATGCTCGGGTTTGGATTAAAAGTTTTGGCGCATGATTTATACCGCGACAACCAACTTCTGTCTACGCCCAACGTAACCTATTGTGATTTGTCACAATTGTATGCCGAAAGTGATATTATTTCGCTACATTGCCCCTTGACACACGAAAGCCATCACATGATTTGCACTAAGGTCATCGATCAAATGAAGACTGGTGTTATTTTGCTGAACACCAGCCGTGGTCAACTTATTTGCTCAGCAGACCTCATTCAAGGTCTAAAGAGTGGCCGCATTGGCGGAGCTGGCCTCGATGTTTATGAGGAGGAAGACAAGTGCTTCTTTGAAGATCTTTCGGGATCCTTTATTGAAGACGATAAGTTGGCAAGATTGTTAATGTTCCCAAATGTTATCGTCACATCGCACCAAGCCTTTTTCACCAAAGAAGCCTTGGAAAATATCGCCGAAACCACATTAACCGGCATCCAAAGCTATCTATGTTCGAACAAGCTGTTAAACGAAGTAGTATGAAAAACAATAAAAGCGAAGAGACTTTACTCCAGAAGTTAGGGAAGCCGAGTTTTCCTTTTTGTGGTAAAGAATTCAACGGTTTCCAATTCGAGCTTGATCAAGGTACAAAATAATTATGGCCGACGCGCAGTTGATTTACGGTGCTTCCGAACAAAACGCCGATCTTTTCTATTGGGGGAAATTTTGGGCACCCGACCCTTTTTGGGCCTTTAAAGTAGAACAAAAAACAATCGCGATTGTTTCAACGCTTGAATTTGGCCGTTGCCTCCAAGAATCAACCTTTGATGAAGTTTTGCTCTACGAGAACTTATGTGAAAAAGCTAAAAAAGAGTTTGCTCGGAAATATCAAAAAAATCCATTACAGGCTATATTTAAATACCTTTGTAAGACCTACGATATCCAAAACTTTTTCGTTGCAAAAGATTTTCCATTATTCGCTTATCAAGAAATTCGCAAAATTATTCCCATAGAAGTCTGCAAAGATAGTTTCTGCCCAAACCGTATCGCTAAAACTCCGACTGAAGTACAAGCCATTCGAGAGGCCAATCAGGTCATTGAAAACTGCTTCTCATTAGTTGTAGAGATATTGGAAAAATGTCGTATTGGGACCAATGGGTATCTACAGTATAAAGGCGATATATTGACCTCGGAAAAATTACGCTATCTCATTGAATGCGAATGCCTTAAAAATGGAGCCATTGCGCAACGCACCATTGTGGCCGGCGGTAAACAAGCCGCAGACCCGCATTGCATGGGCTTTGGCCCATTAAAAGCGAACGAATTACTGGTCGTCGATATTTTTCCGCGCGTACAAAAAACAGGCTACTATGGTGACATGACCCGAACTTTTCTCAAAGGTAAACCTTCAGACCAACAAAAACTTTTGATCGAAAGCGTACTAACGGCACATCATGATGCGCTAGCTAAATTACATCCAGAATGTAACGGTTCAACACTTTTTCAAGACACGCAACGATTCTTCGAGAAAGCTGGATTTCAATTTAAACAAAATGCGAAGAGTGCCGAGGGCTTTATCCACAGCCTTGGTCATGGTGTTGGATTAGATTTGCATGAAGCACCATGGCTTGGGAAAAGAGATTTCATTTTAAAAGAAGGCATGACCTTCACAATAGAGCCAGGCCTATATTATGCTTCCATTGGTGGCGCGCGCATTGAAGATGTCGCTGTAATCACAAAAGACGGGTACGAGATACTTTCAAATTTTCACTATAACTGGCAAATAGATACAAAAAGTAAAAGACCTCGAAAAAAAGATGTGGTCGGCTGCATGCAAACGGCCTAATTATTTTTTAATTTTTTAGGCAAACCAGATGATAATTTAGAGATAAAGACATTACTTTTGAATCTTTCTTTTCACGAACCGACGAGAAAATATTACAAAACAAATTGCGTTAAAATTATTTTAAATTTAGGCTCTAGCACGCTCCTAAGCAAACAAACGTGAAGTTTAATAAACAGCCTCAACGCTCCAATGCTATCCTCAGCGCCGTACTCTTTATCTGCATTTTAAGCGGCGTCATAAAAATTTCCATGAG
>CAZDSI010000004.1:36198-46046 GCA_964508215.1 uncultured Opitutales bacterium
CAAGTTAAACACTATTTTCATACAAGAATCCCAAGTCTTTTATATTAATGAAAATTTATTTCATTTGGGCAGGGATTATGTCTACCGCTTAACAACCAGCACCGAAACCTATGGCAACCCAAACATTTTACTTACCCCACGATGCTTCCGTAGCGGTACAAGTTCAGGAATCTTAAACTTTAATTCCTGCTTTAGCTTGCAACAAATTGTACCTTCAGGATTTCCGGTATCAATTACAAACGCAAATCTCACCGGTGGGCCCGTCTTCTTTAACGATACAAAGACAGACACCAACGACGAACGCTATAAGGCCGAAGTATTCCTGGCCTCACAGATTCAAATAAACTCCGTTTTTATACCGAATTGGACAAGCTACGGAGTACAATTGTTCGAGGTTGAACGCAATCCTTTGTGTGACTTTCAAATCTTCTCCGAAGGCGACACCGCCCTGATCGATACACGTTCACAAACCTTCACAAAACCTATTTACATCAATGGAAACTTTCTTTGTGGACCATCGGCAAATCAATACTTTAATAGTACCGTAAACATTGCAGGACATCTTCTTCATATTCCCGACAACGGAAGTGCCCCAAAAGCAGTTAAAACATTATTTAATGACGCGCCCGGTCGTAGCTCTAGCAGTATATACAGTTCCCTTTATTACCCATTTTCCACCGGCGCTTCTGTGATTTTTAATGGAGTTAATTACCTTAACGGCAGTACTTACATTACAAGTATTGACAGCAATTTTGAGTCCACAGCTTTCGGTCGTTGGCAGGAAGCCCTAAAAGTTCGCCAACGCAATGTACGACCAACCGGCTTTGACCCAACTTTATACAACTCGCTTTGGCCTACAGGCGATCCCGACACTAACAATCGTGCGTTGGAAACAGCAAACGGGCCCTATTGTCTCGTTGAAATGGAAGACTATGGAGGGCCAGACTTTTACAAAACAAGTGCACAGTTTTCGACCAATAACATTTTTTCAGCTTTAAGGGGTCTTAACGCCGCACAAACGGCAGCAAAACTAAAGCTATCTGAAAGTCAAAAAGGCACGCTTAAGCCCGGAACAATCGTTGTTATATTTGCCAATACACTGGGCCGCTTGCTAACTTTTTATGATAACGATCGAGAAAAATTTCCATACGCCCTCCACTATCCTCAAGGCTATGACATTAGCTATGACTTAGACGACAAAGCCTTAAGATTGTATCAAAAAGTGGTCCAAAGCGGGCATTATACAATCGATGCCCTTTGGCCTCTGTGGCGTATGGCTTCTGGTGTATTAACAACAAGTCAAACTTTCAACCAAGAGTACGTATGCCAAGAGGTGTACAATGGTAAGTTATTTTACCGACAGCTTAGCACAACCGAATTGCGAAGCGCACCATCTAATGGCCAAGCCCCCGATATTTATTCAAATTTCTTAATAACACGAAAATCCGAACCCGGCACAGAAAATAGCACAAACTCACCATATTTTATTATAAGATATAATGCGAGCATAGGTCGTTGGGAAAATTTCTGGAGTGAACGAGTTTATTTACCTCCACATCCGATCTTTATCTATGACAAAAACCGTAGGCGTTGGATTCAATTAATTGATCTCGATATTAGCCAACTTTGTAATTGGACAGGTTCTATTAACGGTTGGAATGGATATATCCACTTTACACGCGCCTTCCTAAACAAAACGGATTATTATAACGGAATAGAAAACAATTACAAACGATATAACGATTCCACCTTGGATATTCGTCTTGATTACCGTAACCAGCGAAAAAATTTCTGGACCAGTTATAACACCGGTAATTTTTCTTACCCTTTTGGACACCCTACGGGCGTAGGTATTCGTATTATTAATGGTTCACGCTTACCCACTGGAGGGTTAACGATTAGCGCTTCTTTCCCGGTTTATATTCAGGGAGATTTTAATACGGTTAATGTTCAAGCAAAAGCAGCCATACACGCGGATAGCATAACAGTTTTATCCAATCAATGGCAGGACTGGGCAAGTGCTTTCTCAAATGAAAGTCTGTTAAAACCAGCGCCCAGTAATAATATCACAATTAACGCTCATCTTGTTACGGGGACTCCACACCCTGATTACGAAAGTGAATGGAACTATGGTCCTTACCTTCCGCTACCAAGTCGGCAGATCATTGCAAATGCTGGTTTTCTGGAAAGCATTCGTACGCTTGAAAATTGGAGAAATTATGAAATTATTTTAGGCGGTTCTTTAATATTACCTTTCCGTAGCAAAATACATTGGGAACCTTGGGTTAGTTTAAATCGTACCTGGGATAACAATTTTGTAGGCAACTTATCACCCGTACGCTTTAGTTATAATAACACCTTAAAAACCTCCAAAAACATGCCATTTTACTACCGCGTACAGCGGGGACGAAAAACGCGTCTCATAGGTGCAACCGATTATAACTACATCATAAATAGCATCGTTAACACGCCTTCTCAGGATTGGGATTCCGCGGCAAGCGGAACCTATACCGAGTACCGAAATTTCCTTCCCAACTACTTGCGGTAAAAATCCACTAAAATTTTTAGACTGAATTAAGGTCCGTAAAAAAAATTTGTTGCTCTCATACCTGCATTGAAAAATTCCGTATTAAAAAAAACGAACCCGCAAAAACTTCGCAAAGAATAAAGTACGAAGTGCTTTCGGGCTATAGGTCATGCTTCAGTTTTTAGAGAGAAGGCCTTGGAGGAAAAACTCTTTGTTACAGAAATATTTCCTAACTACTTTCATTTTTTCGCTCTTTAACTTCTTTGCCTTATATTTCCTTGTTTTTTAGCCTCCCATAGCTTCTCAGCTGAAAAACCTTCCTTAAAAGTGGCATGAAGTTTGCTCCAAATACTGGAAGGCTATGGAACTCAGTATATATAAAGCTGGCTTGGCAATGGGAGCATTGGAAACAAAACAAACCTATACAGCCCACAACCTTGCCTGCAGCAGTATTAAAGGGAACTGCAAGATTGGTGTAGCCTTTGAGGGCATTAATAATGGCTCCATCGTAACCGGTAATAAGCCGCTTGATTTGGTAACACCTCAGGTGGTCACCAAAACGAGTCTCCAACCCGGAATGCTGTCCAAAACCGATGTTGAGACAGACGTAGCAATTCAGGGAAATGGATTTTTTAAGTTTACCGATACTACAGGCAACATTTTCTTTTCACGAAATGGATCTCTACACTTTAATGAATCCGGAGTCTTAGTTGATGGAGAAAACAAAACCCTTGAAGGTGAATCAGGACCTATCCAATCACCGCAATCGGGTGCAAAAATTTCCATTGATAAACAAGGACATGTTTTTGAGGGCACACAAGAAATCGGTCGACTGGTCGCCTATGAACTACCGGAAAGCCTAACAACGAAGGTTGCACGACCTTTGAATTCGGCTGAAGCCAGTGAGGCAAAAATTTCACAAGGTACAGTATTTGCGTCTGGTTTTTTAGAAGAAAGTAATGTCTCCCCCATTCGTGAAATGGTCGAAATGATCACCGTTTCTCGGGCTCATGAAGCCAATAGTCACGTGATTAAACAAATTGACGGAGAATTGTCGGAAGCTCTACAAATTCTCGGAAACACTAACAGCTAATAGATATGGAACTCGCTCTTTATTCAGCGGCTACCGGAATGGAAGCACAACAATTGAACCTGGATGCCATTGCCAACGATATGGCCAATGTTAATACGATTGGCTACAAACGAACAAAAAACGAATTTCAAGACCTTATTTACCAAAACCTGAAACCTATTGGCGTCGACGCTGGATCTGGCCAAACGACACCAACCGGCATACAAATTGGTAACGGAACACGCTTGGCGTCAACCTCAAAGGTTTTTACGCAAGGGCAGTTAACGCAAACCGGTGAACAATTTGATTTGGCGATCGAAGGACAAGGGTTTTTCGAGGTAGATCTCCCCGATGGACGTACTGTTTATACACGTGCCGGTGCTTTAAAAACAAATCAAAACGGACAGGTTGTAACCTCTGATGGCTATACGGTAAAAAGTGGTTTCACAACATTACCAAGTGATATGAAAAATATTTTTATCGCTTCGAATGGCCAAGTAACAGTAGAAACACCTCAAGGCATGCAAACCTTTCGGCTTCAGCTTGCACGATTTGCAAACCCATCCGGCCTTAAGAGTTTGGGAGGTAGTCTATTGGAAGCAACGGATGCCAGCGGTACAGCCGAACTCGGGAATCCTTACGAAAATTCCTACGGTTCAATTCGACAAGGTTATTTAGAAATGTCGAACGTCAATATTGTACAATCAATGGTCAATATGATCACCGCTCAGAGGGCTTACGAAATTAATGCTAAAACAATACAAACTTCTGACGAAATGCTCGGTAAACTAAGTCAGCTAAAATGAAATTTATTAAAACTCACATGAAATTTTTTTTCTCCATCCTTTTTTTCATCATTTACATGTTTGTTAATCACCTTTGCACGGTTCATGGCGAAACCACACCAACCGATATGTGGGCGTTGATTTTGGCACCTGTAGATTCCGGGAAGAAGGATACCGACAACGAAACAAAATCGGCCGACCCGATAAAAAAACAACCGATAACCGAAGATTATTCCGCAAACTATTTCCTCTCTGAAGAAGAACTTTTGGGTAAAATATCCGATAACCTTAAAGAAAAATTTCACCTTGACGGTAAGCTCGAAGTTCGTTTCTTTCGCCCACTGCACATTTCTCCGCTACCAGATAAAAGTTGGGCAATCAAATTTATAGACTTACCTACAGCTTTAAGCAATCGTATGCTGGTTTCTTTTAAAATTTTATGCCAGGGAAAAGTTGTAATTACGGTAGCCAAGCTTCCCATACAATGCGACGTTTATAAAACCGTTTGGATGAGTCAAACGGCATTATCGGCAAATACGTTATTGAATAAGAAAGACTTCTTCACAACAACGGTTAATGTTCTAACCTTTAAAGACTTGCCAATACCCGAGGATACACCGCTTGAAAACTTTCTATTAAAGCGTGCTATTCGCCCTAATGAAGTACTCACTTTTGCTCATGTTGAAAGTGCTCCTTTAATACGGAAAGGTCAAACATTAGAAGTATTAGCCGAAAAAGGGCTTTTAATACTTAAACTAAAAGCCGTTGCCTTAGAAAATGGCAGCCTAGGACAGATCATTTCGATTAAAAACCTCGATTCTCAAAAAACTTTTCAAGGAAAGGTTTTAAACGATGGAACCGTACAGATTACGCTTTAAAGACATAAAGATTCTATGGACTGGCTTGTTTTTTATAACTCCCGTCTTCGGAGAATCGCTATGGCTAAAGTCCATTAACCAAGAGCGCAGTATGTTTGCCGATGCAACAGCTTTTCGTAAAGGTGACATTGTCACTGTAAAAATCAAAGAAAAAGTTCAAAACAAGCAAAAGGATAAGGCTCTTACGACCGCCAACCATCAAGCGAAATATTCCTTTACACAAAAGCTATTGGATGAGGTTAATCGACATGGTGGCCCAAAGATCACACTTCCAGTTCCTTACGAACCCGTTGACGACATTGAAGTTGAAACCACTGTAACCATGCAAGTGCGAGATGTACTACCAAATGGCAATTTGGTTTTAGAGGGCGTGATCAGAAAACGGTTTTTTGATAATTTTCAATATCAAATTCTTCGCGGTACGGCAAGGCCCGTTGATATTGCCGCCAACAATACCATTGAGAGTTCAAAACTTGCCGATTTCACCATGGAACACCTTACGGGAACTTCTCCTGAAAATGCACGTCAAGATGGTATTTTTTCAAGACTAAACAACTTTGTAAATCCTTATTAACATGAACACAATCCGTCTATTTTTTGTGGCAATCTGGGTACAAATGGGTATTTCTCACGGTGCGGAATTGAAAAATCTTACGGCCGTTAATGGATACCGCGACAATCAATTGGTTGGCTACGGAATAGTAGTCGGGTTGGATGGCCGTGGAGATGGTAAGATTGATTATACTTCACAAAGCATTTTAAATGCCCTTAAACGGTTTGGCATTCATTCCAAGGAAAACGCCCAAATAACCACGAAAAACATTGCCGCTGTAATGGTTACCGCCGATGTGCAAGCCTTTACACAGGCCGGTACTCGCATCGATATTGCGGTTTCTTCAATTGGCGACGCAAAAAGTTTACAGGGAGGAATTTTACTACAAACACCGCTTTTAGGTGCCGATGGAACAGCTTATGCCGTTGCACAAGGAGCTGTTGCAATCGGGGGATTTTTAGGCGGCGGCGGTGAAGGTGAAAACGCAAAAATACAACAAAATCACCCAACAGTTGGACGCATCGTTAACGGGGCCATCGTCGAAAGAGAAATCCCTATACAGCTGTTAAGAAATAATACCTTCGAGTTAAACCTTATTAACCCAGATTTCGTTACATCCGTACGTATAGCCGACGCCATTAACGAACGTTTCCCCGCAATAGCTAAAGCCGATTCACCAGCGACCGTAAGTGTGAAGCTGCCTGAAAAATTTCAAGGCCAACTTCCAAACTTTATCGCCAATATTGGAACCATCGATGTTATTCCCGACACAAAGGCAAAAATTATTATTAACGAACGCACGGGAACCATCGTTGCGACGGACAAGGTTAAAATTTCCACAGTGGCTATCAGTCAAGGTAACCTGACTATAACGGTGGCCAACCCGACAACAGTTAGCCAAGCTGCACCCTTCGCACCCAACGGACAAACTCAAGCGGTAGCCAACACTTCGGTCCAAGTTAATGAAAGTTCAAAAAGTTTTACCGTTCTGGGAGAGTACCCCACACTCCAAGACTTAACTTCCGCACTCAACGCAATTGGCGCAAGTACACGCGATATTATGTCAATTTTGCAAAGTATTAAGGCTGCAGGAGCCTTACAGGCCGAACTTGTAATTTTATAAAGATAATGAATATAAGCCCCACCATTTTTAACGAAAGCTTTCTTTCGAGTCCCGAGTTTAAGAAATTGTCAGCAGGGGAGCAAAAAAAAGTGGTAGAACAACAGTTTGAAAGCATCCTGTTTCGTCAAATGTTAAACGACTCATTAAAACCTGTTTTTGGGAGCTATTTATCGCAAGAAAATAGCACCAATGATATCTACCGTTACTTTTTTACAGACTATTTATCTCAATCGGTTGCGTCTCAGTCTTCTTTAAACCTTGGTCTAATTTCTTCAACTGCAACAAACCCTTTAAATCAAAACACACAAAATAAAAACCTATGAAACTTTCAGAACCATCCCAGCTAAGAGAATACTTTGAAAGTCTTGTTACTTTCTTCCGCAAGGAAATAGAAGAATACGGCATGCTTTTAAACCTCGTTTGTGAACAACAAAATTGCTTAATGCAGCATAACCCCATCTCACTCTTACAGGCTACAACAAAAATTGAAGCACAACTACACTATAATCAAAAAGCCACCAAAGAGCGCGAAATGGCCATGCAGAAACTGGAGCAGACTTTACAGTGTCCCCCTTTGACCTTTGAGATATTACCCTCTTTCGCCCCTGAAAATTTACGGTCTCTTTTTAACGCTTTAACAAATGAAATTATCACGCTGGTAAAAAAAATAAAAAGCAAAACACAGCTGCAACAGCGTCTGCTTAACCAAGCACAAACAATTAATGATAGTATTTTGAAGCACTTACAACCTACGAGTACTTCAACCTACGATTCTCAAGGAAAAATGGTTTCTCCCTCATCTTTCAAAGAGCTTTCATGAGTGTAAGTCTTAATCAATCTTTATACAGTACGGCAGATGCACTGGCCACCCATACACGGTGCATTGAAATTGCAGGCCAAAACATGGCCAATGTGCAAAATCCCGATTATGCAGCCCGTAAAATACGCATATCTGCTTCATCATTCCAAAACGGTGGCAGCTCGCTTGAGGCAAGCATATCTACCGAACGTGATACATTGTTAGACCAACAAATCATATTAAGCATTATGAAAATGTCGGGCTTTCAGTCAGCGGATCAAATGAACCATTCTCTTGAAAACCTTTTAGGTGAACGTTTTCAAACAAACCCCTCAGGAACCTCTGAAAAAACAACAGATTTTGGTTCAACTGGGCTTAGCAACGACATTAACCAATTTTTTACCGCAGCCCATGACCTATCGGCAAATCCACAAAATTACACAAGTAAGGTTACGCTATTACAAAAGGCTGGAAATATTGTAGACCAATTGCATAACTTTGATAGCCGCCTCACTCGTGTCGATAGCGATCTAAAATTGAATCTCGATCAATCTGTAAACAAAACCAATACACTTTTGACGCAAATTGCTGATTTTAACGATCGTATCCTTCAATACGAACTACCACGCCCGGGAGAAGTTGCTTTGGAACTACGCGAAGGAAGGCAAAAAGCTTTAGAAGATCTCGCACAGTATATTAATTTTGAAACACGCCAAAACGGAACTTCTTTTCAAATCGTTACCAAGGATTCGAGCAGTCAAGATGTTGTATTAGTCAACTCACAAACAGCAAAACAATTGAACTACGATAACAGTACAGGCTCCATTAAAACGGGTACAACAACTCTATCGGTTACCGGTGGTTCATTGAAGGGACTATTAGAAACAAAAACTCAAACGGTACCCCTTGTACGCCAAGAGCTTAACAAATGGACAAAGGCGTTTGTTGAAAACGTCAACACAAGCTATAATCCAACAAGAGCTACTACACCTGACCCCAACGAGGATTTTTTTGATAATACGGGAATAACCATCGATACCATCGCCCTAAAAGTCAACGCTTCAACCTTAAAAACATCTTCCGATAGCTCAACGCCTTATGCAAACGACCGTATTAAAAAGTTGGCTGAGCTGGCCGAAACCAGTATTTCGACACTGAACAATCGCACATTTGCACAAGGATACAGCGACTTTATTTCAAAGCTGGCCGACGGATTTAATGCAACCACACAAAAATATACGGACGAAAATGTGGTCCAAAAACTGCTTCTTCAACAAAGGCAGAATACGATTGGAGTGTCCATTGATGAAGAGCTTATTTACCAAAAGCAAACGCAAAAAGCCTTTCAGGCTGCCGCAAAGGTTATGACAGTCATCGATGAACTACTCGAAACTTCGATCAATATTATACGTTAACCTTACATGAAAATTTCGTCACAGGCCTTTACCGATCTACTGATTGATAACCTGCATTATCTGCAAGGTAATCAATTAAAATGGATGACACAAATGGGAACGGGGCAAAAGATTCAAGTACCAACAGATTCTCCAACTTTGAGCTCTGTTGTACAAGGGCTACAATCGGAACAAACCTTGCTTGGCCAATACCAAAAAAACTCATCACAGGCTAAATCTTTAGCTGAAAGCAGCTTCGAAGCTCTTAGTCGTCTAAATGATGCCAACACACGTACCGAAGAATTGCTTGCTTCGGGTAAATCAAAGATTTCACAGGAAGCTTTGTACGCTTACGCTTCCGAAATGAATCAAGTCTTGGAAGAAGCCGTTTCAACGGTAAATGGCAAATATTTGGACGCTTATTTATTTTCCGGAGCCAAACTGGATACAAAACCATTCGAAGTAACGCGTGATTCAAATGGTAAAATCACAAATATTACCTATAACGGTAGCTCTAGTAGTAGCCAACCAAACGACTTTTATATTGGGTCTAACGTTTCTATTAATCCCACGACAAGCGGGGAAGATAACGAAACGATTTTGGGAATATTAAAAAAACTTGTAGAGGTACGTGATGCAATGTCGGAAGAACCGCCAAATCCAACAACATTGGATGCTCTGAACACGCAAGTCTTAGATAACGAAAAAAACCTCGTA
>CAZDSI010000004.1:46082-49030 GCA_964508215.1 uncultured Opitutales bacterium
GTGCAAAAATAATGCGCATCGAACACGCAAACTCTCAGAATTCCTTTTTGTTAAGCGACATCAGCGGATTAATGTCCGAAAACGTCGATGTGGATATTGCCGAAATCATTGTAAGGTTACAACAAACACAGTACGCTTATCAGGCCGCATTACAAACCGGAGGGCGTTTACTCAATCTTTCACTGCTGAATTATATCTCATGAAATGGACATCTCAAACCTCCTTTTACGCAGAAATTGCACAAAATCCTCGGAAAGTAAATTTTTCTTCAGGACTCATTGGATTGCCGGAATTAAAACGTTTTGAACTGTTCCTAAAAAAAGAAGAATTACCTTTCTTACGCTTAAACGCTTTGGATGATGAAAGTATAGGCTTTCTAGCTATAGATCCTTTTGCTTTCGTGAAAGACTATTGTCCAGAGATTAATGAGAATGAAGTTAAGGCAATGAAAATAAAAGCTCCAAACGATGTCGCCATTCTCGTATTAGCAACATTTTCAAGGCCAAAAACAAAGATCACCGTAAACTTAATGGCACCTATCTTTCTTCATCGAACACTAAGAAGTGGGAAACAAATTGTCATAGAAAACTACCGTCAAGTTTCGGCAACCCATCTCATTTACGAGGAAAAATAATATGCTTATTCTTACACGTAAATTAAATGAGTCGATTATTGTTCAATTTTCAGACGGAACTATATTGAGCTTCCAAATTGCAAAAATTGATAACGATCGTGTAAAAATTGGGATTGAGGCGCCCCAAAATGTCCGAATTTTTCGCCAGGAAGTATACAACGCAATTAAAGAAAGTAACTGCTCGGCCAAGCTTAAGACTTCAGAAGAATTATTACCGGTTATGCAGATCGCAAATTTAAAAAACTTGGTTTCTCAACAAATAACCAAAGACAAAACTACCAATTCTGCAATAGAGTAAGATTATTACAAAGGCCGTTGGCCCAATGATTATTGGGCCAGAAATTAGCCCAAAAATTGTTGAACACCTCTAGTAATTGACTGATTTTCTGCACATAAAAGCAGCCCAAATAATTCCTATTTATTCTTTAGTAAAATCGGCTTTTCGGAACCGCGAACAGCTTCCTCTTGTATAATCACCTTTTTCGTTTCACCACCATTAGAAACTTCGTAAAAGACTTCCGTCATAATACCCTCCAGGATCGACCGCAATGCACGTGCACCGGTTTTAAACTCAAGCGCCTTGGCAACAATAGCATCTATAGCTTTTTCTTGAAGTTCAAGTTCGATCCCCTCCATAGCAAACAATTTCTTATATTGCGATAACAGGGCATTCTCCGTCGATGTAAGAATAAAACGCAATTCATCTTTTGTCAATTCCTGTAAAACCGAAACAATGGGCAACCGACCGATAAATTCGGGTATCATACCAAATTTTATAAGGTCCTCGGGTTGTACATTTTTCTTTAACTGCTCTGGATCGTGGTGTGCAAGCTTTGTCTGATCAACTTCGAAACCTAAAACTTTGCTACCGATTCGATCCTGAACAATCTTATCGAGTCCTACAAACGCACCACCGCAGATAAAAAGGATATGTGTGGTATTGACTTTTATGTATTCTTGTTCGGGATGTTTGCGACCCCCCTTAGGAGGAACATTACATTCGGTGCCTTCTAAAATTTTTAACAGAGCCTGTTGAACACCCTCACCAGAAACATCTCGTGTTATAGACACATTTTCCGTTTTACGGCCAATCTTATCAATTTCATCCACATAAACGATGCCACATTGTGCCCTTTCGACATCGTAATCGGCGGCTTGTAATAACCGCAGTATAATGTTTTCAACATCCTCCCCTACATATCCAGCCTCGGTTAGAGTCGTAGCATCAGCAATGGCAAAAGGAACATCTAATGTCTTGGCTAACGTTCGTGCCAAAAGTGTTTTTCCGCTACCGGTAGGACCAATCAACAGAATATTGCTCTTTTCAATTTCAACCTTTTTTAAGGACTCCGGTATCTCTCCAGCTAAACGTTGATTATCTTCGGGACGAACACATGAAATTCCCTTTTCAAACGATAAACGCTTATAATGGTTATAAACGGCAACCGATAGAGTTTTTTTAGCATACTCTTGGCCCACAACAAAACGATCCAGGACAGATTTGATTTCACGAGGCGTCGATAACTTAAAAGATAATTTTGGTTTTTCAGCACCCGTAATAACCGACCCCATATTGGGCTGTGTACCCGGTGTAATGCTTGTTTCTTTGCCAAGTAGCGATCGACAAATATCAATACACTGGTCGCAAATAGCTACACTTGGTGTAGGCCCCGCTACCAGCTTTTTAACTTGACTCGCATGCCTCCCGCAAAAGGAACAAAAAAGCGATCCTTCAGACATTAATATACCTTAACTTATGAGTCTTTGCTTACCGGTTTTGGCTTTATTTCAATTACATGATCAACCAAACCATACTCTTTGGCTTCAAGAGCCGACATGTAATAATCACGATCTGAGTCTTTTTCGATTTGTTGTACTGTTTTTTGACTATGCTTCGCCAAAACTTGATTAATTGTTTCACGCCAACGCAAGATTTCTTTTGCGGCTATGGAAATATCCGATGTTTGCCCCGTTGCACCACCACTAGGTTGGTGAATCATCACACGGCTGTTTGGAAGTGCATAGCGCTTACCCGGTGTACCGGCCGCTAACAAAACGGTAGCCATACTGGCTGCCTGCCCAACACAATAGGTAACGATGTTACAATGTAAAAAGTTCATTGTATCATAAATTGCCATTCCGGCCGTAACAATACCTCCCGGTGAATTGATATACAAATGTACATCCTTTTTAGGATCTTCCATCTGCAAAAATAACATCTGGGCAATCACCGCATTGGCAACAAAATCATCGATAGGGCTGCCAACAAAGATAATCCGGTCTTTTAAAAGTCGGCTATAAATATCCCAAACTT
>CAZDSI010000005.1:0-22297 GCA_964508215.1 uncultured Opitutales bacterium
GATGGGCCAAAAAGAGATAAAGGCTGACTAAGCCCAAAAAGTGTCCCCGTAACAACAAGAAGAATGTCTTTCATAGAATAACCTCCTAACGGAACCAATTGTACAAGGGAAAATCCTCAAAATACAAGGAATAACTTTATTTTGATCTTTTTCCGGCTTGTTTTTAATTAAAAATCAATAAATTTATAAACATGGTCAACTTGCAAAATCGTATTGCGCTGGTTACGGGCGCCGGTAGGGGAATTGGGAAAACTATTGCCGAAAGCTTAGCACAAGCGGGAGCAACCGTTTTATGTGTGAGTCGTAATCCGGCAAATTGTCAAGCTGTGGCTGAGGATTTGAAACAAAAAGGCGCAAAGGCTGAAGCTTATGCAGTTGATGTTTCATCAGCTCATGAAGTTCATTTGGCCGCTGAGAAAATTTTAGAAAAGTACTCTTGTATCGATATTTTGGTTAACAACGCGGGCATTACAAAAGACAAATTAATTGTAAGGATGGAGGTAGAGGATTGGACGAGCGTGCTTGAAACAAATTTGTTTAGCGCCTTTTACTGGATTAAGGAATTGGTTCGTCCAATGACGCAAAAACGATGGGGTCGTATTATTAATATGTCCTCCGTAATTGGTTTAATCGGTAATGCGGGGCAATCTAATTACGCAGCGGCTAAGGCAGGACTTTTAGGGCTTACAAAATCCTTGGCCAAGGAATTAGCGGGACGGAATATTACCGTAAACGCCGTAGCACCTGGTTTTATTGATACCGATATGACAAAAGTATTAGCCGAAGATCATGTCGAGCAATTGAAAAAATTCATTCCCATTAAACGTCTCGGTACGGCCGAAGATGTTGCCGAGCTTGTTAAATTTTTAGCTTCGGATCATTCGAGCTATATTACTGGTCAGGTCTTGAATGTAGACGGTGGCATGGTAATGTAAAAGATTCGTACTTGATTTTAAGTAAAAATATCTTAGCTTGTGAAATATTAAAAATATGACAACCGAAACAATTGAACAAAGAGTAAAGCGTGTTATCGCCAATCAATTCAGCATAAAGGAAGAGCAAATTACTCCTCAAGCCTCCTTCCTTGACGACCTTGGAGCAGATTCATTAGACCAAGTGCAATTGATTATGGATCTCGAAGAAGAATTTAAAGACCTTATTCAGGGTGAAATCCCTGAAAACGAAGCCGAAACGCTAAAAACCGTCGGTGATGTTATTAACTACATCGAAGGGAAAGCAAAGGTTAAGGCCTAACTTTTTAGATGAAAGAGAAAAGCTTGAAGCGCGTCGTCGTTACGGGCCTTGGCTGTGTAACGTCGTTAGGACAATCCGTAGATAAGGTTTGGGAAGAATTACTTTCAGGGCATTCGGGTATATCGAAGATCACCCGTTTTGATGCATCCGCTTATCCAAGCCAAGTAGCTTCGGAGGTAAAAGAATTTGCTCCCGAAGAATTTATGGACCCAAAGGAAGCCAAGCGTACCGATCGTTACGTACATTTTGCGGTGGCGGCCTCTAAGTTGGCCTTGAAGGACTCAAATTTTCTTCCTTCCGCGGAACCAGATCGATGCGGCGTGCTTATAGGAACTGGCATTGGAGGACTGTACAATATCCAGACTCAAATGGCCAACCTAATCCAGCATGGGCCACGTAAGGTTTCTCCTTTCATGATTCCCTCGACAATTTGCAATATCGCTTCGGGTACGGTTGCCATTGAAACCGGCGCCCGTGGACCGAATTACGGTGTTGTCAGTGCTTGTGCATCGGGAGCTCATGCTATCGGTGAGGCTTTTAAGATGATCCAATTGGGTGAAGCCGATACGATGATTGCTGGAGGAGGTGAAGCGGCCATCGTCGAGCTCTCATTTGCTGGATTTTGTGCGATGCGGGCAATGAGTACAAACTTCAATGCAACTCCTGAAAGGGCGAGCCGTCCTTTCGATGCTCAGCGAGATGGCTTTGTTATTGGGGAAGGGTCTGGAGTGCTTATTTTAGAGGACCTGGAACATGCGCGAGCGCGAAATGCTAAAATTTATGCTGAGATTGTCGCCTATTCGGCCACCTGTGATGCTTTTCATGTAACACGTCCGGAGCCAACGGGCAGAGCACTTTCGGAATGTTTTGAAAAACTTTTCAAAAACACGGAAATATCTAAAGATTGTGTTGATTACATTAACGTTCATGGCACATCAACGCCTTATAACGACGCTTTAGAGACGACATGCATTAAGCAAGTTTTTGGCGAAAAAGCCAAAAGCATCAATTTGAGCTCCACAAAATCAATGTTGGGGCATTTATTGGGTGCGGCTGGTGCAGTTGAAGCAATTATTACGATTAAGGCTTTGCAAACAAATCGTATTCCGCCGACAATCAACTACGAAAACCTAGATCCAGAATGTGATCTAAACTACACGCCAAATAAAAGTGTTGCCCGCGAGGTAAACGTCGCTATCAGTGATAACCTTGGATTTGGTGGGCAAAATGCTGCGTTGATGTTTAAAAAGTTTTTGTAAATTATAATCAAGAGAGAAGAAATGCTTGAGCACTTACTTTGGTAAGTGCTTTTATTTTTTATAAAGCAGTCTTTTAGATTACATTAAAATGTATCGAATTGCGGGCTCTGTCCTTTGAGCCCACAAGGACCAAAGGCCCTTGACCCGAAAATGCTCCGCATTTTATGTTTCGACGTGATGCGTCGAAACAAACGTAAAAGATTCGTTTTTCTTTGGAAAGTTCCGAGAACCCTTTCTTTTTTTACGTGAAAAGAAAAGGTTTTCGGAACTTTTTTCTCTTCAGTATACCTTTAAAAATTTAGGCATAAAACGTGAGAAAAAACGGGCATTTTTCACGAATTTTATTGACTTGTGGGAGAATGTGGGGTTGAGTGGTTTAAAGTGGGGAATTTAAAGGGTTGTAACGGAAATTAAGCGCTCAAAATGTCGATTTTAGGTAAAAGCCTTTTTGTTGGTGAGTTTTTACATAATCTGGATGTAAAGAATCGCCTCACCGTACCTTCGAAATGGCGCTTTAGTGGAGATGACGAAGATGTGTTTTTGGCCCTACCGAACCCTATTGGATGCATAACGATTTACCCACCGGCAATGGTTGCGCGCTTAGAGGAAAAAGCTGCAGCGGTTAGTTTGGGAGATCAAAGGGGACAGAAAACTCTTTTAAAACTTTTTTCAAAAGCCGATACCTTTGGATGCGATCGGCAGGGACGTATTCATCTTGATGAGAAGCTATTACAGCATGCTGACCTAAAAAAAGAGGTCATGCTATTGGGTAGTTATGTTACCTTTAGCCTTTGGAATCCAACGCGTTACCAATCCTATCTTAATAACGATAGTGTGGAAGAAAATGAGATGGGACGGTTACTCAAGGAGCTCGGTTTATAAGATGGATATGGGTCAACATATTCCTGTGCTTAAAGATGTTATCCTTGAAAAGTTTCAGGGCTTAAAAGGCAATGTATTGGATGCAACTTTTGGTGGGGGAGGGCATTCCAAAGCTATTTTAGATGCTAACCCAAATATTTGTCTTTGGGCGATAGATCGCGATCCTGAAGCCGAAAAGCGCGCAGAGCCATTTAAAAAAAACTATGGCGACCGTTTCTTTTTTAAAACAATAAATTTCTCGGCATTATCTCAGTTGGGGCAGGTGTTTTGTGGTGTTTTGTTTGATCTTGGAGTTTCCTCTTTTCAATTAGATCAGGCCGTGCGTGGCTTTTCTTTTAGGCAAGAAGGGCCGCTCGATATGCGTATGGACCTTGAAGGTCAAACGGCAAAAGAGTTTTTAGAATCCGCAACGGAACTAGAATTGGTTGAAGCCATTCGTGATTTCGGGGAAGAAAAAAATTGGCGAAAGGTTGTAAAACATATTTTAGCTGGTCGCGGTACAAATGTTTTCAACAGCACAGCTTCGTTTGTGGAATACCTCCGTCCCGTTTTGAGCAAAAAGTCCAAAATTCATCCGGCAACACTTGTTTTTCAAGGTATTCGTATGGCGGTTAACGAGGAGCTAAAAAATCTAAGGCAAGCTTTGCCGCAGGCGTTTGAAGCACTCGAAACAAAGGGTATTTTAGCGGTTATAAGCTTTCATTCGCTCGAAGATCGTACGATCAAGCAATATTTTAATCGGCTTGCCGGTAAAAGCTTAAACCGCATGGATTCCACTCCTAAACAATTACGGACCATACATGCCAATCTTTTAAGCACTAAACCTATAACCCCAAGTTTTGAAGAACGTGAGCACAACATGCGCAGTCGTTCGGCAAAATTACGTTTACTCGAAAAAATCTTATGAAGTCCTCCTATAACCTGAAAAAGTGGTCTCTATTCGTCGGTATCTGTTTAACAATGATACTCTTGGCTAGTTTTAGCCTTCTTTGGATACGTAATCAGGTAACAATTCAGTCACGTTATGGGCAAATTTTAGAACAAGAATTCGAAGTTATTTGCCAACAAATCCGTAATGTCAACGCGCAGATGGCCTATATTCATTCGCCACAATTTTTAAAGAAACATTACTGCAAAGAACTTTCCGCGCCAACGGCTTCACAAATGGTATGGGTCTCGCGTAGCCCTCGTGCGGAACAAAATCAAAGCTCTAAAACTTTTTTAACCTTGCACACGACAAAAAGTTTTTAACGATTTTGAATGACCTACGGTTTTTCCAGACGTTTCGGGGTTTTTTACCTTGTTTTTTGTATAGGATTTTCCGTTGTAACCTTACGTGTCGTTTATTTATACCGCCATCGTGAATCTTTTATTAATTTTGCATCACAGGCTCGTAGAAGTCTAAAAATTCTTCCCGCAAAACGTGGAGCAATACTAGATTGTAAAGGAAATTTGCTTGCGCTTACAAAACGCGTTTTTGAGGTTGGTGTGGACCCGCTTTGCACCGAAAAAACAGACCTCAAAAAGTTGATAGAATTGTCCAAACACATTGGCTTACCGGTGGGAGATTTGGAAAAAATCTGGACAACTCCCGCAAAGCGCCGTTGGAAAAAACTTGCCGACGGTGTATCCGAAGAAACATTTGAAAAAATTCAGAAACTTAAAATTGAAGGTGTTTATGGTAACGCCAAAGATCAACGTGTTTACACCGGTCCAAATTCCTTAGGTCATATCCTTGGGTTTTTAAACAAGGAAAACACGCCGGTTTTTGGTGTCGAACGTTTGTTAAATTTTTACTTAAAGGGACAAGACGGAATACAAGAAACTGAAAAAGACGGACACCAAAAAGAATTGGCACAATTTCGTAAGCGGCGAATTCCCTGTCGAGATGGCTATAATGTAAAACTAACCTTAGATGCGAACATTCAGGCGATCGTTGAAGAAGTTTTACAAGAAGCCTTTGAATGTTACCACCCCTTATCGGTTCAGGCTCTTGTCAGCAATCCTATTACGGGTGCCTTGCTGGCCTCTGTAACTTTGCCAGCATTTGACCCAAACGAATTTTGGAAGTATCCGCCGGAAATCTTAAAAAATCGTATCGTAACCGACGTTTATGAGCCGGGTTCGGTTTTTAAGGCTATTACCGTTAGCGCGGCGCTAAATGAAAAAGTGGTTACTCCGGAAACTAAATTTGATTGTGGAAAGACAACGGTCGAATATCACGGTAAAACCTTATCCTTACCCAAGGACTGGAAACCGCTCCATTTTGTTATGCCCGTAAGGGATGTTTTAGCGAATTCAAGCAATCGAGGAATCGCGCAAATATCATTATTGTTGGGACCCGAAAAATTGTATCAGTACGCGCGTCTTTTTGGGTTTTCTGAAAAAACCGGTGCTCATTTCGATGGAGAAAGCGGTGGTATTCTAACTTCGTGGAGGTTTTGGGATAATTTAACTTTAACCCGCATACCTATTGGGCATGGTATTGCCTGTACGCTATTACAAATGCATTATGCCGTATCTGCGGTTGCCAACGGAGGAAAACTACAGAAGCCCTATTATGTGCAAAATGTTTTTGACACAAAGGGTAACATTGTACGTTCCTTTTCACCTTGCACCAAAAGACAGGTTATTTCTCCTGAAACAGCGATGACGATGTGTAAGATGCTTTTACACACGCCGATTTCAAAAGATTACATTAAAGGGTACAATGTTGCCGGAAAAACGGGAACAACTCAAAAAATTATCGGTCGTCATTACTCACATGATAAGCATGTTTCGTCCTTTTCCGGATTTTTCCCCTACGACCATCCACAAATCCACGTTTCGTTAACCCTTGATAGCCCAAATTTTAAGGGTACGGCTTATGGAGCACAAGTCGCCTCGCCCATTTTTAAGAAAATTGCCGATGCCATTATTGGTTATCTTGGAATTCAGCCTGAACCCGAAGCTATTTAGTCATGTTAAACTATACTTTTTTACCTTCGCTTTTATTACCACAAACGCTTTCATTTCCATTGGTGAGATTTATGCAAAAACCTGTACTTCTAAAAACACTTTTTAAAGACATCCCATTTGTTAAATGGACGGGGCCTAAAGAAAACGTATTAATCCATAGTCTTGCCTTGCACAACGAAGCCGCTGGCCACAATAGTATGTTTTTTGCCGTTGCCGGAAAAGAAAATGATGGTAATAATTTCTTTGAATTGGCTATAGCGAAAGGGGCCAATGTTATTGTATCGGAAAAGCCGTTAAAAATTTTTGGAAATTTAACCCATATTCAGGTTGAAAGCGTTCGTAAGACGATGGCTATAATAGCCAAACGTTTTTATGGAGCTTGTGATGAAAAATTGAACCTTATTGGTGTTACGGGCACAAACGGTAAAACGACGATTACCTGGCTTTTGAGATATCTCTTACAAGAAGGCTATAAAGAGAAGACCGGTTTATTGGGGACCCTTCAATATGACCTTGGGCAGCGTTTATTGCCGGCGATGCGTACAACTCCCGATGTGTTAAGTATTCATGGCTATTTGCAAGAAATGGAACAGGTACAATGCAAAAATGCTGTAATGGAGGTGTCATCTCACGCTTTGGACCAAGAACGCGTTTACGGTGTAAATTTTAAGACAGGGATCTTTACAAATCTCAATACCGAACATCTGGATTACCATCAAAATCTTGAAAACTATTTTGCTGCTAAAGAAAAATTATTTAATACACCGCTCAAACTGGCTATTGTTAATATTGATGACCCTTATGGCCAAAGATTATATAAGAGCCTTAAATCTCCTTCTGTTACTTTTGGCCTATCAAAATCGGCCACAATACGTGCCGAAAATATAGCTTATTCTCTAGCTGGAACGACATTTGATTTAATTTCTCCAAACGGTAAAACAACAATTTCTACACCGCTTATTGGAGAATTTAATGTTTACAATTGTTTAGCCGTTTTTGCGGTACTTTACGGAGAAGGTCGTTCTTTTGTACCTGCCTGTGAAGCAATAAAGAATTTTCCGGGTGTCCCCGGTCGTATGCAGGCTTTACAGCATGAGAAAATTTCCGTTTTTATTGATTATGCCCATAAGCCTTACGCACTTGAAAATGTTTTACGGACATTAAAATCGATTACGAAAGGGAATTTATATCTTGTTTTTGGTTGTGGTGGCAATCGTGATCGTGCTAAACGACCAATTATGACCGCTATTGCGCAAAAATATGCCGATTTTTCTTGGGCTACCAGCGATAACCCACGTAATGAATCACAGGCGATGATCTTTGAAGACATGAAAGCCGGTACGACCGATTTCTCAAATATGATCTTTATTGAAGACCGTAAAGAAGCTATCACACGTGCGGTTAAACAATGTACCGATAACGATTGTCTGGTCATTGCCGGGAAAGGGCACGAAAGCTTTCAAGAAATTAATGGCCACTTGATTCCTTTTAGCGACCGAGAAGTTGCTCAAGAACTTTTAAGCAAAAAATGAAGCTTACTTTTCAAAAGCTTTCGGAATGGACCAAAGGAGTTTGGCATAATGTTTCGAATCTAAGCGCGGAAGTTGATGGGTTTTCAAATGACACTCGGCAAATTCGTCCAGGACAATGTTTTTTGGCGATTAAATCTGGGAAAAACGATGGTCATGACTATTTGTACACAGCCCAGCAGAAGGGTGCATCGGCGGCAATCGTCGAAAGGGTAGATTCAACAATATTTCTACCACAATTACAGGTAACGCATGTTCTAAACGCTTTTCATGTCGTTGCGAAAAACTTTCGCAAGTGGTTACCGATACCGGTTGTAGGTTTGACAGGTAGTTTGGGTAAAACAACGACGAAAGATCTGTTAGCAATTCTTTTGGGAGAAGCGGTAACGGGTAAAACAATGGGTAATTTTAATAATTACCTCGGTGTTCCATTAACCTTAACACAACTCGATCCTCAGAAACATTCTTATGCGGTTGTTGAGCTTGGCGTTTCAGAATCAAACGAAATGGAACCTCTGGCAAAAATTGCAGAGCCTGATTTAGCTATTGTTTTAAATGTAGAGCCAGTTCATTTGGGAAACTTTGATAATTCATTGGAAGCCATCGCAAAGGAAAAATGTGAATTATTTAATTATCTTCGGCCAAACGGTAAGATTTTCTTTTTTGCCAATCTTTTACGCTACGATTGTTTTAAACGTTTTTCCGAAAAAGCTTTTATCCTAGCCGATATTGAAGAGAAATTGGATCGGTTTTATCCCAATACGATTGCTTATGCGGCAACGTGTTTAAAGCCTGGTCTTTGGGAATTAAAAATTTCAGGAAAAGAATTTCAACATGCATTTTCCCTGCCTTTTTTTATCGGTAAAGGACTTATAAGCAATTTTGCAATGGCTTTAACGGTGGCAACGGTAATGGGCGTAGAAAAATCTATCTTGCAGGATCGTCTTTTGACTTGGAAGCCTTCGGCTAAACGCGGAGAATGGCTTTCTATTGGTAACCAGAAGTTTTTCGTCGATTGTTACAACGCTAATCCCATATCGATGCTTGAAAGTATTCAGATTTTTCAAATGCAGGCTCCTTCAACTTTACCGCATCTTTATGTCATTGGGCAAATTGCCGAGCTTGGGCGTGCTTCGGAGAACTATCATTTCGAGATGGGTGCACAGATAAAAATTAGACCCCAAGATAGTGTTATTTTGGTAGGGGAGAATATGCAACCTGTTTATGAGGGGCTTTTAAAAGCCGGTAATAAGGCCCATCAAATTACAAAGGTGCCAAGTACAGAAGCAATGGGAACAAGTATTCAGAATTTTCAGGGGGCTGTTTTTTTAAAGGGTAGCCGTTATCATCGCCTTGAGCGTTTAACAGACCCTGAAAGACTTGTTTGAGGGCTATCTTTTCATGTTTACTTTAAGTTCGTTCTAAGACAAGGAAGCTTAACAACGTAACCGTTTACTATTCTTGAAGTTTAGTAAAAATGTTTACATTTAATTTGCCTAAAGAAGAATATATTTTTAGGATCGAGTAACTATCTCTAAAACAAGGATTGATAAATGAAAGTAGCCATGCTTACCGCTGGAGGGCTTGCACCGTGCTTATCGGCCGCTGTAGCAAATCTTATTATTCGTTATAATAGCATCGATCCCGATGTTGAAATTATTGCCTATAAAGATGGGTTTAAGGGGCTATTGCTCGGTGACGTGTTAAAGGTGGACGATGAGATACGTGAACAAGCCTATCATCTTTTACAATTTGGCGGAAGTCCTATTGGTAGTAGTAGCGTAATGCTGTTGAATGCCGAAGACTGCGTTAAGCGTAAGCTTATTAAGGAAGGCGAGGTGCCTTTTGAAGTTGCAGCACAGCAATTGGTAAAAGACCGTGTGGATGTGTTACATACGATTGGTGGTGACGGTACTAATTTAACGGCTGCAAATTTGGCCGCACATTTGTCGAAAAACAATTATTCTTTACAAGTTATTGGACTCCCTAAAACCATCGACAACGATATTTTCCCTGTAAAACAAACCCTTGGTGCATGGACGGCCGCCGAACAGGGAGCTATTTTCTTTGAAAATGTTGTAGCCGAACACAGCGCAAATCCAAGGACGTTGATTGTTCATGAAGTCATGGGACGCTATTGCGGATGGCTAAGCTATGCGACGGCAAAGTCTTATATGGATCGCTTAAAAACAAAGGCTTTCTTACCAAAATTAGGTTTTCCAAAAGAAAAACGCACCATTCATGGTCTCTATCTACCGGAACTTAGCGTTGACCTTGAAGCCGAAAAAATTCGCCTTAAAAAGGTTATGGATACGGTTGGATGCGTCAATGTGTTTGTTAGCGAAGGAGCCTTTATAAATTATTATTTGGAAGATCTTAAAAAAGAAGGTAAGGAAATTCCAAAAAACGAATTTGGGCAATTGCAGCTCAAGTTGGTCAATATTGGCGATTGGCTAGGTAAAAAGTTAGGACCGGCTCTTCAGGCTGGAAAAGTTTTAATACAAAAAAGTGGATATTTTACACGTTCGGCAGCACCCAATATTTTAGATTTAAACCTTATTCAATCTTGTGTAGATTTAGCCGTGGAATGTGCCTTTAAAAACAAACCAGGACTTATTGGTCAAGATGAGGAGAACCAAAACCGTTTACGTTGTATTGAGTTTTCACGTGTTAGCGGTGCTAAACCCTTTAATGTAAGTTGTAAGGAATTTCAGGATTTGATGAAAGAAGTTCACCAATTGTAAATGTGCTAGCACATTTTTAAAGGATTTAATTTTAGAGGGAGATATTAAGAGTTGAAGCAGGATATTGTAAATTAGACATAATATACATTGTGCGAAGTGCTGTAGCCAAAAACAACCGACGATTTGTTAGCGACCATTTCCCTGACTGATTCCCTTAAACGAACATGCATTTTGGAATAGGAAAAAATCCTAGAGTCGATTACACACGTTCTAGAGCAAGCCTACCCTGCGAAAACCACGAGTTTTAACACTGCATTCATTGTAATATTCTGCTGACCCCTAAATTATAAAACGGTACTTAACTGGTCAATTGCAGAGCTTTGAATATTTGTACTTTGGATATGTGATATAGGCTATAATCGTTAGAAGAGATTGAACACCAGCAAGAATTTGACATTTTCGGGAAAATTGCTTAACATGCATTGGCATGGACTGGTTAAAAGTCATGGGAAGAGAATCTCGTGAGCAAGATCCATTGTTCTATATGTTAAAAGATAGTATGGCACTTGCTCATCGGTTGCTATCCAATAGCTACCTGTTTGATTGGGAAAATCTCTCGTTTTCGACGGGAAACTGGCAAGAAGATGAAAACAACTATTATTTCGAAATTCCGTTACCGGGTGTAACCAAAGACCAGACTTCCGTTAATCTCGATAACAATAAATTAACGATAAAAGCTTCGGCAAAATACAAAACATACTCTAGTGAAAAAGGGAAGGAGAAGGGCAAAAAAGAGTATCATATTGTGCAACAAGTTCCCACAGACGTGGATACCGATAAAATTGACGCAAAGTTGGAAGATGGCGTATTAACAATAACCTTAAAAAAATTAGCGAAGGGTGAAAACGCAAAAGCAATTACGATTCACTAGTCATTAAGCTTAAGGAATTGTTAGAATTAAAAAAAGAGAGGGAAAACCCTCTCTTTTTTTAATTCTTTTCGTAAAGGATTCCAACTTTTTCTTTCTCCACCCAGCCTTCTAATTTTTGGCCTTCAAAGAGCGTTTCAATAAACAAATAATTTCCCTTTTGGTCAATCAGTTTACAAAAGGCGCCTTCTTTAATAGTTTGACGGTGTGGGCTTTGTGCCGTTGGTGAAAATTTTAAGGGTGTGTTTTTAAGTACAATTACGGTCTTAAGGTCTTCGCTGCGATACCACAAAAGAGAGCCGAAAAGAATCGTGCCCAACAAGCACAGCAAGGTTAAAAGCATAAAAAGCCAACGCCACAGAGCCGAAAAAATAATCTTTATGACAAAAAAAGCGGCCGTCCAGAATGAAACGATCAAAATTAGTGTCCACCAATTTAAAGGTATTTTTTTCAACGCCGAAAGTTTCTCGGTTGGTAAACCCATTTCATGGCATAAATAGTTTACATTATCCGACGCTTTTTTCCAAAAGGAATTAAGGGTTAAGGCTTTTTTGAAAAAGAATAATGCCTCCCCTTTTTGTTGTAATTTCCAGTGTACTTGGGCTAAATTGTAATACAAATCGGCAGAAATATAGCCACTCTTGATCGCCTCTTTGTAGTAGTCTAAAGCTTTTGCGTATTGTTTTTCACCATAAGCACGGTTCCCCTCGCTTAGTAAGACTTTTGATGACTTCACATTTTCTGCTCCCATGGCAAGCATGGGACATAAAAGGATTAAAATAAGACCGTATTTCATGTTAGCTTTTTAAAATCTCCCTTAACAGTTTGTTTAAACTTAAGCGATCAATTCCCGTTTGGTTTACACCTTGCCCAAACTTAACTTGACTATTGGCGTCAATAATCTCTTTTAAAATTTCCATACTTTCCGGTGTCAATTGACATTTTTGTTCCGATAAAATTTCTTCTATTTCTTCTAAGGACCAAGAAAATGCCCCGTCAAGCTTTTTGCTTTTTAATGCAACGGCCGTCTGCAACATTTTGTATAAAGAATCATAATAGCTTTCGTAATTACCCTCTTTTTCGTACCTAAGGGCCTCTTTTTCGTCTTGTTTCATTTGTTTCTGTAACGAATGAAAACGCACAAAATTTTTGTCGGTACGCTTACGAAAGCGGTAATATTCGTATAAGAAGAAAATACACCATAGTTTTAAAAACAGAATTTGCCAAAGAATCCAACTTTTACCGCTAATCCAAGGTAGATTTGTTTTATACCACCTTTCGGTGCGTAGCGAGATATCTTCATCGGGTAATTGTCCCGCAATAAAAGCTTGATCGTTACTTTTGGGCACAACAGACGTTGTTACCGCTACAGCCGAAGGCTTTGTCGGCAAAGGCTGTTTTACTTCGATGGGTTCGGGAATTTTTGACTTGATGGTTTGATAACTTATTTTTAATGGATCGAAAAATGTAAAATTCACTTCGGGTAAAACTTGTTTGCCGGGCGCTAAGGGAACAAGGATATACTCGTATTTTATTTTGCCCGTAAACCCTACGGTATCTTCAGCTTCGAAGGAAGCTTTGGGTGCGTAATGGCGCCATATTTTTTCGTCGATAACGAGAACAGGTTCTTTAAGTGCATCAAAATTGCCTTCACCTTTAACCTCAACAACAAACGTTAGTGATTCGTTTGCAACCGCTTCTTTTTCAACAATATGAGGCGTTGTGAGTGTAAAATGGCCTATCCCCCCACTAAAATTTTGTGGTTGTGTCTCCAGTGGTAACCCAACTACGGAAATATTTTCCAACGGGGTTTCTACTTTCGTTTGTTTTCGTTCCGAGAGCATTCTACCCAGAGCACGATTGAACGCTCCAAAAGGATCGTTATCGTCATCATCATCAAACGACATACGTGAAGGCATTTCAAGTGCCAAATCTAATCCAAATTTTAGGGTTGCTTCGCCCGATTTTAATGGCGTTAAAAGGGTTTTCCAGCCGAGCTTTGTGTATTCTCGATTGTCGATCTGTACCATTGTTTTTTCCGGTTCGGATGTCAATTGTGTGGCCGAAAATTCATCACCTTGTTTGGTAAGCATGGACAACAGTTGACCACGTAATTGTGCGTCAACATAAAGATTTAATTGCGCGGGAACGCTTTGGCCGGCAAACCATTTTTCAGGCCGATCATATTTTATTTCAAGAAACAAAGGTTTTATTTGGCCTTTTTCGCTTGTAGAATTTGAGGCCAAAGTTGCCGTAGCATCAACCGTTAACGTTGCACCAGGCACGGTAAGAATTTTTCCATCAAAGGTGAAATCAACGGCTGGTAGAGTAAAGGTACCCGGTTTTTTTGGTGTTGCGCGAAAGGTCCACACCGTCGAGCGCGTCATCTTGTCGTTGATGAATTGTGTATGGAACGCTCCTTGCTGATAGGTTAATACGAGACCATCAATGACTGGAGGACGAAAATTAACCTGTTGAATGGTTGCTCCTTCGACGGTTATAACCCATTTTGCCGAACCATCTAGGGAAATTGCTGATGGCTTGAATTCGGATTTAACCAAAATTTCACCATTGACTTGCGCCCGTAGTCCAAGCATCGCGACCACGCAAACTACGGTGCTTGATATTATTCTTTTCATCTTGTTTATTTACCAATCTTTTTTTGTGGTTTCGTTTGTAGACTCTAAAAGCAACAACGGTAGCTTCTGTTCTTCTTTTTGTGAAGCATTTAAAATATTTTGCATCTCTTGTTGCTGAAGATTCTTTGGAAGCTCTTTTTTTTCATCCGATGGTTTTGATTCATTTTCTTGCTCATTATTTTTCGGCTCATTTTTCGCACTTGAAGAATCTTTTGAATTTTCAGGCCTATCTTCCTTGTTTGATTGATCTTGTGGTTTTCCTTCTTTCTTGTTCTCCTCGTTTTTCGAATTATCTTGTTGTGAAGTTTGTTTCTTTTTCAGTCTTTCGAGCTGTTCTTTTACCCAATCGTGGTTATGTTGCGTATCGTTACTCTTTTTTAAATCTAAAGCACTGGCATAATCTTTTAAGCTTTCCTCCCATAGAGCAATTTTTGCTTCCAATTCCTTAGGTTCTGATTCGGGTAAAGTTTCACCTTTTCGATAAAGAGCATTTCCCAAATTATAGAAAATGCTTTCTTGCTTTTCGAGCTTACGACAACGGCCAAGCGAATCTTTAAAGGCGGCGATGGCTTCATCCCATTGCTTTAAGTTGTAATGCGCTATACCCAAATTAAACGGGATTTCCCAATCATAATTTTTTTTGGCTGAAGCCAACTTATAATATTCCAAGGCCTTCTCCCATTGCTTTTGCTGACAATACTTTTCCCCGGCATTTTTAAACGTCGCGTGACCCAAGTGCGAGGACATCAGCAGAACACAAAGCGCTTTTGGAACCATTCTTAAAAATTTCCTAAAGGGATGCGTTTTTTGAACCTGCATAAATTTTAACCTTTCGTGCGTAAAGACTCAACTCCAGAATAAACGCCAATAAAGCTGCGGCGGCAAAAAAAACATAGCGTTCTATGGGCTTTTGCTCGACACTTTCAAAGCTTTCCTTTGGCAGTTCCCTTAGCGTTGTTTCATAAATTTGTTTTAGTCCTTCGCCGGCATTTCCCAGTGGTACATAAAAGCCTTTTGTCGTTTTTGCAATTTCCTCCAGAGTCTTTTCGTCTAAACGTGTGGTAACATAATTGCCGCTTTCATCTTTTAAGTATTCTATACGGCCCTCGGCATTGCGCATTGGTATTTTGTCTCCCTTAGTCGAGCCAACGCCAACGGTGTAAACAATAATTCCTTCCTTTGCCGCAATTTTTGCTTGATTAATTCCTTCAGCGCTTAGGTCTTCACCGTCGGTAATCAAAAGCAAATATTTAAACGTATTACCTTTTTCAAAGGCCTGCTGAGCAACCCTCAGTGCCGCAGCGATATCGGTTCCTCCTTTGGGAATAACGTTTGTATCTAGGGCATCGAGTGCCAACTTGAAAGCACCATAATCTTTGGTAAGTGGGCATTGCAAAAAAGCTCCTCCTGAAAAAGCAATGAGCCCTACCCTATTCCCTCCTAGGCGCTGTAAAAGTTCCAAAACACTCAATTTGGCAAGCTGTAAACGGTTCGGACGAACGTCTTCGGCCAACATGCTCTTAGAGGTATCCAGCGCGAATAAGACACATAGCCCCTGATGTTGCCTTTTTTCCGTCTTTAATCCCCATTGTGGTCGAGCTAAGGCCAAAAATAAAGCGACAAAACCGCTTCCTAGAAAAACATAATGCAAAATCCGTGTAAAAGGATGCTCACGCTTAACCAAGCCCTTTTTATCAAGTTTATGGCCCCAGAGTTTTAAATCTTTTTGACGTTTAAAATAAAACCCCACTTCGAATAAGGCCCAAAAAAGCAAGAAGAGAGGTAACAAAATCAGCCAGATGGGTGCTACAAACTTCATGGTAAAACTCTAAATACGGTTTGTCTCAAAAGACATTCTAATAGGATGAGCCCCAGCGCTAACCCTAAAAAAATTTGAAATAATTCTTTAACCTCCGTGTAATGATCAAGTTTAACTTCTGATTTTTCGAGATGGTCAATTTCGTCGTAAATACCTTTTAGTTGTTGAATATCAGAGGCGCGGTAAAATTGCCCGCCGGTTTTTTTAGACATATCCTGCAGAACGGCTTCGTCAACCGGATAAAACTGATCTGTCCCGGCAACAATCGCGTAAATTTTCGCATTGAAGCTTGCCGCTGCTTCGGCCGCAATCTTTGGTGATATTTTGCCCGAGTTATTAACGCCGTCGGTCAACAAAACAATAATACGGCTTTTAGAATTTAAATCTTTGAGTCGGTTAACGCACATAGCAATGGCAGAGCCAATGGCCGTACCGTCTTCGATAATACCCGGACGTAATCTTTCAAGATTTTTGAGAAGCCATTCATGGTTGAGTGTTAAGGGACTAACGAGATAAGGGTACCGTGCAAAACCCACCAGCCCCATACGGTCGCTTTTACGTTTTTGAATAAACTCCGCCATTACATTTTTAGCCGCGTCAATGCGTGTAATCTGTTGAAACTGGTTCAACATAAAATCGGGAGAAAGCATGGAAGTAGATAAATCGATAGCCAGAACAATATCGATACCGCTGCTCGATTGTTCCGAAAATTGTTTTATACGACAAGGACGGGCGAGCGCTAACAAAAGCAAAGCGATTGCAGTACAGCGTAACACAAGAGGAATGTACAACGGGTAATTCGGGATTCTCGAAAGTGGTAATAAGGTAAGGCTTGAATAAACAACGAACCTCTTTGGGTTATAGCGACGTACAATAAGCACAAACAGAAAAGGTATCAAAAGCAGTCCAATCAGGACCAATGGATACTGAACTGTCAAAATAGACCTCATTTGGCTTCGAAGGTATTGTCGGCCTGCGACATCGCCTGGGCTTGCCGTATTTTATCCGCATGATTTATCCATTGCTTTGCGGCGGAATACAAACCTTCGCGTCCTTGAGGCGAACTGGTTTGTTTGGTGAATTTTATAAGGTCGCACCCTTCTAAGAACGATTTTAATTCGTCCTTTAACGTGTTGTCGAGATTTTCAAGCGGTTGGATAGTTCTTAAAAGTTCTTCGGTTGTGCTTTCAATGGCCCGTATTGTAAATACGCTTTCAATATACCCACGTATCGCGTCGGATAAGCCACTCGCAAAACGTTTTGACTGTGCTTCGTGAATCCATTCACGGGTCGCTTCAATTTCATGTAATGCACGCTCGTAGGGACTCAAAGGTATAATGCTAGCGGCCCTTTGCTTCTTTTTTCTCAAAAACAGGTATATCAAAACCACCAAAAATAAAACAATGATCCCTATAATGTAAGGAATCCACGGTTTTGGTGTAACAACAAAGGGCCTTAATTCGAGAATATCCTGTGGGGTTAAAGGCTCAGAAGGCTGCTGTTCGGGTTCGGAAACTTTTACCGACGTACTGGGTTCCGAAGCTTTTTCGGCATCAGGGTTTGTCGCACTACTTTCATCCGGTATATTCTGTTGTGAATCGTTTTTCTGCACTTCTGCTGTTGTCGATAGGGGCAAAGGGGCTTGTGTTACCTCTTCGGCGTAACAAGGTATAACCACTAAAACTAGCAAAAAGTATAAAAATTTTATTTTTTCCATCGCATTCTTGCCTCAAAAAAACTTTGCAAAAGACGCACATAGGAACATCCGGGACTAATTTCTAAACAATCGATCCCCATCCTACGAAACCGAGATCGTAATTCCTCCAATCGTTTCATATTTTCCGATTCAAAACGATTACGAACTTCTTTCGATCCTGTATTCAACCATTTTCCACTACCAGTTTCGGCATCCTCAAGACAAATATAACCTACATCGGGAAGCGTTTGTTCTCTAGGGTCCGAAACCAATGCGCAAATTAAGTCATGTTTATTTTTTGTTATCGAAAGTGTTCGCCAAAATAGTTCGTTTTGCTCCTTTGTGACATTATTGTCAATAAAGTCGGAAATAAGACAAACAATTGCCTTCCTCTTCTGAAGACGATGCAAAGATTTTAACGTTTCGCCTAGGTTTGTTGCAAGCGATTTGGGTTCGAAAAATACGATATCGCGTACCAAGCGTAATAGGTGTTGAGAACCTTTTTGTGGTCTTACAAATTTTTCCATTCCGTTGCTAAAAAGTAAGAGTCCAACCTTATCGTTGTTGCGTAAGGCCGAAAAAGCCAGCACGCAAGCCAACTCGCCGGCCAACTCTCGTTTTGTTTGCTCCATAGAGCCCATTTTGCCGGAGCCACTAACATCGACCACAATTAGCAAGGTAAGCTCTCTTTCTTCGCGAAAAACTTTTACAAAGGGTTTATCCATCTTTGCGGTTACATTCCAGTCAATAAAACGAATATCGTCCCCATTGGTATATTCACGAACCTCTTCAAAATGCAATCCCTGGCCCTTAAAAACGCTATGGTAAGCACCACATAAAGTAGCGTCTAGAGTTGCCTTGGTACGGATTTCAATTTCACGTACCTTTTTTAAAATTTCCCGAATTTTTTCCTCTGATTGGACCATAAATTAAGGAACCGGTACCGTCTCTAGTAATTTTTTAACGATTGTTTCGCTGTTCATTCCTTCAGCTTCAGCTTCGTAGCTGACGGCTACACGATGTCGAAGTACGTCCAATGCCATCGATTTAACGTCTTGAGGGGTTACGTAGCCTCTACGCTTTAGGAAAGCCCATGCTTTAGAGGTTAAAGTTAAGGCAATGGTTGCGCGTGGGGACGCTCCCATCTGAATAAATCCATCCCATGCGAGACCAAACAAGCTTGGTTTGCGTGTCGCCATCACCAGGTCAACAATATAGTCCCTAACCTTGGCATCCATATAAATTTCGTCGACAATTTTACGACTCGCCAAAAGTGTTTCGGGTTTGATAACCGGTTGAACGTTAAAGGAGGTTTTCGTAAAAGCCATGGCATCGAGAATCTTTCGTTCCTCGTCTCGTGTAGGGTAGTCTACTCTTATTTTTAACATGAAACGATCGACCTGTGCTTCCGGTAACGGATAAGTTCCTTCCTGCTCAATAGGGTTTTGTGTTGCCAATACCAAGAAGGGCTCATCCAAGCGATAGGTGGTTTCGCCAAGCGTTACTTGCCTCTCTTGCATGGCTTCTAAAAGCGCGCTTTGAACCTTTGCCGGTGAACGGTTTATTTCGTCGGCCAAAACCAAGTTTGAAAAAATGGGGCCTTTTTTTGTTAAGAAACGGCCTTCTTGTGGACTGTAAATTAAGGTTCCTAAAATGTCGGCTGGGAGAAGGTCTGGAGTGAATTGAATACGTTGAAATTGCACTTGCAAAACCTGTGCTAATGTTTTGACAACAAGCGTTTTCGCAAGACCGGGAACACCTTCTAACAGAATATGGCCATTGGACAGTAACCCAACCAACAAGCGGTCGACCATCGCTTTTTGGCCCACGATGACTTTCCCAAGCTCTACCCGTAAGAGATCCAACCAGGCCGACGCCTCTTGGACCTTTTCGTTCAATTCATTCAACGTTGCCCTTGTTTCTTCTACGCTCACACTCATGAGGAAAATAGTTAATTAACAAACTGGCGCTTAGTTAAACAATAAAAAAAAATTTGTCAACCCACAAGGAGTGCAGCCCATTGACTCGAAAATGCTCCGCATTTTAATCAAACTTCGTTTTTCTTTTGGACTGTATGGAAATCCTTTCTTTTTGCGCAAAAAGAAAGGATTTCCATAGGGATCGAGTCTCCAAGGGTTATTTTTCATTGATTTTTCCGTGGATTATGTTTTTCTAAAAAAGTTTTATGGGCGAGAAAAAGCTAACACACATTGCCTTTATTATGGACGGCAATGGCCGCTGGGCGAAAAAGAAGGGCCTGGCTCGTCTTGAAGGTCATAGAGAAGGTGCTCAAAGGGCGTGGGATATCGCTCTCGAAAGCTTTGAAAGCTGGAAGGTATCTTTTGTAACGCTCTATGCTTTTTCGACCGAAAATTGGACTCGTCCGAAGAGCGAGATTGAAGGTCTATTTGCTCTTTTAAAAAGTTTCTTAAAAAAAGAACAAGAACGTTTTGTAGCCCACCAAATACGTCTTCGAACTATTGGAGATTTGACGCGGTTACCCTCGGGGTTACAAAAAATTATAACAGAAGTTCAAGAGAAAACCGTACAGTTCAAGAGAAACCTTGTTATTGCATTAAACTACGGTTCACGTGATGAGGTTTTAAGAGCTTTTAACCGATATTTAAAAACTGGCGAAAGGGAACAACCGCTAACCTGGGAAATCTTCGCTCGGTTTTTAGATACAGTCGATATCCCTGATCCTGATTTAATCGTACGGACTTCTGGCGAATGCCGTCTAAGCAACTATTTATTATTGCAAGCGGCCTATTCGGAACTATATTTTACGGCGACTCCCTGGCCGGATTTTAACGAAGAAGAATTGAAAAAAGCGATGAATAATTATTTTTCGCGTGATAGAAGGTTTGGAACCATCGATCAGCAGCCAGTATGAAAAAGCGTATTTTTAGCACTCTTATCTTATGGACAGCCTTATTGTTAAGCCTTTGGAAAGGAGGTTTATGCGCCGGTGTTTGTTGGATAGCATTATTTTCCCTGTTAACTCAACACGAAGTAAACGGGCTTTTGAAAAGTATTGGTTATCGTATACAGCCGTCGTTGCATTTAGTGGTGGCAACCGTTTTCCCATTACTTATATGGCTTTTACCCTATAATCCCGCTCAATCACTCGAAATAACCGCGCTATTTGTAGTGGTATTGAGCATGTTTACTTTGTTACAAACGTTTAGAGAAAACGCGCCATCGACATTTATTTGTACCTTATTTTCATTTGTTTATATTCCCTTCAATTTTCATTTTTTAGTTTTATTATCGAAGGCTTTTATAGCGCAAGGCCGAGCGGACGAGGGACTTTGGACAATGTTGTGGCTGATCGCGGTGGCAAAATTTACCGATGTTGGCGGACTTGTTACGGGGCTATTATTCGGGAAACATTTATTTGCGCCGACAATAAGCCCTAAAAAAACCTGGGAAGGTGTTATTGGAGGTATTCTAACTTCGGTTGTAGTTTCGGTCTTTATTACTACGGGCTTTCATTCCAATTTACCAAAAGAACTTACGCCGCTTAAAGCTGCTTTATTCGCTTTGCCATTAGCAATTGTAGCCATAGCTTCCGACTTGCTGGAGTCAAAACTAAAACGATTGGCGAACGTTAAAGACTCGGGGCAGCTTATACCCGGCATTGGTGGAGTGTTTGATTTAACCGACAGTCTTTTATTGACTTCACCCATAGGATACCTCTTGTGTAAGTATTATCTATTATGAGTAAGAAAAAAGTTGTATTGTTGGGGGCTACAGGGTCCATTGGACAAACAACACTTGAAATTTTACGACAGTATCCTCAAGATTTTGAACTGATCGGTGTTTCGGCGTATTCTAATAGTGAAAAATTGGCTAAAATTGCTCAAGAATTCAGAGTGCCTTACGCTAGTATTTCAAAAAAACCCTCAAAAAGCGTTTTCCCTTCTTTTACGCATGTGTACGAGGGTGAAGATGGGCCTTACGAGTTGGCAAGCCTAAAAGACGCGGACATTGTTTTAATTGGAATTGTTGGGATGGCCGGATTAAAACCAACTTTTGCCGCTATTCGGAGTGGCAAAACAATAGCCTTGGCCAATAAGGAATCTTTAGTTTCGGCAGGCTCGATTTTGATGCCTTTGGTTTATAAACATAAGGCACGTTTATTGCCAGTAGATAGTGAGCACAACGCAGTTTTCCAGTGCCTCCAGGGATCAAATGACGCTCTTGCTATTCGTAAGGTTATATTGACCGCTTCGGGAGGGCCTTTTCGTACCCTACCCTCTGAAAAATTCGCAAGGATAACATGTGAGCAAGCATTAAAACATCCCAATTTTTCAATGGGACCGAAAATTACGATTGATTCGGCAACTCTTGCCAACAAAGGGTTGGAACTAATGGAAGCACGTTGGTTATTTGGCCTTAATCCTTTGCAATTGGACGTGGTTGTGCATCCCGAGCAAAAAATTCATGCTTTAATCGAATTCGTAGATGGGTCATTGCTGGCGCAAATTGTACCACCTTCGATGTACTTTCCGATTCAGCACTGCCTTTTTTATCCCAATCGAAGAATAACGAATAGACCAACTGTTGATTTTTGTTCAAGTATGAGTTGGAATTTTGAAACCGAGTCCTTAAAAAAATTCCCATGCTTCCAATTGGCAAAAGAATGT
>CAZDSI010000005.1:22361-35613 GCA_964508215.1 uncultured Opitutales bacterium
CGTAAAAGGATTTTTAGAAAATAAAATAACGTTTAATGAGATACCGGAATATATTGAAAAAGCGTTAAACCACTTTAAGAATTTTACACCCGATAGCCTAGAAATGATCTTGGCTGTTGATATTGAAGTTCGTAACTATTTAAAAGCTTTATGACATTACATAATATTTGGGCCATTGTTTGCATGCTGCTGTTTTTTGGCGGATCCATTTTCGTTCACGAATTTGGACATTTCTTGGCCGCCAAAAGGCGTAAATTAAAAGTACCGCGTTTTTCGATTGGGTTTGGGCCAAAAATTTTTTCCTGGACTCGTGGTGAAACGGAATATTGCATATCCCTTTTACCGTTGGGTGGTTACGTAGCCCTACCACAGATGGGTGAAACACCGGTACTCGAAGGCCAGTCGAACATAGAGGTCGATAAAAGCCTTAGCTTTTACGATAAATTTATCGTTGCGGTAATGGGTGCCGTATTCAATGTATTATTTGCCTTCGTTCTTGCCGTTATTTTATGGGCTGTTGGCTTGCCGGTTTCAGATAGTGAAAAAACAACCACCGTTGGTTACGTTTTACCCTCGATCGAGGACGGTGATAACAAAATTGAGGGGCCCGCTTTTAAAGCTGGACTTCAAGCTGGAGACCGTATTTTAAAAGTTGATGGTACCACGGTAAATGGTTTCTCCGATATTAACAAGGCGATTGTATTGGGCGTTGGACAAACGTCGGATGGTAAGCCACAAGTAAATCTAACGATTCAACGTGAAAAAGAAAAGTTGGATCTTACGGTTTATCCCCAAAAAATTGCCTTCAACGTTGTTTCAAAAGACAATATGCGATGTATTGGTATCTTGCCGGCGCAATCCATGGTTATTGGAACAATTTTGCCGGAAAGTCCGGCGGCCAAAGTCGGTCTAAAAACTGGAGATAGGCTTCTATCGGTCAACAACGTTCCGCTTTACTCTCTTGTGGCATTGCAGGCACATCTTGACGCCACAAAGGGTGAAAAAATAATCCTTGGCATTGAGCGCGATGGCAAGCCAATGAAAGTGGAGATTATTCCCGAAAAATCGGCCTATCAAAAGCCATGGATAAAGGTTTCTTTTATCGGCGATAAACAACAGTCTTTAGAACTTTATCCCGAGTATTTAACTCAACCCAAAGAAGGGATTTCTACAGCGACTCCTTGCAAATTAAAAGTACTCGATAAAGAAGGTGCTATTTTTGAGGCGTTTAATTACGATAGCCAATGCGTAGGCATCAACAACAAACGTCTACAATCTCTGGATGACGTACGTAGCGAGTTAAGCCTACCGGCCAGCGTTTATGTATGGGAGGTAAAAGATAGTAAAAGTGAAAAAAGTCATTTCATCGCCTTACCTTCTAAAAATCTTGCTTACGAACTTAAAGACGCTCTCTATCTCTACCGATTGGGTATCCAAATCGAATATAAAGAAATACTTACCCACCCTACTCCGGTTGAGCAGTTTCATCGAAGTTTTTCAACAACCTTTGAAACACTCAGCAAATTGGTGAATCGTCATTCCGACGTGAAAATTAAAAATCTTATGGGGCCTCCCGGTATTATGCGGCTCCTGCACCATTTTTCGAGTAACGATTTTCGCCGTTTGTTGTGGTTTACCATTCTTTTAAATATAAATTTGGCTGTCTTAAATCTGTTGCCGATTCCGATATTAGACGGCGGACATATTTTGTTTGCAGCTATAGAACGATTTCGTGGAAAGCCAATCCCGGTGCAATGGTTGAATTGGATCCAAACAGCTTTCGTATTTTTATTCCTAGGGCTCATGGTGTACGTAAGCTTTTTTGACATCCGTCGATGGCAGGGAGACCGCAAGGTAGAAGCCGCAATTGAAAAGCAGGAAAAGCTTAGCCTGCCTTTTGCCTTTGAAAAATAATGTCTAAGTACATTTATCCCGTAGAATATGATATAATCGATAAAATAAATTCTTTAATACCTTACGCAAAGAATTTTCAAATTCTTTGCGTAAAAAAGGTTTCCGCATAACATGAAACCCCTATCAACACTTTTTAAGAGATTAAAAGCTTGAAGATTAGTAAATAACCTCTTCGAGAAATAAGCCGGTTGCCGGTGCGGCCGTTATCTTATATAACGATTTTCCACTATCCAACATCGTAGCCAATGTTTTATCGCTTACTCGTCCACGACCAACATCCATAAGAGCGCCCACCAGCATCCTTACCATACGATACAAGTACCCGCTTCCTTCGGACCAAAAGGTTAAGTGTGGGCCTTCGAGCTTAAGATCAAAACGGTATAAGATTTTTATAGGATTTTCTTCGGTTAAGACCTTTCCCGCAAAGGCGGAAAAGTTATGCTCCCCTAAAAATGCCGTGATGGATTTTTCAATAGCGCTAAAATTAAATCGTTTCGACTCTCTTATGGCCCAACAATAGCGGACATCAAATGGCGACGGTGTACCGAAATAAATTTCATATCGGTAACGTTTTCGCTTTGCTGAAAACCGGGAATGAAAGCACTGATCAATTGGCTGAAGACTAAGAATTTGTAGGTCCGATCTTAGTCCAGAAGTTAGTGCCTTAAAAAGTTTTTCGGTTTCGTATTTCCACTTTGCATCAAAATGAAACGTTTGTTTTTCGGCATGAACCCCGGCATCGGTTCGACTACTTCCATGTACGCGTATATCTTTTTTAAGAATTTCCCTTAACCGTATTTCTAACACATCCTGCACCGCATTTCGTGAAGATTGGCTTTGCCATCCGCAAAAATCGGTACCGTCGTAGGCACAAATACCTTTCCAGCGCTGAATAACATCAAGTTCTTCCATGAAAATTATTCAGTGGTGTTAAAACGATAAGTAAAGTTTTTTGGGCAAAAAAATTCTTCAGGTAGGGCAAAAGTGCAAAAATTTCTCTCTTTTTACGCGAAAAGAAAAATTTCTAAATCTTTCAAAAGAAAGAGGGATTTTTAGTAAAATGCGAAGTGTGTCTTGGCCTACTGGGCTCATTCCTTGCGGGTTCAAAGAAGAGAACCGTGAGAAAAATTTCGTTTGACGCGCTTAACGCGAAATACCATCAACCTTCAAATTGTGCTTTAAAAAATTTTTTTGTATTGTCCATCGTCTTTTTCGCTACATGCTCGTAGGTTGTGCCCAAAAAATTAGCGATGAATTGTGCGGTAGCCTTTAAAAATGCGGGTGTGTTTTCTTTGCCTCTATGGGGTACAGGAGCCAAATAGGGACAATCGGTTTCGATTAATGTATTTTCAAGTGAAAAAATTTTCAAGGCTTGTCGGATGTTTCCAGCATTTTTGTAAGTTACAATCCCTGAAAATGAAACATAAGCCCCTTTATGTTTTAAAAATTCGGCTTCTTCAGGACCGCCTGTAAAACAATGGAAAAGAACCTTTGTCCAATCGAACCCGGCTTTATCCAGCATGTTTTGTACCGGCAAAAAGGCTTCTCGACAGTGGATGACAACGGGCAAGTTATATTTTTTCGCCAATGTTAGCTGTGCCTCAAAAACGACCTGTTGGCGTTCTATTACATTTGAATCATTACCGGAACGATAGAAGTCGAGCCCGATTTCTCCGATCGCTACAGGTCTTTTCACGGTCAAAATATGCTCCAAGTAATTTAAAGAACTGTGCCATTCTTCTTTTACTTCCGTCGGGTGAAGTCCCAGTGCACAAACAATCGATGAATATTCTTTGGCCAAGTTAAGGTATAAATCCCAATCGTTTTCAGATGTGCCGGTTACAACAAAACCGTTTATGTCATTTTCTTTTGCATCACCCAAAATAGATCTTAGAATTTTTCGTTGAACGAAAACGTCCAAATGACAATGAGCATCGATTAACATCAACGCAAAGAGGTTTCGTATAAACTACGGAGTTTGTTAGCCGTTACCGGTACCGCATCAATTTTCATGGGAGAGTTTACTTGCAATTCGAGCAATAGCTTCTCGTTTTCACGGTCAACCAAAAAAATCTTCATGAGTTTTTGTTGTAACTGTTGAACCATATTTTGAGTTAATGGTGAAGCCTTACCGTGTGCTTCGGTATTTAATTTTTTTAGCTGTGCCAATGCCCCTTCTAACCGTTCAAGCAATTGCTTTTTTTGGCGAACTATTTCTATTTCTGGAACTTTCTTTTCCTTAAGACATCCGTTTTCCTTTAAATATAAATTATAAACCTCTTCGCATAGTATCTGGTATTCTTCTAATATCGTCTGCATGATCTTTTAAATTAAGAAGTTAAAACCTTTCCTTAAACCTTTGGCCACTTTCCTTCTCGGAAAAAATGTGACCATTTACGCCGTGCAATTTCTTCATCCCATTCTTTCGTGAAGTTTTCGCACAAAGTATAGTGAACACCTTCAAAGGACATATTGTATTGCTTTACTACTTTTTCGATCGAAAATAAGTTTTCGATTTGATCGTCAACGAATAATATTTTTTTTGGCCAAAATTCGGTTTGTTCAAAAAATGCTTCAAGACAAGGCCCTTTGGGCAGGTGGTGTGTGCATAAAACTCCTTCTTTAAAAATCGGTACACGATAAACTTCAGAAGCGGTCACACCGCATTTTCCTAATGCTGAAACGAGTAGAAAGCTTGGCTTTTCTAAAAAATCTTTGCTGAAATCAATACCAAATCCTTTTAAATGTTCTACACGCCATTTTACTAAATCATCACCGGTGTAGAGTTGTACCTTCAAAAGAGTGATGGCCATGTTTATAATTCCGCGCTGTTGTAGACTTTTTATAGTGGAAGGAATGCGTTGGTCTAATAATTCAAAGGGCATGGTCATCCATGCACGATACCATTGGTCGTGAACGAAAATCGGTTTATAACGTTCGAGTTCGTCAACGGAGCAGAACGCCTTGGCTTCTTGCTCCACCAATTGTCCTTGCTTATTATAGGAAAGGTTAGAGATATGAAATAATGGTTCGTGGACCGTAATCAATGTACCGTCGACATCCCATAAGACTAAAGTATCTTTATCAACGTTTAGACATTTTTTTTCGATAACTTCCCAGTTGTCTGTCTTTACGATACTCTGCATTAATTTCAGAAACCTATAATACTTATTCCGTATTGGTTTGCACGTGAAATTATAATATCTTTTTCAAGCATTAAGGTCTTTTCACTTTCCAACGCTGCCCATTGAATGTTGGCGTCTCGCATCTTTTCGAGCGTTCGTGTGCCAAACACTGGAACATCAAAACGGAAGTCTTGATTTTGTTTACTTGTTTTAATAAATCCCATCTTTTTTGAACACAACTTCCCTGCCCGTTCAAGCATCGCATCGGTACCCTCGAAGGCCTCTACGGCTATCACGGTACCCTTACTCACAACGATACCTTGACCGATGTCAAGACCGGCAACCTCTTTTGCAATATTTGTGCCATGGTTCAGCTCGCTTTCGCTTACAACCATGCGTCCTTTGGTCATAAGCTTTCGTTCCGCTAATTGATCATCTAAAAAACTACGTGCGTCTAGTACGCTTATTCCAAGACTTTCAATTTCCGTAACGATCGAGCCGAAAATAGTGGCCGCATTACGCTCTTTTAAACAGGCCAACATCCATATTGCCTTCAAGTCTGGTTTTAAATCCTTAAAAAGTTTGCCGGGTGTAATCTGCCCTGCCATCAATACATAGCGTGCCTCAATCATTTCGAGTGTTTTTAGCAGTTTTCCAATCTGTCCTACATTTAAAAACGTTCGACGATTTTCGGGTACGCTTGAAAAAAGCTCTGTAGACGTCTCATTTTCAAAGGCGATCAAATGTGCATTTATGCCGTTACTCGAAAGCCGGTTCCATAATAACGCTGGATATATTCCCCTTCCCCCCAAAAGCGCAACCTTTTCGTTAGCCTGAAATGCATTTGGTAGAAACTTTGATACCAGTGAGCACATTACCGTACAACAAAATTGACGAGTTTTTGAGGAACATAGATTTCCTTAATGATCTTTCCTTGAGCCAAAAAGGGTATAACTTTTGGAAGCTCCTTCGCTAGATTTAAGACGGTTTCCTGTGGAGAATTGGCGTTGGTACGCACTTCACCCCTCACCTTGCCGTTTACTTGAACAACAATTACAGCCGTTTCACGTTCTAGTTTGCGTGGATCAAAAACTGGCCATGGCGATTCACTGATACTACGCGTCTCGTTGAGGCGTGACCACAATTCTTCGGAAATATGCGGCGCAAACGGCGCTAAAAGTTGTAAGAAGGCTTTTGCGGTATTACAGGAAAAGATTTCTACTTTTTGTAAGGCATTAACAAAAATCATCATCTGGGAGATTGCCGTATTGAAACGCAAATTTTCAATGTCATCTGTGACTTTAAAAATTGTTAGATTCAATAAAGTTTCGATTTCTTCGTTGTCGGCTTGAGGCTTGATTTTTTCTGAAAGCTTACCATCAACCGTGATATACTCTCGCCAAACCTTTTTCAAAAACCGGTGAACTCCCTCAATATTTTGCGGATTCCAAGGTTTTGAAGCTTCCAATGGTCCTAAAAACATGGTGTAAAGGCGTAGGGTATCGGCTCCATATTCTTTAATTATGTCTTCAGGATTAACAACATTTCCGCGGCTTTTGGACATCTTATTACCATCGGCTCCAAGAACAATGCCCTGATGGAATAGCTTCTTAAAAGGTTCTTTTTCGCTTAAATAACCGATGTCGTAAAGGAAGCGGTGCCAAAAGCGAGCGTACAATAAATGTAAGACGGCGTGCTCGTTACCGCCGATATAAAAATCGGGAGTCCCCCAATAACGCTCGACATCGGCATCAACTAATCGGTTTTTACAGTTTGGCGATAGATAACGCAGATAATACCAGCAGGATCCGGCCCACTGTGGCATGGTATTAACCTCTCGCATGCCATAAATCCACTCATCTTTTTTCCCACTCAAAGGATTGCCAGCTGAACTTAATTCACCCGTGCGAATATTAAGCGCAACATGTATCCAGCCCTTGTCTGCATTTAACAAGGGACTAGCGTTTTCACCTATTGGCTTATAGGAGCTTACTTTCGGTAATTCAACAGGCAAGTGTTGTGACATTAATGGTAATGCACACCACGTTTGACCATTTTGTTTATAGCTTACTTTCTGGGATGGCAAGAACTCGCAAAATGGGCTTTTGCCAAGATCGATCACACGCTGGTAGTCGGCTTCACTTACCCATACAATGGGGAAAGGTTCTCCCCAGTAACGCTGTCTCGAAAAAAGCCAGTCGTGCAATTTGAAATAAATTTTGCCCTGCCCGTTCCCCATCTTAACTAATTCGTTAACTAAAGCAGCTTTGGCTTGTGCGGAGGAAAGCCCGGAATAGCGACCTGAATGAACTAAAGTACCCTCTTCAACATAGGGTAATTTTGTGCTGCCTTCAAGAGCCTCAATGACAGATACGACCGGTAAATTAAAAGTCGTTGCAAACTCAAAATCTCTGGTATCATGGGCGGGAACTCCCATAACGGCCCCCGATCCATAATGAAGAAGCACGTAATCCGCTATCCAAATGGGTATTCGCTCACCACTGACCGGATTTAGAGCATAAGATCCTGTAAAAACACCTGTTTTTTCTTTGGCTAAATCGGTACGCTCTAGGTCACTTTTTGATTTAACTTTTTCTAGGTAATTTTCGACTATAGGCTTATGCGAAGGTAAAACTAAAGATGGCACGTATTCGTGTTCTGGGGCAACAGCGAGATAAGTAACCCCAAATAAAGTGTCCAGCCGGGTTGTAAATACATTGAGTTCTAGAGAGCTATTTTCGACTTTAAAAGTTATTTCAGCGCCTTCTGAACGACCAATCCATAAGTTTTGTTGCCTTTTAGTTGCCGAAGGCCAGTCCAGATCGGCTAATCCTGCCAATAGCTTATCCCCGTATGCGGTAATTTTTAAAACCCATTGACGTAAATTACGGCGTTCAACCGGATGATTGCCGCGCTCTGAACGACCATCAATCACTTCCTCATTGGCTAGAACAGTTCCCAACTGTGGACACCACCAAACCGGTTTTTCATCGACATAAGCAAGCCCATGCTTAAAAAGCTGCAAAAAAATCCACTGTGTCCAATGATAATACTTTGGATCAGTAGTGTTAATTTCACGTTCCCAGTCGATTGCAAGGCCGTGTTCTTCAATTTGCCGACGAAAATTCTGAATGTTGTTTTCTGTATTTATAGCTGGATGAACATTGGTTGCTATTGCATGCTGTTCGGCTGGCAAGCCAAACGCGTCCCAGCCCATGGGGTGCAAAACGTTAAATCCTTTTGCTTTTTTAAAGCGACAAATAATATCCGAAGCGGTATAAGCCTCCGTATGGCCAACATGTAACCCTGAACCAGAGGGATAGGGAAACATGTCCAAGATATAATACTTTTGGCGCTCATCAAAATCGATGGCACGAAAGGTTTTGTTCTCCTTCCAAAACCGCTGCCACTGATCCTCAATTGTTGTAAAATCGTAATAGGAAACTTTTGTACCCATACGCAGCTTCATCATTTATTTCCGCTTTCTTACGTCAATCAAAATTGACTCAATTTAGAAATATTTGGGCATCGGTAAACACTTTCTCTTACCAAAAACTTTTCCTTGCGGTTGCGAAATTTAATTGGAGGACCTAAACATAGAGCCCTCTAATGCTTGGTCATAGAAAGATGGCCAAGCATAGAGGGCACGTTTTTGGACCTTGGTTATTTATACATATGAAACAACCAATAAAGGCCCCAACCTAAGAGTAAGATTCCAATAACCCAAGCAATTATCTTAATGGTTATGAATATGCTTTAAAATCCATCTCCTGTCAACTTATTTATGTTATTGCTATTTTCAAAATTATTGTTAATCAAGCCCATCTTAATATTGAACCTGATTTAACCGCCAAGTATTGAAGAAATTTTTCAAAAGTTTAGCTTTTTGTTAAGTGCCTAGCTATTAGTTTCTTTGCTAATGGCTATGAAGATAAAATAACACATAACCTTCTCGGGGTGACAGAATAAATATTCCCTAGAGTATACGTCGGTAACGTAGACTTATTTTTTTTAGATGTGTAAGTAATTTAAGTGGTTATTTTATTTTTATGAATATGTGAAAGCGCTTCTTGTTCTGCGTGACGCATTCGCAGACATTGGTTCGAATTTTTATCATCATAACCAAATAAATGTAACCAACCGTGAACAATGTAGAGCGTTATTTCACTGATAAAAGTGACTTCAAGTTCTTGGGATATTTTTACGGCTTGATCTACGCTAACGCAAATTTCTGCGGTTGAGTCATATTCCATTAAAGGGAAAGTAATAACATCCGTAGGAGATTTATCCTTTAAAAATTGCTGATGAATTGTGCAGATTGTGCTTTCGGTTAAAAGCGCGAGCGAGAGGGTTTTGCATGATAAGGGATAGTATTCGCTCAGACATTTTAACAATTTTTTTAAATCGATTTTAAAAAAATTATAAGCGGGGTGCCCGTTAAAAATGTCGTATTGCATAAAACAACGAATATGTTACTGCAAAAATAAGTTTTCGAGATTTTTTGTATTAAAAAATAAAGAAAAAAGGTAGTCTACCCTATCATTTTTTGATTTCGTAGTCTTGTACGGCCAATAGCCCCGCACGACCTTCTATCTCTGTTTGCACAACTTCACAAACCGGTACTTGGTTTTTGTTTTTTAAAATCTCTATGGCTTCAAGCGTCAAATCGGTAAAGCATATGGTTTCGCTTTTTAGTTTTTTAAGAAGTCTTTCGAAGAATGAACTTTTAGCACCGCCTTCAATTTCGGCATGAATCGTTAACACATTTAACCCCGGCTTTAAAAGCTCCAAATAGGATGAAATAATATCATCTTCGTTTTTAAATTTTGGATCGCCAAGCCATTCGTCGAGTGTCGGTAAGGTTGTGGGGATTTGTAAGGTCTTGAAAGTTTTTGCTCCAATCCTTGGAAAAAACGGATGATTACCGCGACAGTCGCTGGCGTACAAAAGCTTATGTTCATCGTACACTTGAAAGGTATTTTCGTTGGCTTGCCATCCGGGTGCTCCAGCGGAACAGGGAATATGAGAAAAAATCTTGTAAAAGCAGTTGATGGCTTTTGCAAACTCTTGACGCACGTCGTTTAAAGACCAGGTGTGAACAAAATTTTGCCAGTGAAAATGATCGTAAGCATGTATACCAACGCTAAACCCAAGATCTTGTGCTTCCTTTATCACCTCTGCATACTTTAAGGCAATCTGTGGCGCTGGCAATAAGGTCCCGTAAAGCAATGTTTTCCAGCCATACAGCTGAGTTACACGGGTGCGAAAAATTTTTTTAAAAAAGCCAGGTTGGAAAATTCGCCGAATCGATTTTCCAGTATTATCGGGTCCTAAACTAAAAAGAAAAGTTGCAGGAATTTTATACTTTGTGAGGAGTTCACATAAGCAGGGAACTCCATCACGTGTACCCAAGGCTGTATCGACATCAATCTTGAGAGCCAATTTTTTTACCATATTCGTAAAAAACTAGCGTTTTGATGATAAAAGCTCAAGATCAGGGTCAATACCCTTTAAATGGTAGGCAAAAACAGCGCGTAAACTGTCTTGAAGATTTGTTTTCGGTTGCCAGCCTAAACGCTCTTGCACCTCACGAATTGAGGGGATACGCTTTTCAACATCTTGATAGGATTCACCATAATATTTATCGGCGTTTACCGACTCTATTTTTACACGCTCGGCAAGTTTAGGTTCGAATTCCTTATAAATTTTGACCATTTCTTCGGCAAGTTCGGCTACGGAATAGTTTTCGTTAGGATTTCCAATGTTGAAAATACGTTGCGAGGCCACGTTCTTTTCGTTTTCAATAATTTTCAGAAGACATTCGATACTATCATTTATAAAGGTAAAGCAACGTTTTCTCCTTCCCCCATCGACGAGCTGGAGGGGCTTATTGTTAAGCATATCGTGTAAAAACTGTGTTACAACCCTAGAACCACCAGTGTTGCGAATATCATCCAGTTTTGGACCAATGAAATTAAAAGGGCGAAAAATGGTATAATCCAAATTCTCTTTTACGCCATAGGCATAAATAATACGATCGAGCAACTGCTTGCAACAAGAATAGATCCAACGTTGCTTACTAATAGGACCTAAAACAAAATCGGTAGAATATTCTTCGAATACTTCACTTGGAGACATACCGTAAATTTCGGATGTCGAAGGAAATATGACACGCTTTTTATATCGAACACACCAACGAATGACTTTTAAATTAGATTCAAAATCAAGTTCAAAAACGGCCAATGGGTCGGTTACATAAACCCCAGGTGTGGCAATGGCTACCAAAGGAAATACAATATCGCACTTTTTTACATAATACTCGAGGGCCTCATTGTGCAAAGTTACATCGAGTTCTGTAAAATGAAAGCGCTTATGTCCTAGACAAGGTTTCAATTTATGTGTTGAAATATCGATTCCGTATACTTCATGTTCCGTTTTTGCTAGCAAATGTGCACTCAAACTACTACCAATAAACCCATTTGCACCCAATATAAGAATTTTTTTATTCAAAATAAAAACCTGGTTAATCTTTTTAATGGCGGAAGGAGTGGGATTCGAACCCACGAAACCTTGCGGTTTAACGGTTTTCAAGACCGCCGCAATCGTCCACTCTGCCATCCTTCCATGAAAATTTCACAATGTAAGTTATTTCGTGTCCGTCAATTTTAAATTATTGAAAGCCGGTAAAGTTTGTTCTCACAAAAGAATTACTGAAAGTAATGGCTTTCTTATTCAACCATATTTTGAGTTTTTTGTTTAAAATACCGAATAAATCCGTGCATTTAATTTTTATCATCTTGCAACAACTTAATTTTTTCGGTTGACAGTGTGATAGTCTACTCTTGTCTATAAAAAAATTGACTTCAAATTGTGTGTCTAGAAAGATACCTCTAAATATCAAAAAACTTGTGAAAAATTCGTTTAATATTGATCGTATAAAAAATGACTTTCCTATTTTTAACAAGATAAATAAAGGCCAAAACCCGTTGGTTTATCTTGATAATTCGGCCAGCACGCAGAAACCAAAATGTGTGATTGATCGGCTAGCGGAATTTTATAATTCGCAAAATGCGAATGTACATCGTAGCTTTTATGAATTAGGCCAAAACGCAACCCAGATGTATGAAAATGCTCGTGATAAGGTTGCACACTTTATAAACGCCAAAGAGTCGGATGAAATTGTCTTTGTTAGAGGGGCAACTGAAGGTGTAAATTGTATCGCTTCGCTTTATGGCAGGACTTTTTTACAAGAAGGGGATGAGATTTTGGTTTCCGAAATTGAGCATCATTCCAACCTTATTCCCTGGTTAATGATTGCTAAAGAAAGAAAGGCTGTTGTTAAAGCGATTCCTGTCGATGCCAACGGCAACCTTGAGGTTGAACGCCTATCGACCTTATTAACTTCAAGGACGAAGGTTATGGCAATTACACAAGTTTCTAACGTGTTGGGAACGGTTACGTCTCTAAAGCCTCTTATTGCCGAAGCCCACCGTAATGGCACACTTGTTTTAGTTGATGCCGCGCAGGCTTTGGCACACATGCCTTTGGACGTCCAGGATTTAGATTGTGACTTTTTGGTTGGTTCAGGCCATAAAATGTATGCACCAATGGGAATAGGATTTTTTTATGGGAAAAGAAAATGGCTTGAAAAATTACCGGCTTACCATGGTGGTAGCAATATGATGGAAAATGTTTCGCTTTCGGACTTTTCGCTTTCGGGAATTCCCAACCGCTTTGAAGCGGGAACTCCCCATGTTGCCGGTTCGGTTGGGTTTATGTCTGCAATCGAGTATATGGAGCAGTTTACTTGGCAAGAGATCTTACGACAAGAAGACGAAGTCCTTCACTATGCCGAAAAAAAATTACGTGAAATGCCGGAAATTACCGTGATCGGTAACCCTCAAAAGCGTACGAGTGTTTTATCTTTTAATGTAAGGAAAGTTCATCCCCACGATGTTGCTACTGTCTTGAGTACAGAAAATATCGCAGTAAGAGCTGGGCATCATTGTTGTCAACCATTGATGAAAAAATTTGATTTAAAAGGCGGTACTGTACGTGCTTCGTTCGGTATCTATAACACTATTGAGGATTGTAACCGTCTCGTGAGTGCACTTCAAAAAACATTTAAAATTTTTAAGGTATGAGTCTACAAGAAGTTTACCAGGCGATTATTTTGGAACATAATGAAAATCCGCAAAACTACGGGCAAATAT
>CAZDSI010000005.1:35636-37458 GCA_964508215.1 uncultured Opitutales bacterium
CACGCATAATGCAAACGGGCACAACCCTATTTGTGGAGATGATATAAGCGTTTTTATCGGCAAAAAAGGCGATAAAATTGAATCGCTTGCCTTTGTGAGTGAAGGCTGTGCAATTTGCAAAGCTTCTGGGTCATTGATGACGGCCACGTTAAAAGGGCTTAATTGTGAAGAGGCGGCGGAAAAGGCAATAAAAATTATTGCTTGGTTAAACGGTGAAGATAATGCACCACAGCCATCACTGGGTGATGTTGATGCCTTGGCTGGGGCTAAACAATTTCCAGCACGTATTAAATGCGCTACGTTAGCCTGGCATACTTTTTTAAAAGCCCTAAACGGTGATGGTGCTGACAAAGTCTGTGCAACAGGGTCCTGTTGCTGCCGAAAAGGCTGTGGGTGTTCTTAAAAAAATCGATCACAAAATGAGTTACGGAACCCTTTTCTTTTACGCGAAAAGAAAAGGGGTTTTTTTGGTCTAGTGGCTGTGTCCCTGGCGTGCCCAAAGGACAGAGCCCTGTGGAAATTTTTAATTTGGCGCGCTTGTGTCCAATTATATGCCTTACACCATTTTTAAAAATTTTAGCCGGTAACATTAAAAGTTCGACAATACACTTTAAATTTGCCATTCTGAAAGAATATATGGAACGATTACATGCGTATTGGCGCTGCGAGTATGTTGAAGCGCCGAAAAACGATAAAGATAACGATATATTTATTAAATTACCCCAGGAAAAAGAAGATAAGAAGTCGCTAATTCTTTGCAAAAGTGCTTATTCTTATATGGTATTAAACCGTTATCCCTATAATGCCGGTCACTTGCTTGTTGTGCCTTTTCGTAGCGTTACTTTTCTAACACAGTTATCCGTTGAGGAAAGGAATGATTTAATGGAAATGATGGTGAAAGGTGAACAATTACTCCAAAAAACCTTAAAGCCGGATGGTTTTAATGTGGGATTTAATCTTGGTAAAGCCGCCGGTGCAGGTATTCCAGCGCACTTACATGGACATATTGTGCCGCGTTGGCTCGGTGACACAAATTTCATGCCTGTTTTGGGACAAACAAGAGTCTTAGTTCAGTCTTTGGAAGATATGTGGGAAAGATTAAAAGCAAGCCTCCAATCATGAGCCTAAAAAAAAAAAAAAACAAAAAAGATCAAGGTGTGGAATTGAGGCGTCGAAGGCTTGTTCAGCCAGAGCTCAAAAGGAACGGGAAGCAAAAAAGAGGGTTTGAGCTTTTATTGTTTTTAGGACTTTGGGTTATTTTGGCTCTCGTAGCCTTTTGGGGCGAAACAGCTCTACCTTCTGTTTTCCCAAATCGCATTTCAAAAGTGCGCATACTTGCAAACTTTGCTTTTGAGTATACAAGCGATATTAAAACGCAACAATTAAAGGAACAACGAAAGCAGACGGTTTCCCCCGTATATAAGATCGATCTAGCCGCTTTTAAAAGTTTTGGCCAAAAGATTGATTGGTTAAAGCAGCGTTTAAACGCTATTGCTGCATTGCCGAATCATACGCCACAAAATTTACAAGCCGTTGTTGATGAATTTGAAAAACATAACCTGACCTTGCAAGTTAGCGACCTTGAAATTTTATTGCGATTGCCCAGTGAGACCCACCGTAATCGTTTGCTGGAAGAAGGTTTGTTTATTTTACAAGAAGTTTCGCAAAAAGGCATTTTTGATGAAACAGATATTTCCTTGTTACCATCTCAAAATCCGCATTTCTTTAGTTTGTACAACGATAAAGGTTCTCAAATTGTAAGACTACAGTCGAAAGGAAATGCCTTAAGGTTTTTACGTATGAACCTATGGGCAATGGATAT
>CAZDSI010000005.1:37468-41047 GCA_964508215.1 uncultured Opitutales bacterium
AATACGAAGTCGCCAACGCTCTTGTCCATATATTAAAGTTTGGCCTTATACCCAACTTTGTTTACGACAAAGAAAAAACCGAAACAAAAATTAAGGAATTTATTGAAAATACTCCGCCGGTAGTTGTAAAAGTTTCACAGGGAGAGCCAATTGTTGAAAGTGGACAAGTGGTTAGCCAAGAAAGCTACGAAAAGTTAATAGCCTATCAAAAACTTTTACGACAAAAGGAAGATTTTGGGTTAGGATTTAAACGTTTTACCTTGAAGAAAATATTTTTTACGCTTTTGGCGTTGGGGTCTGTAATGCTTGCCCTTCACATTTTGCCGACTAAAATAAAAAAATCCAAACGTTGCCTCGCCATTTCTTCTCTTGTATTGATTATTAATATTTTTCTTATTCGCCTTCTAAACGAGCTTGGAACAACGGCGTTATTTGGATCGAATCTTTTATTTTTATCTTTAATACCCTATTGCGTGCCCATCTTGTTGGGTAGTATCTTGTTGACCGTTTTAATGGACCCGCTAGCCGGCCTTTTAATCGCAATTGCTGTAAATGCCATTAATACCCTTATGCAAAGTGGTGGCTTGGATTATTTTTTATGGGGCTTTTTGGGTTCCAGCGTTGTTACTTACCTATGCAAAACCATCCGTTTGCGCGAAGGAATCGCAAAAGCTTCAGCTGGTGCAAGTGCTGTGATGGCGGCAAGTATTTTTTTACAAGGAATTTTATCTAAAGAAGTTACAACCAATATTTGCTTACAGCAAAGTTTAGCAACCATTGGAAGTGGATTTTTATCTTTAATCTTAGCACTTGGGCTTCTACCTTTATTTGAAAAACTCTTTCGCTACACAACAAACATTACTCTGTTGGAGCTAACAGATTATAATCATCCTTTATTGCGTAAACTACAAATGGTATGTCCGGGGACTTATCATCACAGCCTAATGGTTGCCGCATTGGCCGAACAAGTTGCGTCGGAAATCGGAGCAAACCCACTGCTTTGTCGCTGCTGTGCCCTTTATCATGATATCGGTAAGATAGTAAAACCGGAATATTTTACCGAAAATCAGAGTGAGTTCGAAAACCCACATGAAAAACATAGTCCTTCCATAAGTGCCTTGATATTAAAAAGCCATGTTAAAGAAGGTGTGGAAATTGCAAGAAATTATCAATTACCACAGGTTATTATTGATATTATCCAACAGCATCATGGGACTTCACAAATGCAATATTTCTATCAAAAGGCCTTAAGGTTGCAAAACAAAGGTGAAAATTTGACAAGTGAAAAGATAGATGAAAGTATTTTCCGATATGAAGGGCCTAAGCCTCAATTTAAAGAAAGCGCTATTATTTCATTAGCCGACGCGGTTGAAGCGGCAAGCCGAAGCTTAACAAAAATTACACCGCAAACGGTTGAAGAGCTTATTGGAGATATTGTAAAAGACCGTATTGCTGATAATCAACTTAACGAATGTAATTTGACCTTTAAGGAGGTTGATAGGATGAAACACTCTTTTCAATTTGTGCTTCTCAACATGCTTCATTCACGAGTAAGTTATCCAAAGGCCCAGTCGAATCCCGCAAACAGCAAAAAACAAGTCACCACATAAAGGTCAAAGACTTATTTTTGTATCGGGTATACATAATGCTAAAGATTTTTGTTTGCCGAAGGTTCAAGAGTTGCTAAAGAATAATGCCATGCTTTTTAAAAACGTCGCGCTAGAGTCGATTGAGTATGTCTTACCCGAAGAAATCTGGACTTCGGAAGCCATTGAAGTGCGCTTAAATGATCTTTACCATCGCTTAGATTTGCCCTTAGGACGTTTAGAGATGATGACCGGAATTAAAGAAAGACGACATTGGAATGCCCATACTCTACCTTCCGAAGCTTCTACGTTAGCTGGTAAACGTTTGATGAAAAGAACGGCTGTTCCGGTTGATCAAATTGATATGCTTATACATGCATCGGTTTGTCGTGATCGCCTAGAACCGGCAACAGCGGCGTATGTTCACCGTAATCTATCTTTACCTTCACATACTCAAATCCTCGACGTATCCAATGCTTGTTTGGGGGTTTTAAACGCTATGGTTCTGGCAAGCGGGCTCATTGAAAATGGATTAGCACGCGCTGTCATGGTTGTATCCGGCGAAAACGGTAGACACCTATTGGATTGGACGATCGAACAATTAAACCGCGACCGTTTGCTAACACGTAAAACAATTAAGCCTTATTTTGCAAACTTAACCATTGGCTCGGGAGCGGTTGCGTTGCTTCTTTGCCATGTATCTTTAATACGTGAACCTAAACCTTTATTTTTAGGTGGTTGCGGCTTGACCGACAGTAAGGCTTGTAGTCTCTGCGAAGGGCAAGGCACAGGAAATGGCTCGTTAGCAATGCAAACGGACGCCGAAGCACTTTTAAATGCCGGTATTAAACTTTCTCAAACTGCATGGGAAAAATGTAAAAAAACTCTCTCATGGGAAAACTCAACCCCACAGATTATCGTTACCCATCAAGTGGGTAAAAAACATCGCCAAATGCTCTATGAGGCATTAAATTTAAACATGACCAAAGATTTTTCAACTTTTGAGTATTTGGGCAATACGGGATCTGTCGCATTGCCTTTAAGTCTTGCAAAAGCGGTTGAATCTCAATCCATAAAGACAGGTGATAGGGTTTTATTGCTTGGTATCGGTAGTGGACTGAGTACTTTAATGTTAGGCCTACAATTTCAGTAATGAACTTACCTTCTTTTCTAGCAAAACAATACCCTTTTAAGACGGACCGTTTTTTTCAGTTACCAAACGGCCCAAAGTTACATTATATCGATGAAGGCATTGGCGAGCCGATTGTCATGTTGCATGGTAATCCAACCTGGTCTTTTTATTTCAGGAATTTAATAAAAGAACTTAGTCCATACGGGCGTTGTTTGGTTCCCGATCATATTGGATGCGGACTTTCGGAAAAACCTTTAAAATATCCTTACAGCCTCCAAACGCATATTGAAAACACAATTTCATGGCTGGAGAATCTAAAAATTGGGCGATTCCATTTAATTGTACACGATTGGGGAGGTGCCATTGGAATGGGAATTGCCGTACGTTGGCCGTCACGTGTAAAAAGTATGGTTATTTTAAATTCGGCGGCGTTTTTGTCACCGTCTATACCCCTCAGAATTGCAGCTTGCCGTTTGCCTCTGTTTGGACCATTTTTGGTGAAGGTTTGCAATGCATTTGTACGTGGTGCAACGTGGATGGCAACGAAAAAAGCACTTTCTAAAGAAGTTAAAGAAGGTTATATTTTTCCCTACCAACGTATCCGGGAACGTGTGGCCGTTAATGCCTTTGTTCAAGATATTCCCATGAGCCCCGAACACCCGAGTTACGATATTCTCCAAAAGATAGAAGAGAATCTGTGGGTGCTTACCTATAAGCCTATTTTAATTGCCTGGGGAAATAAGGATTTTTGCTTCAACGGTGAATTTTTAAGGCGTTGGCAACAAATATTTGGGCAAGCACAAACAAAATTGTTTCCGAATGCAGGCCATTACGTATTGGAAGATGCCCGTGACGAAATTA
>CAZDSI010000005.1:41057-45266 GCA_964508215.1 uncultured Opitutales bacterium
GTTTATTGTTTCTCATCAAGCCGCTTGTACCTATGAAGGAGCCGTAGCGCCGGCAACAACGGCAACCCAGGAATTTAAAGATGCCTAAAGACATTCTTTCGTTGCTGAGTGGTTTTAAAAAATTTCAAAACCAATACTATAACAAAAATAGGACAAATAACTTTAACCCAGTCGTGCACAACCCGAAAATAATGGTTATTGCATGTTCGGATTCTCGGGTAGACCCTACCCTTTTGTTTAATACGCGTCCTGGGGATATATTTGTCGTCCGAAATGTTGCGAACATCGTACCCCCGTATGAGGATGACCGATCTTTTTCGCACGGTACGAGTGCGGCTCTTGAATTTGCCATTTCTTACCTAAAAGTACATCATATTATTATATTGGGGCACAGTCGTTGTGGTGGTATTAAGGCACTCTTAGAAAATACCTTTGCTGAGCCAACATCCTTTATTGCAAAATGGATGTCTTGGATGGAACCCGTTAAAAAATGGGTATTACAGCATCATGCGGAGGCTTCGAATGAGGAAAAACTTCAAATACTTGAAAAAAAAGCAATACAACAGTCTTTGAAGAACTTAATAACTTTTCCATTTGTTCTCGAAAAACTGATGAAAAAAGAGCTGTTTATTCACGGATGGTATTTCGAGTTACATTCTGGTAATTTGTTTACACTTAACGACAGTAGTAACGATTTTGAATTGGTTAAATACTGAACAAGTAAATTTGCTCCAATATTTATCAAAAAATTAGCTTCTTAAGTTAAAAAAACGACAAAAAATCTTAGACACAAAAGACAGCCCATCTTTAGAGCCTTAAAGTTATAGGCTCTCCATCAGATGGAACTTTGTGGATAAAAATCCCTAAAAAGCCAGGGCGGATAAACCTCTCTCAACCCAAACTTAAAGAGAACAAAGCTGTAGATTATTCTCAGGGCTTTGTTTTGCGCAAACCTAAAAGGCTTTGGCCGTTTTTCCATTGGCCGCGTTTCTTTAAAAGCTCCATACGTTCAAAACGTTTCAATACGTTACGTTTGCCGGCTGCGCTTCCTCCCGTGAGACGAAAACTTGGATGTTGTGACATATGCGTAAAAATAAATTTGAACCTGGAGCCGAGAATGGGACTTGAACCCACGACCCACGCATTACGAATGCGTTGCTCTACCAACTGAGCTATCTCGGCATGGAACATTAAAAACAACTAAATGTACCATTCCAGAGGTCAATAAAATTTGTCATCCTTTTAACATTACCGGGTATAAATTCAAAGACGAGGAATCGAAAAAACGTTTTTTTATCTTACGGAATTAATGCCTTTGCGGACGAATAGTACTTAAACAATAGAAGCCGTAATTTTTTAAAATTCAAAAAATTTTTTAAGATAATTGAGCAACTCTGTGGCATTTGAAACCACCGGAACCTTAAAATTCAAAATACGTTCTTTATACCCCGGAACTTGTGTGTGCTTGCCACCCATAAATCCGACAACGGCCAGTCCTGCAGTTAAAGCAGCTTGGATGCCAGATGGGCTGTCTTCGATTACTATACAGTTTTCTGGGGCGCAACACATTCGGTTAGCGCTAAAGAGAAATAGATCGGGTGCCGGTTTACCGCGCTCAACTTGAGAAGCAGTAAAAATGTGTTGTCGTTTAAAAAATTTATTTTGCTCTGTATTTTTTAAAGCTTTGATAATTCGACCGCGATTACTGCTGCTGGCTATGCATTTTTTTACTTTAACTTCTTTAGTAAAAAATTCTAAGACAGATTTTATGAGTGGCTGTAATTCCGTTTCAAATGCTTTTTGAATAGCCGCATTTGTGAGCTCAAAAAAATTATTGGGTAAAGTAAGTCCTTCCTCTCGAAATATAATATCTTGGACACTTGTAACACTTATTCCCGTAAAACGACGTATACTCTCTTCGGTGCTAATGGGGTATCCCAGCTTAGTTAAATGCTCTGCCTCTATTCGACTAGATATAATTTCACTGTCAATCAAAACTCCATCGCAATCAAAAATGAGCAATTTCTCCTGGCTCATGAAAGTTTTTAGCAAAAAATAAGTTCCTGTACAATCCAATCCTATTGTTACAGGAACTTGATAATAAAATTGCTTGAGCGAGTGTTATTTATCTTTAATTTCGCGATGCAAAGTATGACGCTTCAAGAATTTGTTGTATTTCATTTTTTCAACTTTTTCTTGCTGCGTCTTCTTATTACGGCAAGTCATGTACCGTGACGGTGGAACGCCTTCTTTTCTTGCTTCTGTGCACTCAATAATAACATGTTCTCTTGGCATAAAATTAAGATAAAAATTAAGGATTAGAAATTTTCAACCACAAAGCAATAAAAATTAATGCGTTTGGGGTTCCTCTTGGATTGTTTTGGTGTCCGGAGTTGTTGGTATAACCGCTCCTCCCGATATGATAGCTTTCATTGCTTCTCCAACGCTCATATCAAGATAAACGACTTGTTCTTTGGGGGCCATCACCAGAAACCCTGTTGTTGGATTTGGGGTAGTTGGAATGAAAATATTTACAACCTCTTCTTTTGTTTTCTCTTGTACTTCTCCTTTTGCCGTATTGGTCAAAAAACCAATAGAATACAAGCCATCTCGCGGAAATTGAACAAGGACGGCTTGTCTAAAAACAGCCTTCTGGTCTTGCCCAAAAGTATCAACAATCTGTTTAACCGTTTTGTGTACGGCACTGATTAAAGGAATTTTTTGTATAATCCGTTCGGCAAGCCCAATGAAAAACTTTCCCAAAAAATAGTTGGATAGCCAGCCGCAAAACATAATAAAGAAAACAACAAATAAAATCGATATTGTGCTTAATATTATGCCAAACCAGCCATTTAGGTCTTTAACAAAAGGTAAATGCCCAAAGAACAATTGACTGGCGGGTTCGCCAACATTTTCAAGTAAGAATCGTATTACGATATAGGTTACATAAAGCGGAAGTAATACAAATATCCCAGAGATAAATGCGTTTTTTAATTTTTTAATCATTTTCGATAACCTTGGAAAAGTCAGTTGATGGTTCACGTTCGGTTAAAGTCAGAGAAAAGTCAAATGAAATTGTTGCACCGCCTTCAGCGAAGCGCATATTTTGGCTTAAGTTGTTAATGATCGCCAACCCTAAATGATTGTCTTCGGGGCGAGCAAAAAGCTCACCATGGACAATCTGTGGACTGAAATCGTGTCCCATCCCGGGATCGCTGACCGTAAAGACCAATTTACCTTTGCTTTTCGTATAGCCTATACGCAACATACATTTTTCGGTTTGTAAATTTTTACAGCCGTGAAGAAAGGCGTTTAGCAAGGCTTCACGTACGCAAACCAGAATATGATTCATTTTTTCTTCTCCAATATGGGGAAAAATAAGCTGCAAATTTTTTGCCACCTGATCTTGATATTGGTCAATGTAATAAGCGTTGTTTCCCTGATAGGTACGCTCAAAAATGGGAATCAAAAGTGACTCCGTTGAAACATGGGGTTCTAGATTTATCTGCATAGCTAAAATATCATCGGATGCCCTCGTGGCCAAAAGCCGAGGCTTAGTTTGTAATAAAAGGTAGATAAAGGCAAGTTCATTTATATCCTGCTGCAAGGCATAATCGAACAATCCATCGGTACAAGCGTAAAGCAAAACGGCCTTGCTTGTTTCGATTCGAGAAAAAGACGGTATTTCGTCTTCAAACCAACCCAAGGGATAACTGTTGTAAGCTAGTTTTTGTACCTTCCCATCGGCTTGAATAATGAGAATATTGGGGAATCCGCAATTAATAAAATACCATTCGTTTTTAGAAATATTACCTTTTAATAAGCATAGAGACAAAGATTGTGGTAGTGGTAAAATTACGTTGGTCTTTCGCCATTCTCGAATAAGAATAGAATTAAAGGTTTCTAAAATAAGGTGAATGTTTTTTTCTTTTTCCAACATACCGCGAATAAATCCTTGAAAATATGCGGAAATAAATGCCGATTCAAGGTTATGGCCTGAAACATCACCGACAATGGCTAAAAAATCTTCACCGTTATCACAGAAAACGTTTAAAAAATCTCCACCAACATCATGGATTGGAAGAAGATAAAATGAAAACATCTCTTTTGGTAAGGACTGATAAGGCTGGAAGGCTTGTTGAAGTTGACCGAGTGTTTTTAGGTTTTTTTCGGTTTAAGTTTAGTTTAGCGAATGAATATGTAGTAAAA
>CAZDSI010000006.1:0-447 GCA_964508215.1 uncultured Opitutales bacterium
TGATTTCTCTTGGCGTGATGTGTTTTGTTTTTTTAGCGCTTGTATTTTATTATGTCCATTATTTGTTGGCAGACAATGTAAAGATGTTGGGGATTCCTTACTTGCGAATCTTAATATTTTTTTATCCTTTTGAACTTATTGGGTTTGGTGCTATTGGCTCTTTCTTTGTTGGTCGTGGTGAAACAAAATGGGTCCCCTTTGTTTTAATATGTGAGAATCTCCTAAATATCTTTTTGGACATTTGGTTTGTATTTGGCGGAATTGGTTTGAAGCCGATGGGTATTCATGGGGCCGCTTATGCGACAGGACTTTCTCAATTGTTAGGGTGTGCTATCTTCTTAACGCTCTTTTTGCGGAAACGATATCGTGAGCGATTTGGTGTTCGACATTTTAGTTTTTCAATTCCTTTATTACGTCAATGTTTGAAACTAGGTATTCCGAACAGTT
>CAZDSI010000006.1:474-12094 GCA_964508215.1 uncultured Opitutales bacterium
GATGGGCTTTTGCTTACCAAATATTGGCTGTGAAAATTTCAAAAGCTCATTTGGTGGCCTATGGGATTGCACATTCTTTTTATGTGTTTTTTTGGTTTATTATTGAGGGGATTGGTAAAGGCGTTGGAGCAAGCGCTTCCAATTTTCTGGGCGCAAAAAAGTTTAGTCATATTGATAATGTGCTTTGGAATGCCGTTAAATTGGGGAGTTTTTTTGTTATTTTAACGTTTTTATTAATGATTTTAATTCCCTTACCCGTTGTAAGATGTTTTGTAGACGAAAGCTTTATGAAGGATGGTGACTTTATCTTACAAACGCGGAAATTGCTTTTTTGGTCTTGGCTGGTGTTCTTTTTCGAGACGCTTTGGATGGTCGGACAAAGCTTTTGGTTGGCGGTTGGTCGGGCACGCTTTACGATGACCATAAATGTTTTATGCTTTTGGTTGATTGCTTTATTACCGATGTATCTGTTGATTGGGCGGTGGGGCCTTAATTCGGTTGTATTTCTCCAGTTGATTTTTCTCGATTTAATTACCAGGACAGCTATTTTTTATCGACGTTATCGATTGTTAGAATGGCGGAATTAATGGATCCTTTTTCTTTTCGCATCGGGATAGGATGTGACCTTCATATCCTGGAGGAAAATTTGCCTTTTGTACTCGGTGGTGTGAAAATAAACTTTCCTAAAGGAACCAAGGCACATTCGGATGGCGACTGCCTTTTACATGCTTTGTGTGATGCTTTGTTGGGGGCTGCGGGGTTGCCCGATATCGGTTGTTTGTTTCCGGATACGGATAGCAAATATAAAAATATGTGTTCAGAAAATTTTGTTATAGAGGTTTTGCAAAAAGTAAAAGCGGAGGGATTTAGAGTTATAAATGTCGATACCATCATATGTTTAGAAAAACCCAAAATAGCTCCCTATAGGGATCTTATTCGGCAAAATTTAAGTCGTTTATTAAATTTACCCGTGGACTGTGTTGGGCTAAAAGCAAAAACAAATGAAGGCCAAGATGCTGTAGGCCGCAACGATGCGGTTGCCACACAAGTTGTGTGCTTGCTGGCAAAAAATTCATCGGTGTCTCGATAGATTTTTTTTAGCTTTTAAGTAAGCTTATCCAAAGTATTTTTTACAAAGCTAATCGGTTGTGGTATTAACCATAGGAACAAATCGTACGGGTAATAATTGTCGTTCAATGTAGCCTTCTGGTGTTTTAATGATCTTGAGTAACATTTGGTGTACAAGAGATCCCACGGGAACAATCATTTTTCCGTTTGGTTTCAGCTGTTCTATAAGCGATTTGGGCATTTGTTGAGGGGCGGCCGTAATTATAATACAATCAAAAGGAGCTTCTTCCGGCCATCCCTTGTAACCATTCTCGATTTTTGTATGGATATTATCGTAGTGAAGTCGACGAAAAACTTTTACCGCTCTTTCCATTAACGGAGCAATGAGTTCTATGGTGAATACCGTTTTACAAATACAGGCCAATATAGCGGCTTGATAACCACTGCCGGTACCAATTTCGAGTACTTTGTCTTGCGGACAAAGGCCTGCGGCTTCGGTCATAAATGCTACAATATAGGGCTGAGAGATGGTTTGTTCATATCCAATGCCAAGGGCCGAATCTTCATAAGCATGTGAGGTTAGGTATTCGGGCACAAAGCAGTGACGCGGCACTCTTTTCATGGCTTGCAAAACCCTTTTATCTTGAATGCCCCTTGCTTTAATTTGTAGCTAGACCATTTTTAGCCGTTCGGTTGTGAAATTTTTGTTGGAGTTTTTATTATAATGTTCCATAACCATTCAAAACATGCTATTGCCATTTCTTTTGTTTCATGGGTTCTAAACTTTGTGGTGGTTCCATTTGAACAAATTCTTGCATAAAAGTGTCTTCAGGGAGTTTCGATAAACAGGCGCTTAGCTGTTGTTCTTGTTCGAGCAAATTTTGCTTTTCCTGTCCAATGAATAACAATTCCGCCACTTCGTAATTCAGAAACTGTGTTGGGGTTAAAGGGATGAAGTTTTGGCCTTTGAATTTTTCCTGTAATTCGTCAGGGAATTTGGCCTTTTGTTTGCCGATCAAGCCAACGCCTTTGGAAGATGTTTTGGTTTCGGGATTTTTTACGCTTAACAGGAAATCTCCCGATGTTTTTACATGAAACTCTTTTTGTATTTCGCCTGGATTCGAAGGTGCTTCGAGCTGATAAAGAAAATGGATATGGTTTTTGTGTTCGGCAATTAGGTATTTACCTTTTCCCACACACCGAGCGAAGGAGTTTGTTTTTTTGCCTCGGGTTTTAGTATCGTATTGGTATTCACCGAGCGATTTAATGAGTTGGGTACTATTCGCTACTTTGTCGACAAAAGCAAAATAAGGTGAAGCTTCTGGCATACGTTTTTGGCCAACGATAAGCAAGATATAATCTTTTTCATCGGCTGGTCTTAAGATCATAAAAAAACGTTGAACGTCATCCATTGTTCTTGCCTTTGTATGTTCGGTTTTTGGGCGATAGAAATAATATACGTGTCCTTTTTGTAGGCATTGGCTAGATGATTTCATCGTGTTTCGTATTTTTATGGGTTATGGAAAGTTTTAACTCTTTCTAATCGACGTTTATTAATCTTCTTAATTTTACTGAGTAAATACGTGAAATTATTCATCTCACGCGTGACATTGCCTATCGTCGACAGAAAAGGCGCGACCTTCCTCAAATCAGCATTATTGCAACTTATATTTGGCGGCTCGGTTTCTAAAGAGCCACGTTCGCTATGCGCGACGAAAACACTCAGTATGTTTCAATTATTTTCATCAAATTACACATCCCCCTTTGATGGCTTCTTATTATAGGCTAAAAAACTAACGCTGCAAATAAAAAAGTATTGCCTTTGGCGGTTAAGGACCAGAAAAGACTAATTTTTCTTGAATGTTGAATGAAATAAAAAGGAGATGTGCTTCTAATTTTGGTTTTGGGTTATAAGGTCTTATAGATAACTAAGGTTTGTGTGCGAACTATATCACCTTAAGTTTTAAAGTTAAAATCAAAGGGGTATTATTTTATAGTTAGCTCGTACGATAAGGGCCTAATGACAATCCCTGTGAAATATAACAAAAGGCTATACCAGATATTTTTTTATACCTGCACAACCTTACAAAATTATACTGCCTTTGGTTCAACAGCGATCAGTTGTTTTAAAAATTCAAATATTTCCAACAATTGCTGGTGATGGCAGAATTTTAGCAATCTTTTAAGGCGTTTTGCAAAATCGGAAGGTTCATAGTTGGCGGTTTCAAGTAGAAATAAGAGGACCCCATGCCGATGAATTTGATAGGAGTGGCGTTTTTCTTGTCCTCTGATTGCTTTCCCGTTTAGCACATGGCCGAGTATTTTTTGGTTTTCAAAGCAGTCTCGAACATATTGATCGCTTTTGCCAATGATAGCGGCAACCTCTTTAGGCGAAAACCATTCTTGGTTGGTTGATAATAAAGATTCAAAGAATTCGTGTGTGGTGTTCATGTAGTGTGTTCGTTTTTTCGACCAATGAACTATTTTTTTTGTTATAAAAGGCAATAAAAAAAAGTATAAAATCTGTATTTGATGTTTATTTCTTCAAAATTTTAAGTTCTGCAGTATAATTTGGCTTTGATATTTGTTTTGCTGTTCTGAGTTTTGCCCAAGAGGCTTCAGCCTTGAGGTGTCGACCCGATATTTCTGTTTAGTTGGGTTTTTATTTCATCTTTTTAAGCCTAGCTAGCTGGGTATCTGCATAGTCTTATAAATGCAATGTTTGGCTTAGATTATGCTTCTTAATCACAGTGTATGTGCGGTAAAATAAGCGAACTTAGCCAAGCTTTAAAAGGGCTGGAGGAGTTTTTACCGTTGGCAACATTTAATTTGCTAAAAAACATTATCAGGGGGTTGGAGGAAACTTATAAAAGTCGTTGTCGAAATAGGAAGAGCTATTTGGCTCTAGATCTAAGAAACTTAAGAGATCTTTTACTAAAATCTTTGGCACCCGATAAGGAGATAAAAAAGACTAAATGGTACAGGGCAAAAAAGCGAAAAATTTCCTGGCTCGATCGCTTGTACTATGCAGTTTGCGAAAAGATTTCCCCCGAAGTAAGTTTGACCGAAGAGGCAAAACGAGATTTAAAAGAAAAACTTAAACTATTGAACGATGCTTTAAGCCAAATAAACAATTACGTCCATATTTTGCCACCTTATTATAATGAAAAGAATAAACGGTTTGAGGAAATTTTTGAAACATGCCTTAGTGGTTTTGTTACCTTTGTAGCATTTGTTAAAAAACTAAAAATAGATACCGAAAAATACATTTGTCGTTTGCAAAAAAGTTCTTTGTGCTCACAAGAAAGAGTTTTTGCATCAGTTGGTTGGTTCTTGCTGTATTGAGATTGTGCAAATTAACTTAATTGAAATTGTTAAAATAACAAAAGATACGGTTAATTTTAAAGCAACTGGAATGTTTTTTGCAACCTTACAAGACTGCGAGCAGGTTAGGGCCTATCCGGTGAGTGTTTGGTATTCAAGTAAAACAGATGATTTTGATTCAATCGGCAAAGTGATTGTTTATTTACAGGATGTGACCTACGGTATAAATGGTTAAGTGGAGCGGGGATTAAAATTCTTTAAAAAATAAAAAAACCGCCCTGTTAAAACGGTCTAAATTTTAATTGGGTGCAGGGCCCGGATTTGAACCGGGGACCTTCAGGTTATGAGCCTGACGAGCTACCAGGCTGCTCCACCCTGCAACTTTCAATTTTTAAAGTTGATAAGTGTTTCAAATAAAAGTCAAGGTTTTTTATTTTTTAGTCATTATGTGGTATGCACCTTATGTCACCGATAAGGGCCTAAAAACTTTTTTCATTATATGTTTTTGTGTAAGAAGGAATTATGCTGCTCAACATTCTTAACTCTTACATGGAAATTTTGTTGACATAAGAAAAAAATACTGTCCCGTTTTTTGTCAATGTCGAATCTTTATGTGCTTTACTGCTAGAAACTTTCTTCTTTTTATTGTTTTTTTTATGCCTATTTTTTCTTCTTTTGCTTGGAAAGAAGAATTACTTGGTATTACAAGCGAAATACAGGAGCTTGGAAGTTTTGTACAAAACCGAGCTACAATTTCTTGCTTCGATATTTGCGATAAAATATTTCGTCGACGTTATGCAGAGTTGCACAGACTAGTTTGGGAGGCTTTCAAACGTGAGAATACAAATTTAACAATATCCACAAGGCTAGGTTTGATAGTATGGCGAGATATGGTATTACCATATATGCGGAATGCTGTAGGACTGGCCTGGATGGGGCTTCTATCAGATGAACAAGCCCATTTTACTAAACAACGTTATGATGAAGCCATTGCTCACGAAATTGCTGCCATATATAAGATTGCTTGTGAGGCTTTTGGTTTTAGGCCACTTTGTGCACAGGAACTAAGTTTTAGAGCCATTGTTAAACATCTTGTTTATAGCGCAGCAGTAACAAGCACAACAAAAGAAGAATTTCACTCAAGGTTGGTAGGCTTGGTAGTAGATTGCCACGCTAAAATAAACCAACGCTATACGGGCGATAGTTCGTTGATAGGAAAGTTATCGGCAAAAATAATTTACGAATTAAGTTCTTTTAGCGCGCATGAAGACCCTCTTATTGCCTCTATTATTCCTAACTTACGCTTGCCTAAAATCGTGCCAAATATATTAGAGCGCATACAAGGATCGAATCAACCTTTTGATTTTTTTGTGTTTTCGCGACTGCTTAGATTTAATTTAACTGCTTTCTCTGAAATCAGTGACCTATGTTTTCGCCATGCTGATTTCTTATGGCATAAACAAAAAGACTTCCACAGGATGTGCAACAGAGAGAAAGAGCCTCTTCCTAAGATAGAAGGTGTGCTAACCAGTGAAAATTATCATGAAGTAAGCAAAGAAGATAAGGAATTTAGAAGGCTGGGCCAAGAACTTAACGATTTTGGAAAAATTTTAAAGAGTGACATAAGGTGCAAACAAACATACGCACGGTTCTTGGAGGCCCAACTTAGGGAATTGCCTGATAATGCGTATAGAAGAGGTACGTACGATGCTTTGGCTGAATTGTTAAATATTTTAGGATCAAGTTCAGATTTGAATGTTTCCTTACTAAGTAATACCTACCGTTGGATTAAAAGCGAGACCCGTGGTGGGCTAATATGTTGGATTCGGTTAGCCTGTGAAAGTTTGTGTTTAAGTCTTCGAAGACACTCTCTTTGTGCTTGTTTACAGGCATTTTCATCGAGTAGTGGTGATGCCAAAGCTTTAGAATTTTTATCGGGAAATATTATATTTTTAATTCGTTTTGTTTGTGATAATTCACCAGAGCCAGAAATGGTTCAAAAGCTTGCCAGTTTTACGCACGGGAATACAAACTTCTCGATTGGGAAAAAAGGAAGTAGAGCACAACCATTATTCTCCTTTTCAAGGGAATGGTTGCAACAATCGCTTGTACAGTTTTTTATCTGGATTGGAAGAGAAGACCTTGCGTTGCAGCTCCAATCACAGTTCGATCCAATCCATTCGCACACTACCACTACCACAACGATAGGTTTGGCACAACCTAGCGAAAGGGAACCAAGTCAAGAAACTTTTGAGCAACAAAATCTAGCAAGGCTTGAACAGTTTTTTGTACCCGAAAGGCTAACAAAGCTAGACTGCCAACAAATGGTAGAAGAAAGAGAGCGAAAAGCTAAGCTTAGAGCCCAAAAAAGGGCTAGTCAGGTGTCTGAAGAAGAAGCTGTATTTCACTTGCTTGAAATGAAAGGGGGAGAAACGCAGGAAACCATCCAAACGGATGAAAATTTTTGTGTTAGGTTACGCAAAACAGATTTTGAAATATTTAAGATGATTATGGAATTTTCGGGGAAACCCGTTAGAACGTCCCAAGCCAAAAAACTCGTAATTGCTTTGGGTGGGAGATATTCACCCGGCCGAGGCTCGCATGTGACGGCACATATTCCGTCGTTTGATACGGCGTGCGATCGTATTCAGCTTAATGGTGCGACATACCATATCGCGCGGTTGCCGGCTTAGCACGCTGATTCTAGCGATGCCTCTTTAACAGAATCTTCCGATTCTTCAGCAGAAGAAACAGATTCTTTGGAAGGAGGTTCTCGGCTTGTTGTTCTGACAAAATCTAAAATGCTGAAGCCATATCAGATCGTACAGCTTCGCAAAATATTATCTGAGTCTAGTTATTCGCTTGAAACGGTAAAGGCCGAAAGTGATACAGATAATTAATTTGATGTAGATAAATTTGTATAAGCCACCAAAAATTTGCTAAATCCATTGTTTGTTATCATAAGTAGGGTAAAAACCGGAGAAAATATTGAATTGCTTCGGTGCTTTACGAGAAAGGCAACAAGCAACCAGGCGAACGTAAATATGTTGAATGGAATTATCAAAATTCCCTGCTTTATAAAGGTAAAAGGCCGTTTTCTTTAGGCTAAATTCCCATTTTATACTTACATGGATAGTTCGCCTCTATAACGTTATGACTCCATAACATCCCAATATAATAATCGCTGAAATTTTTACTAAATTTTCATATCAAGTAGCCGTTCTACAGGAACATGAATTGGTTAAACTTCAAAAAGACGGCTATGCTTTGTCTATTGATATCGCAAACCTTAGCGTTTGCCTTTGTACCGGTTATCAACGGCCCGTTGATTCAAACTTACGAAAATAAAAAGTATCTAAATCCTTTGTTTGATAAAAAGTTTTTGCATGAACTTCATGCGCTTATTCAACGGAGCTATAATGTAAGCAGCCGTGGACGCAATGAATACGATTATCTAAATTTGCGTTTAATTGAAAACAATATGTGCTGGCGTTTTAAAAATGACAGGCAAAGAGAGTGGTTTTGTCATCGACCTTTCATCGGTACTCATGGAGCCAATTCGCTTGGAGGATTATTAACGTGCTGTTTTTGTCCACCACAAAAAGAAATCGATTATGCTGGGTTTGTTGCACTAAAGCAAGCAACAGAAACAACTCCACCGATTCTTATGATCGTTTTTAGAGGATCGCAGGGGAATCGCTTCCAAGCACTGAAAGGACATGCTGGCCCCAGTTGGTTGACAAATTGGAACAGCGGGAAAATGGCCTTCCCATACAAATTTTTAGGATACGATGCTACCTTTCATACAGGTTATTTAGAAAAGTATTTGTCTCTTAAACTTTCACTTTTTGGGGATATCGGCGAAATGTTGTCTTTAATTCCTTTCGAAGAGAGGCATCGTCTTGTTGTTGTGATTACAGGTCATAGCCAAGGGGCTGGGGTCGTGCAACCGGCCTCGTTGGATATTATAAGCCATTGGGGGCCAAGAATATTTGGAAAAGGCTTCAGCAATATAAGCAGCCCTCACTTTTTTTTGTATGCTCTATCGGGTCCGAATGTTGTTGGCGATGATACAACCAAGCAATTGTACTATCGGATTGTTGGCAAAGATAATATTGTAAGGCATTCCAGTGTTTTTGATATCGTAACCTATGCTTGCCTAGGGCAAAAGTATGAAAGCAAGTGGCTCTTGAACCTTTTCTTGCAAGGTTTGTTTGGGGTCGAAACCGGGTTTAGGCATGTTGGGCATTTAGCTATTGATGATGTTCGATGTTTACTGTCGAGAGGCTTTAAAGCCAATGGGCAACAAGAATACCTCACCAATTTAGACCAAATCGTTACGCACCTTACCGATGGATATCAGTATTATTTGAAAGCCCATCAAGATTATTGGTGGATCATGCGACGAATTGACAAGATTCGTGCCATTATATCGTACCAAAAAGCTTTCAATCTTATGGGCGGTATTGGAAATTTCGTAGCTCTGCAACACTATGGCAGTCTTCGCCCGAAGTATAAGAAAGGGCAGACAACGCTTTCATATGGATTTAACCCAACAATGCCTTCCGTGCGTTTAAGTCTGGCGTTGGAGCGTGGAGAACAACACCGTTTGGCCACAAAAAATATTGTTCCTTATAGTCAAGCTGGAGGTATCCTGTGCTCTTTACCTCGAGGAAAGGTAATGCCCTCAAACCCTAGCACAGAAGACACACCGGAAGGTTTACCAGATGTAGAAATGAACTTACTATCCGACGAACGCATTTCTTTGGCCAAAAATTAAAATGGGTAATGAAATGAGAAGCTAATATTCCGTTGGTTATTCTAAAATTTAACCTGGATGAAAACACTGAACCTCAGGTATTACACCCGAGGTTCAGTGAAAAAAAAGAATAGGTAAAAAATGGTCTTAAACAATAACTTCTAGTGCTTGTTGAAGTTGTAGAGAAGGTGTTACCTTGTTTTCTTCTTGCAAGACTTCCTTTAATGTACAGCCCAAACGAGCCGCTTTTTGAGCAAAAGCCGTGGCTTTATCGTATCCGATAAAAGGAACACAAGCGGTAGCCAAACAAAGCGATTCTTGGATGTTTTTTTGTAGCCGCTCGATATTTGGTTTTAATTGCTTTAAGTAAATGTTGGTAAACTTTTGGATTCCGTTAGAGAGCACTCGAATAGATTCAAATAGTGTATAAACAAGGCTTGTAGAAGCGGTATTTAACTGAAATTGGCTTGTCAACATTGCGCATCGACGGATGTTGTCTCCATTGCCTTGGACAAAAAATAGAATTTGTATTAAGGTTTCACACAAGACCGGATTAATTTTTCCGGGCATGCACGAAGAGCCGGGCTGCAAAGCAGGCAGTAAGAGCTCGTTTAGTCCAGAGCGAGGGCCGGAACTCATCCAGCGTATATCGCTAGCTATTTTAAACAGGCTGGTGCATACGGTATCGATTGCGCCGACTAAAAAGACATAGTCATCTCTGGTTGCTTGTCCTTCAAAGCGATTGGGGCTTACAACAAAATTTTCCTTAAGTTTTTCGTTAAGGATCGATACAACTTGAGAGCCAAATTCGGGATGTGTATTTATTCCGTTTCCGACGGCTGTGCCTCCGATAGGGAGTTCATATAAAGGCTCGAGAGCTCGCTTTATTTTAACAATACCTTTTTGAATTTGATAGGCGTAGGCCGAAAACTCCTCACCCAGGCTGAGTGGAACCGCATCCATGAGATGAGTACGACCTAGTTTTTGGATTTTCCCCCAATTTTTAGCCTTTTCTGAAAGCACACGATAACAGTTTTCAAGGGCAGGTATTAGCATTTCCTTGACACCCTTTATAACGGCCATGTTTGAGGCTGTTGGAATAACGTCGTTGGAAGATTGCCCGCAATTGCAATCATCGTTGGGGTGAACAGGGTACTTTTTACCGATGGGATGACCTAAGATTTGAGCGGCACGATTGGCCAAGACCTCATTCATATTCATATTGGAGGAGGTGCCTGAGCCCGTTTGAAAAACGTCTATGGGGAACGCGTTTTCCCATCGCCCTTCGACAACTTCCATAGCAGCCTTTTGAATGGCTTCAGCTTTGGGTGCCGTAATTCGCTCAAGTCTTTGGTTGGCCATTGCGCAGGCATATTTTAGCCAAGCCAAAGAGCATATAAACTTCTCGGGTAACCGATATCCGCTTACATCAAAATTGCTTATTGCACGTTGTGTGGCAATTCCGTATAATGCGTTTTCGGGAATTTCAACCTCCCCTAGACCATCTTGTTCTCGTCTCATGGTAAGGCTTATGAATCGCGGTTTGCGGCTTCGGCATCAAGCTTAAAGAGTATGGGCATGGAATCGCCACAAATCTTTAATTTGTCGATCATGGTTGAAAAACTTTTCTCTTCTTCGATTTGTTCTTTTACAAACCAATCTAAAAATCCTTTCGTGGTATAATCTTTTTCTTCTTCGGCCAAACGGCACAAAGCATATAAGTTTTCCGTTGTCATTCTTTCCAATTTTAAACCGTACTCAAATACTTCGAGTGGTGAATTATAATTACATTCAGCCTTGGCAATTGGTAATAGATCAACGCGACCATTACGGTTGTAGATGTAATCGTAAACTTTCATGGCATGGTTAAATTCTTCCTTGCTTTGCTGATGCATCCATTTTGCAAAACCAGAAAAAACCGTAGAATCAAACCACGCGGCCATACCCAAATAGATATATCCGGCCGTAAATTCTTGGTTGATTTGTTCGTTGAGCGCCTTTTCGATCTTTGTACCTATGTTCATAACCTTAAACACTAAAAGGAAAAAATTTTTTTAAAAAGGTTTTTTAAAATTTTTTTTGACCCCCCGAAGGTATTTATCATCCTGTTATGCATGATTATTAAGCCAAAGGTTAGAGGATTTGTTTGTATAACAGCTCATCCCGAAGGATGCGAAGCGCATATTCGTGATCAGGTCCATTACGTTAAATCACAACAAACAATTGCCCAGGGGCCTAAAAAGGTTCTTATTCTAGGTGCCTCGACGGGTTATGGTTTAGCAACACGTATTGTGTCAGCTTTTGGTGGTGGAGCGGAAACTTTTGGTGTGTTTTTTGAAAGACCTGGATCTGGCGATAAACCGGCTTCGGCGGGCTGGTATAATTCGGTCGCTTTTGAAAAAGCCGCTGCGGAGGCAGGATTAAAAGCTTATTCTGTAGATCGGAAGAGCACACGTCTGAACTCCAGTC
>CAZDSI010000006.1:12130-14529 GCA_964508215.1 uncultured Opitutales bacterium
GTTATCTACAGTTTAGCCGCCCCTCGTCGTACCGATGCTGCGGGTAATGTTTATAAGTCCGTTTTAAAGCCTATTGGAAAAAGTTTTTCAGGTAAAACTTTAGACACCGACCATGCAAAGGTTTTCGAGATAACACTCGAACCTGCTGCCGAAAACGAAGTCTCAGATACCATTAAAGTTATGGGTGGCGAAGATTGGGATTTATGGATAAAAGGTTTGGCTGAAGAAGGATTGTTGGCCGAAAAAATACAAACGATTGCCTATTCTTATATTGGCCCTGAAATAACATGGCCTATTTATCGTGACGGTACGATTGGTCGTGCCAAAGAACATTTGCTAGAAACAGCCAAAAATCTAAATACATTTTTAGAACAAAACTATAAGGGTAAGGCTCTTGTTTCGGTAAACAAAGCGGTTGTTACGCAGGCCAGTTCTGCTATCCCGGTGGTACCGTTATATTTGTCGATACTGATTAAAGTCATGCGGGACAAGGGACTTCACGAGGATTGCGTTCAACAAATGTATCGTCTTTGGAAGGGGCTTTTTTCAAACAACGGTAAGCTGAAGCAAGATAGTCCTGTTTGTGTGCGCTTGGATGATCTTGAAATGCGGGCCGATGTTCAATCGGAAGTTAAAAAACTTTGGCCAAACATAACGACCGAAAGCTTGAAGGACCTTGCCGATTTTTCGGCCTATCAGGAAAACTTTTTAAGACTTTTTGGTTTTGGGCTCAAGGGGGTAGACTACGATAAAGATGTGCCCGTTGAAATTTCGCTACCAAGCGAAAAGCTCTAGGATTTTAACATATAAGGGATTAATTGAAGAAAGACCTTGATACTCCGTTTAAATATCACGAAGAACGAGTTGTAAAAATCGAAAAACTTACAAACGAAGGCCGTGGCATTGCACGTGTGGATGGATGGATCGTTATGGTCCCATTTGTATTGCCTGAGGAAACCGTTCGTGTCCGTATATTTAAAAACCATAAAAATTACTCGGAAGCAGATCTCTTGGAGGTCATTACTCCATCGGAGAAACGCCGGAATCCCTTGTGTCCTTTATTTACGCAATGTGGTGGCTGTCAATATCAGCATATGGATTACGAGGATCAGCTTCACTGGAAACAAGTTCACGTACAAGAATGTTTTGAGCGAATTGGTCGGTTAAAGGTTTCGGTGAAGCCGGTTTGTGCTTCATCGCACATTTATGGTTATCGAACGAAATTGACGCCACATTTTCAAACTTCAGGAGAGGGAATTTTCCCGATTGGTTTTTTGGCCTATGGTCGTACACGCCAACTTGTGGATGTTGAGCAATGTGTTTTAGGTACGCCGGCCATAAATGACCGGCTGCGTGCCGAAAGAGAGCGGTTGCAAAAGAAATTCGCCGGTTTGGGCAAAAAGGTTAATGGTACACTTTTGTTACGTGATACGGGAGAAGAAGTTTTAACAGATCCCAACGCCTTGGCTTTAACAACGGTTTGTGGACAGCAGTTTTTCTTCCCTGCGGGAAGTTTTTTTCAGAACAATCCTTATGTGTTGGAGTTGATTGTTGCTCACATTGAGAAGACTTTGACTGAACTAACGCCCAAATATCTTATCGATGCCTACTGTGGGGTTGGGCTTTTTGCTCTATTGTGTGCTACAAAGGTAAAGAATTTCATTGGAGTTGAAGTCGATTGTGCTTCGATTGAGTTAGCCCGTAAGAATGCTACCGCAAACAATATTCATAACGGAATTTTTGTTTTGGAAAAGGCCGAGAACATCTTTAAGCAGGTTAAATTTGAGGGTTCGGATACATTGGTAATTATGGATCCGCCGCGAAAAGGTTGTGCGGAAGAATTTTTAGCTCAACTTGCACGCTTGCAGCCTCGAGGTATTGTATAATTTCCTATGCGCCCGATACGCAGGCACGTGATTTACAGCGCTTCCTTGAGCAGCAGCCTAATTATCGTATTACATCCGTTCAACCATTTGATATGTTTCCCCAAACGAAGCATATTGAATGCGTAGTAACTCTGGTTCGGGAATAGGTTATTGTTTTCGCACGTAACGTTATTCATGTCTAACGTCTATATTTAACAATTTCAGAAGCGTTTTGGTAAGTTCTTGCCGATCTTTTGCGCTCGCTCTTAAAAGAGGTACTAAGGGTTCTAAAAATTCGTCGTTGGTATCCAAAAACTTGTCATCGTATTCGAAATGTACTCCCGATAAAATGACGTTTCCATTGCCATACTTAATGTGTAAAATAGCGGGTAAATTTTTAGCCTTTTTATACCAACCGACTATCGAAACACCCTCAAATTTTTGACCTATCTCAAACCCACAGCCGCCATTAAAAAACAAGTTAATTTCTTTTTGTGCTTTCCCCTCATAAACGATAATATTTGCTGCTCGTAC
>CAZDSI010000006.1:14558-29355 GCA_964508215.1 uncultured Opitutales bacterium
TAGCTAAAACGGGACCAATAGATTTCCCGGAGAAAAATTGTAATTCTCTAGCCCCAAGGACTTCGAGCGGGCCCTTCTTGTCAAATTCTACAAACCCCGAACCATAATAGGCTCCCGCGCATATTCCAAGATAAGAACCACCGTTCTGAACATATTTTTTAATAATCTCGTTCCCTTTACCATTAAGCTTTTTCACATAAGGCAAGTCGGCTCCTCCGGGCATGACGAATAGTGCGGCATTGCGAGTCCATTTGCCAGAAATAACCGAAGAGCATTTTATGCCTTTAATGATATATTTATCCGAAACAATGGTTTTCAGGGTGGCTAAAGTGTGAAACAGGCATTCTTCCCCTGCACCTTGATCGCAGTAAACATAAATGATCGGATTTTCTTGCATTTGGTCAGAATGATTAATGTGCCCGGTTATAAAATAGCATAATGCTAGGAATAACATTTTTAATGGCTATAAGCGTAATCCTTCGGTGAGTCGAAGATTTTTTAAGAAGTTTTGTTAAATTAATTGTTGGATTGATTGCAAGTGCGTCAAAAAGTTATCGGCTATAAGATTTCTCTTTTAAATTCTTCCCATGCGCTTGTGGAAATTGCTTGTCGAATTTTTTGCATCCATTGGGCCATAAAATAAATATTGTGTATTGTTAAGAGTTGGCCTGCTGTAGATTCTTTGGCTTTTAACAAATGATGGAGGTAACTTCTAGAAAAGTTGCGACAACAATAACAATTACAATTGGCATCAATCGGTGAAATGTCCTCGGTATAACAGCGATTTTTTAGGTTGATGTGTTCCCGCGGATTGCTTTTGTCAAAAACTAAAGCGCACCCATGTCGAGCAATACGTGTAGGATGAACACAATCAAAGGTATCAATTCCGCAATCTACTCCGCGAATAATGTCCTGTAAGCCACCAATGCCGAGAAGGTGCACGGGACGTTGCGGGTTTAAGTATTTTTGTGTCATGGCGACAACATTGTACATTTGTTCCTTGGTGCCACCAAGACTTCCTCCAATGGCATGACCAAAAAAATTATGTTGATTTACGAATTCCGCGCTTTCTTTTCTTAAATCTTCGTAAATCCCACCTTGCACGATCCCATACAAAGCTTGATCGGCACGGTAAGTTTCTTGAAACTGCGCAAAGCTTCTTTTTTCCCACCGGTGACTGCGTTGCATTGAAAAAGCGGTTTCATCGCGTGTTCGGTTAAATGGCGTACACTCGTCTAGGGGTAATATAATGTCGGCGCCCAGTTTTTGCTGGATTAAAATAGATCTTTCCGGTGTGAGCCAACAATATGCGCCGTTAAGGTAGGAACGAAATAGAGCGCCTTCTTCGGAGAGGGTTATCAAAGAACGTTTTTGTTCCGATTGCCGCGAACCTTTGATTTCGTTTACTACTCCACCAAACCCAAGGCTGAAAATCTGAAATCCACCGGAATCGGTTAGCATGGGTCCATCCCAGCCTAAAAAACGATGAAGCCCTCCATGTTTCTCAACTATATCGGGTCCAGGTTGAAGCCATAAGTGATAGGTGTTTCCCAGAATAATATTGGCACCGGCATTTTTTACCTGATCGATGCTTACGCCTTTTATAGTCCCGTGGGTGGCGCAAAAAATGAAATTGGGGGTGTTTAAAATACCATGAGGTGTAACGAGTTGTCCACAACGCGCACGGCCATTATTATGTGTAATGGAAAAGCTAAACCCGGAATACATTTCTAAAAATGTGCGAAGGCACCATTTGGCACCTCCACGGGGAATCGAACCCCGGTTTCCGGAATGAGAATCCGGCGTCCTAGCCGCTAGACGATGAAGGCAATTTTGTTTTCAGATGATGTACGCTCAAAATACCTTTTCAACCCTTTTTAAGAAAATTCTTTCGCGAGACTTTCCCAATAAAACCGAAAGAGAAAATCGGAAACCTTTTCTTTTTGCGTAAAAAGAAAAGGTTTCCGAGCCTTCCGAAAGAAAAACGAATTTTTATTAAAATGCGAAGCATTGTCGGGGCAAGGGACCGAGTTCCTTGTTGATCCAGGGGCCGAGTCTCTAGCGTAAAAGGATGGGTTTCCGATTTATAATTCACTATGTTCCCACTTGTGCAAAACTCATCATAAAAAGTATTTCCTTCCGAATTTCGTGATGTTAAGCTAGGGGTGCATGAAAAGTTTTGAAGGTAAGCGCGTAATGGTTAGTGGTGGAGCGGGAGTTATTGGGCGTGAGCTGGTAGATATTTTATACAAGGAAGGTGCCAAGGTGTGGGTTGGAGATTTGAAACCGCGTCCGGATGCATGGGCTAAAGATATCTTATATCGGCGAGGAGATCTCAATTACCTAACGGCCGAAGAAGTTTTGAGTTTTAGCCCAGAATATTTTTTCCATCTTGCCGCAACCTTTGAACGCACCGAAGAAACCTCTGAATTTTGGGCCGAGAATGACCACCACAATGTGCGACTGAGCCATCATCTGGTTAATTGTGTAAAAAATGCTACGGCGTTAAAGCGCATTATTTTTGCTTCGAGTTATTTGATTTATGACGAGAAACAATATTTATTCCCCGAGCCGGCCAGCGTTCCAACAATTTTAGATGAAGCATCCAGCCTCTTATACCCCCGAAATTTATGCGGGGCAGCCAAGCGTTACCATGAGCATGAGTTAGAATTTTTAGAACACTTTAATGGGGACCGTTTTTCAAGCGTTTGGGCTCGTATTTATCGCGTTTACGGCCGTGGCTCACGCGATGTTATTTCACGATGGATTCGAAGCCTTTTAAAGGATCAACCCTTGAAAGTCTTTCGTGAGGAAGGAATGTTTGATTACGTTTATGCCAAAGATGTTGCAAGAGGGCTGTTTTTATTGGCACAAAATGAAGTTTGTGGTCCGATAAATTTGGCAACCGGGCGTGCGCGGAAGGTTAAAGAGGTTTTAGAAGTTTTAAGAAAATATTTCCCAAGAGCAAAGATTGAAAACGAAAATGGACCGGACGGGTTGTACGAGGCATCACAGGCCAATATTGATTACTTAAAGAAAACAGTTGGTTGGTGTCCTACCTATACGCTTGAAACGGCCATTCCCGAAATCATTGAGTACGAAAAAGCCAAGGGTGGAGAGGATAGCTTAAAAGCGTTTGGCAATGTTTTAGTGACAAGTTTGGGCGGCAAAGTGCCGCTGATAAAAACGTTGCGACAGGCAATCAAAAAGGTTGGAACCGATATTAAAATTTTTGGGGCCGATTCCAATGAGAACTGTATTGGGCGCGACTTTATCGATAATTTTTGGCTTCTGCCAAAACTTGAAAATATAAAATCTTTTATTGAAGAGTGCCAACGACGTAACATTTCGAGTATAATTCCAACGCGTGATGGTGAATTAAGTTTTTTTGCCAAGCATAAGGAAGCTTTGGCGGCCAAAGGTATTAAGGTTATGGTTTCAGACCTACCTACTGTAGAGCTTTGCTTGGATAAATATAGGTTCTTTGAGTTTTGTAAAACACAAGAGCTTAAAACCATACCAACGTGGACTGATGTTCAAAAAGTTCCCTTTGAAACATCCGAAAAATGGGTCGTTAAAGAATGTGTTGGTGCCGGGAGTCGTAAACTTGGCCTTGATATGTTGCCCAACGAAGTGAAAGAATTCTCAAAGCATTTGGATCGGCCAATCTTTCAACCGCATATCAAGGGAAAAGAGTACAGCGTGGACCTATACATTGATCGTCATGGGGTTTTAAAAGGAAATGTTGTTCGTGAGCGTGTGCATATTGTGGATGGTGAGTCGCAGGTGACACGTGTTGTAAAAAATGAGGTGCTCGAGGAAATAAGTCAAATTTTTGCAAAAAGTTTTAAATTTTACGGCCACGTGCTTTTTCAATGCATTGAGGAAGCGCAAACAAAAAACTACTATTTGCTTGAATGTAATCCACGATTTGGCGGTGCTTCAACGTTGAGTGTAGCTTATGGCCTGGACAGTTTTTATTGGTTTTTGCTCGAAAGTAACGGTGAGGATATTGAGCATTATCGTTTTTCACCGACGAACATTACCCAAATGGTGCGCCATAAAGCTGATTTTTACCGTTAACACAGCAAAAAGAAAAACGCGAGAATCAAGGGTACGACCCTTGATTCATTGGGCTAATACATCGAATTCTGAACCGGAATCCCTTTCTTTTTACGCGAAAAAAAAGGCTTCCGAACAAAAACGAATTTTTAATAAAATGCAAAGCATTTTCAGGTCAAGGGCCTTTGGTCCTTGCGGGAGGGTAGAGGCTGTGCACCTGGGCTAACGTATTGAATTAAAAGTTGTTGTTCGGAGTTGCCAAAGAAAGTCTCTTCTCGCGTTTATCTTTACCTTATTCACAAAAAAATTGCCTTTTGCTTGATAAATGTTTTGTTCAATGAGTATGAAGAAGACTGCAATTTCACCAACACGTGCCGAAAATTACGCCGACTGGTATCAACAGGTTGTGCGTGCCGCAGATTTGGCTGAAACATCACCCGTGCGGGGATGTATGGTGATAAAGCCCTGGGGGTATCGTCTTTGGGAAATTCTTCAGCAGTCTTTGGACCAGAAATTTAAAGCAACAGGGCATCAGAATGCCTATTTCCCGCTTTTTATTCCGCTTAGTTATCTCGAGAAAGAGGCCAAACATGTGGAGGGATTTGCCAAAGAGTGTGCTATCGTTACGCACTCGCGCTTGCAGGCAAATGACGAAGGACGCTTGATCCCCTGCTCGCCTTTGGAAGAACCGCTTATTGTACGCCCGACTTCGGAAACCATTATCGGTGAAGCCTTTTCTCGTTGGGTGCAATCTTATCGAGATTTGCCGCTTTTAATCAACCAGTGGGCCAACGTTGTACGTTGGGAAATGCGCACACGCTTGTTCTTACGTACATCCGAGTTCTTATGGCAAGAAGGCCATACGGCACATGCAACGCCTGAAGAAGCCATGGAAGAAACACTGCGTATGCTCGAAATTTATCGTAAAGTGGCCGAAGAAGAGTTGGCCATTCCGGTGATTGTGGGCGAAAAGCCGGCCAGCGAACGTTTCCCGGGTGCCGACAATACTTTTACCTTAGAAGCAATGATGCAGGACGGAAAAGCCTTGCAATTGGGAACTTCCCATTTCCTTGGGCAAAATTTTTCTCGTGCCATGCATATTGAGTTTGTCAGCGATAAAGGCCAAAAGGAGTACGCTTGGACCACTTCGTGGGGTGTAACAACCCGTTTGATTGGTGCGCTGGTTATGACCCATTCCGATGACGACGGTTTGATTTTGCCACCGCGTGTTGCTCCTCTCGATATTGCCGTGTTGCCAATTGTTCACGATGAAGAATCGGCATCGGTGGTAAAAATTTATACCGAAACGCTATGCAAGGAATGTTGCGATATCGAATGGCATAACCGTAAGATTACCGCACAGATTGACTGCCGTGATATTCGTGGCGGTGAAAAACGTTGGCACTGGATTAAAAAAGGCACTCCGATCATTGTTGAGGTTGGTAAACGAGAAGCCGAAAGTGGCACGATTACTTTTGCTTTTCGTGATAACATACAACAGCGTTATACGGTTTCAAAGTCGGAATTTGTCGAGAAAGTTGGAGCACATTTAAGCGCGTTGCAAAACCGTTTGTTCGAACGTGCAAAATCGTTTCGAGAGGGTCATAGTGTTCAGATTGAAACAGCTGAGGAGTTTTATACGTTTTTCGCAAAGGAAGGCGGCTTTGCTTTTGGGTTTTGGTCTGAAGATCCAACGTTTGAAGCACGTATTAAAGAAGAGTTGAAAGTAACCGTACGTTGCTTACCGCTTGGTGAAAAAGATAAGCGTGGGAATTGTATTTTTACGCAAAAGCCAAATGCTAAACTAGCCGTTTTTGCTAAAGCGTATTAAATAATCCACTATCCTTGCGATGAGTATGCCGTAAAAGTACAGCCTAATCTCTGCTAGCGTGCCAGATATTTAAACAGCGCTCTAGCAATCCTTCCACTTCCGTTAGTGGCAGTTGTGTAGCCGCATCGGAAAGAGCAACAGCAGGGTTCGGATGGGTCTCAAGGAAAAGTCCTTCCGCACCGGCAGCCAAGGCAGCTTTTGCCAGAGGTTCAGCGTAGCGTCGATCACCTTCGGTTATGCCAATACCTTTCCCCGGCATTTGAAGACTATGCGTAACATCAAATATGCAGGGACATTGGTTCTCTTTCATAATTGTGAAGGAACGCATGTCGACGACCAAGTTTCCATAACCAAACGTTGTACCACGTTCGGTTTGCCAGATTTCTGATGCCCCACCGGCCTTCAATTTCTCAACAACGAATTGCATGTCATAGGGTGACAAAAACTGACCTTTTTTAACATTGATCGTTTTTTTTGTCCTTGCAGCTTCCAGCAATAAATCGGTTTGTCGGCATAAAAAGGCCGGGATTTGTAATACGTCACATACTTCGGCGACGCTTTTTGTCTGTTCAGGCCAGTGTATATCCGTCAATACCGGTAATCCAAATTCGTTTTTTATATCCGCAAGTAACGGTAGTCCTTTTTCGGCACCTATACCACGTGGGTTTTTTAATCCCGTACGGTTGGCTTTATCAAAAGAGCTTTTGAAAATAATGGTTAAGTAAGGTTTATATTTTTTCTGTATATTGGCTAGTACTTCGGCAACTTTTCGAGGCATTACCGTATCTTCCAGCATACATGGACCCGCAATGACGAGTAATTTTTTATTTTCGAATAAATGCATACTAAAAAATAGAATCAAAGATATTTTTAATTGTACCTTCGAGGGTTTCAGTTTTCCCTTTAACGTTTGTTTTAAAGCTGCTTTCGGGCACATCTAATAGTTTTAAAAAGTCTTTGTAATCTAAATTGCTAATCGTACCACGTAGTGTACATCGAGGTCCAATAAAATAACCTTTTGAGTCGGTATGCTTGAGATCTAATTTTATGTAATCCATCAGTTGGCCTTTTCGGACATTGATGGTTGTGTCGATTTCCAGCGGTTGTTGGTCAAATGGCTTTGTGGGTAATTGTTCTAAAAAGCCTTCAGCAAAAATATGCAAATCGTTATTGGTTAGTGATGCCTCCCTCAAACGAACAACGTAATCTTTACCACGCAATATTTCGATATTTAAAGTATTGTAAGGTATTTTTTGAAAATAGTTTGTAAAGATGCCGATCGCTTCGACGGATTTTATCTGGCTCCCAAGCACAGCGCTGGCCGCCGTAGCCAAACCAAGTACTGTCTTTGTTGCGTAGCTTTGGTCTTTTAAGGGTTCAATGGTTCCGTTTTGACTGGAAACTTTTATGCGCCCTTGTACGTTTTTAAGGCACTCTTCCGGTAGCATTCCTTCGGTTTGAAGGTTTAAGTCTGCGTCAAATGGCCCATAAATGACGTTATATTTCCCTGGTAATGGAGGTTTTGAAAAAGAATTATATAACGCGAAGATTTTATGTGGGAAAAGATCTTTTACGCTTGATGTAATCTTGGCGTCATAACCAGCCTTGTTCCATTTTAAATGAGATTCTGTAATAAATGAAGTTTCGCCAAATCGAAAGGATAGTTTTTCAAGATTTGCTTCTTTTTCATTTGTTTGAAGTTTAAGGAGAAAATCTTTTACGGTGTATTCATCCCAGAAAATATGGCCGATTTGAGCACATGCTAAGACTTCATAGTCAGCCCATGGTGCTTTCTTCTCCGTTTTTAATGATTTAGCCTTTTGTAGAGTATCGTTTACTGACCCAGATTTCGATAAAAGAGGTTTTTCGCTCTTTGCTGGCACATCTATGGCCTTCTTATCGCTTAAGAATAAGGTATGTAAGCTTTCGATTTTGCTTTTTAGTTCTTTCCAAAAATCTTCCGCCCAATAGCCAAATGCAAGGCAGTCTTTTAAATGCACCCTGTCTCCACTAAGATCGAGCGTTGCTTTGGTTGGTTTCTTTTTGCCCAGTAATGTCTGAAATTTAAGTTTTGTTTGGCTATGGCCGTTGTTTCCTTTTAACTGTGCCGTACCTTCTCCTTCGCACTTGTAGTTATCTTTATTTATCTCACCATTAAACTTTAGTTCACCAGCAGAGTACAACGCCGTACGTATTGGAGAAATAGATGTTTTAACATAACCATCAAATTTATGTGACGAGTAGTGCAGCTGAGTTGAAAAATCGCCGGTCCATGGAGGCAAATCAACAAATAAAGGTTGTAAAAACCATTCGTCCCAACGAACCTTACCTTCGAGTAGAGCCTCGTTTATTTTCCAATCGGAAGCCTTTTCCAATGTACAACTAAAAGTTCCATCAAGTAGTGGTTGCCGGTCTATACCTTCAAGATAAATCTTTTGTAGTTTTACCGAAGCATTTCTGTCTTGTTTGTATGTTAGTTCAGGGAAGGCACGCATGTATGGAATATGAAGCCAGCCTTGACTAACATCTAATTTAAAGTCTTTGCACACACAGGGCTTAGTTGACTTTAAACATAATTTTTCCTGTTCTTTTATGAGGACTCCTTCATACCCCACTGTGCCCTGCAAATTTATCGACGCAAATACCTTCAAAAATGGAGAGAATATTTTTAAGGGTAATGCTTTTAAGTAAAGAGATAGTATTTCATTTTCACTAGAACTTATTTTTGAAGGATCTTTTAAATTTATGGAAATGCCCTTTAAAACTTCTAAGTTTGCAAAGGTAGCCTCTTTATTTTCAACTTTTAACTTTAGCGACTGTAGTGTTAGAAGGTCTTTCTGACAATCAATCGTAATAGAATGTTCACTTTTTAAGTCTAAAGGTTCTTGCAAACGTCCTTGAGGCGCGAGCAGCATCCAAAAAGGTTGTTCGCTGACGGCCAATAAATTAGCATTGACGTTCCCATTACAATGTAAATTTCGTAGCTTGTTGTTTCCTAAGTCAAATTGATTGTTTAGATTGGCCGAGATTAAGGAGCGATAATTCCGATCTAATAATTCCAATTCTACTTCAACGAGCCCTTCTTGCCCTGCTTTATTTAGATTTATTTTTGGATTTATTTTAAAATCAACGTCTGTTAACCAAGGTTGATGCCGGATGTCCACGCTTAAGGATTTCATGACAAGCGGTTGTTCTGTTGTTACTTGCCATTTATTGGTCTTTTCTATCCATGATAGCTCAAACTCACTTCCCAATATGTTGCCGCTTAGTTCGACATTAAAGGGATCTAGAAATGGGTTAGCCAAAGCCAGTGGCAATGTAAACAAAGTTCCTTCAAAGAGCCTAGTATCATTTTTTAAGCCGCACAATTGTTGATGAGCAATATCAAAGGCAATAGGACATAGGAGGTAGCCTTTAAAAAAGTTTTCCTCGGTTTTGCCGTTTTTAATTCCTAGCCGAAGTTCTGAAAGTGTGAAAAATTTTTTTTCGAGTTTCCCGCCAAATTCACACTTAAATTTGAGAGGAGGGGTCGAATATAGTGATTTATGCCAAATTTCTAAATTTTTTACCCATCCTTCGATAGTTGCTTTTGTCGTTAATGCATTTGAGCCGCGCATAAGGGTAGCTTGCCCGTTAAAACATATTAAATAACTCGGTACTTCGATCGGATAGAAAAGCTTTAGGATGGTGTTATCCGCGTCCAAGTGCCATTTCGCGGCGACTTTTTTTGGACCGTTCTTAAGGAACTCGCCTTCGATTTCAAGTTCGCTTGAATCGCCTAATAACATGTCCATGTAAAAAATTTCATTTATCTCTACGCTATTTAGGACACGCTCTGCTTTAAACACTGTTTTTAAGGGGATGATCTCGTTTTGCTTATGCAAGTTGAGAATGCCATCGACCTGTAACCTATCGAGGCGACCTTTTGAATTTTCTACTAGAATCACGCGTCCATTACCTGTAATTTTCGCCAAGAATTCAGGTTTTATATCGCTATAAGAAAGATTCCATTTGAAAATACCTTCTTGTTTGGGTGCTAACGAACCACCTACAATAGAGAGGCTAAGGTCCTGTTTTGCTTTTGATTTGCCGATAATGTTGATGTTTACTTCTCCAATCCATAATTTTAGAGGCCATTGTAGCAACGGTAGAATTCCTTTAAGAGATTTGTTTTGCAGGAAAGGTATTTCGCTTGAAGCTAAGCAGGACTTGTTTTTGTTGTTTTTCGAGATGAAGTCTGCAATTTTTAAAAAGGTCGGTGCTTCAACGATTATTTCAGATCGAATGTTATGGATATTGAAGCCTTGAAGTTTTATCAGATCCCATAAGTTCCAAGTTATATTTAAGTTTTTAACAAAAAAGGTCTGATCTTTTTCTTTTAGCTCTAGATCTTCGAGTTTTATACCACTCCATTTTATAGCAATATATTTTAAGGAAACGCTCTCGAAACGATGTTTTAAAAGACTTTTAAAGAAAAATTTTTGTACGCCCGGTAGTGTTAATAATCCACCAAAAATAATTCCGAAAAGAAAAGAGAGAATAAATAAACGTTTTATCCACTTCATGAAAATTTATAATAGGTGTATGTGTGTTTAACAGCAATGAAAAATTGATATTTCTCTAGGCTTTGGAAAAGTTTTTCGGGTCCTAAGATATAAATTTTTTAAGCCACTTTGCGCGCTTGTTTGTAAAATATCCTGGAATATCTCGGCAGTTTTTTCCCCTTCAAAAAGAAAGTAATAAAGAGGTTTGTTTGAGGCATCTTATTTTCTGCAAAATAAGTTAATTATGCTTTTCTCGTGTATATTTACCTGAAGCAATTTTTCGTTTATTTGTAATGTGGTTTAAGCTACCTTAAAGGAATAATATTAAAGTATGACCAAAAAAGTTGGAGTATATTATTTTAAGATTTGAAAAAGCAAGGGAAGGCTGATTTAAAGTATATGATTTAACCATCGAGGCTTGTTAAATATTCTCACAAATGGGTTGGCATGCTATGTTTTTCAAACCATGAATTCTTTACTCTTCAGACTAACGAAGATGGTTAATATAACCAATAACGGCGACTGTATTGTTTAAATTTTGCGACTTCTTTTTGCCACTTTTTTACAAAATAGGAGACATTAAGCTGGCTACCTTTTTGGGCCAATGCCTGTATCAGTTCGTTTTCTCCGAGAATATGGTTGTTTAGAGATTCAGACGAACTGCCTATGGCCGCGTACAATTGTTTATCTTGACTTATCCAGGCGTTAAGCTGCAACAAATGTAGAACAACTTCGCCGGGATTACAGATGGACCAGTTCGTAATGTTTAAGTAAATGCCTTTGACCCTCCTTGACTCAATCCATTGAAACTCAATTCCGGGTATTTTGTACGAACACAGTTTTGTGTAAAGCCTTTGTAATTCATTACCGTTACAAAAGAGTAGTCGGAAGGGATAATCGGTTCCGACACCATTTTTGATCGCGCCTTTTAAGCAACCGATGCCGGTTATGGCATATCCGGCAACCGCCGCTAGCGTTGGAATATTGGGAGACGTTTTTACCCATTTTAATCCTGTTTGGTGCCAAAGCATAGAACGACGCCATCCTTTCATCGTAATAATTCTCAACCGTCCATTCTTGCGTTGTTGCGGCGTCATATGGGGTAATTCTGGGTGTCCTGTGGTATCGTCAATAATCATTCTGGATAGTTCGCCGATAGTTAGTCCATGGACGTAGGGAACAAGAAAAGCACCCACATAGCTTTGTTGGTTTCGGTCAATCAGTGGTCCTGAAACGTTAAGCCCGCCTAAAGGATTTGGTCGGTCTAAAACAATTACCTCAATATTTGAACGGAAGCAAGCTTCGACGGCGTAACGCATGCAGCTGACGTAAGTGTAAGAACGCACGCCGATGTCTTGGAGGTCAATGACCAGTACATCAATGAGTTTTAACATTTCCGGGGTTGGAGATCGATATTTGCCGTGCAAAGAAAAAATGGGTAATTTTGTCTTTTTATCGCGGCTGTTTTCAATATTTGCTCCAGCAACCGTTTTTCCATCAAGGCCATGCTCCGGGCAAAAAATAGCAGCGACTTTGACATCTTTTGCTTGACATAGAACATCCAACGTTCGTTTGCCGGAAATATTGACGGCCGCATTGTGAGTTAAGATACCAACGCGTTTGCCGAATAAAGGCTTAAAGTTTAATTCTTTCTCAAGGACATCGATGCCCAGCCAGATATTGCTCCCTTGAACTTGTGTTCCAAAGATGGTAAGAAAAAAGAAAAAACTTATCGCAAGATTTTTCATTTTTTTGACTTCATCTTTAACAGACGTTGTTTGGCGGCTTCTCGTTTTTTTCGTTTTACAAATTCTTCATAAGTGGCGACGGTTCGTTTTGCGACATAACGATAAATGACGCTGGATATAAGCGCACAAATATACCCTAAGATAACGGCTCCAACGCAGACAGCTAAAACGACCTTTAGAGCAATCATGCCTTTTTGGCTAAAGGATCCTTTTCCTAAGATTTCGTGAACAGTACCCTGTAAGGCCCATTGGTTTTCGGGATCAAGCCACCGTAAAAAAAATACTCCAATTTTGTATTCAAAAGGCCACAATAGGCCAATTGTTAATGGGTTTGAAATCATTTGCAGAGCCACCAGAATCATTACGTTGGCACGCAAAAGCAAAGCCAAAATACAGGCGATAGTCACCTGTAGTCCCATTACGGGTAAAAACGTTAAAATCCAGCCGGCATAGAATGCGGGAATAACTTCCGAAACCTTAAAAGACCATAAATAGGAGCGATTAAAGGCAAAGTCTGCAAACCACTTTAAACCACGATAGCGCTGAAATGTTGAACGTCTAGGAATATAGCGTAGCAATTTTTTTGCCCATCGCACACGCTCATTCCTTAATTTGTTCCATTCTTCGAGATGCTTCACGACCTTCAAACATGGAGGCACGGGTCGGAATTGAACCGACGCATAAGAGTTTTGCAGACTCCTGCCTTACCACTTGGCTACCGTGCCTTTTTAATAACGATTAAAAAGCCTATTTACTTTTTCTTTTTTTAGGGGAAGCTTCAAGTTCTTTTTCGGGATTTTCGATTTCTTCGTCGTTTCCTTCCGAAGCAATATCATCGTCTTCCCAACGCATGGTCTCATCTTCTTCCAACCATTCGTTTTCACCTTCAACGTCCTCAACTTCTAGTTTGTCGTATTCCTCATCCTTGTTGGGCCTTTCTTCCTCTTCGGCATCCAGTGTATAACCGTCGGGAATATATTCTAAGATGTCGACAAGCTCCTTAAATACGTGAATTGCATTACCTTCGAAAAATTCCTGTTGATAACGTTCACGCAAATCCTCTTCGATTTCTTCAACGGAAAGCTTTTGTTCAAACTCAATGAGCTCATTGAGCATTTTTACACGAAGTCGGGTGATGTGATCGATAAAATCGGCATAAGGCCCTCTATCTTCATCGACAACATCGGGTAGAGAAAAGATCGGTTCGTCGGCTTCGAGTAAACTTTCTTCTGTACGTACTAGTTTTACGCGTCCATCCGGAAGTTTCTTATCAATTCGGAAACGGAAAAAAGCATTTTGAAGCAACTCAACGTCTAACCCATAATCTTTTAGTCCGTCGATTAATTCCAAAACATAGGCCCTTTGTTTGGGGTCAAGAATACTCAAACCATCGAGGTCCCAGTGCATAGGGTCACTGATTTCGTCGACCCACCAATTTAAATCGTTGCCTAACCGTACAACGCACCAACTAAGCTTTGTTGCTCCAACCGTCATAATAAGTTTATAAACGTCAATAAAGACTTGAGAAAAAAATAAGCAAGCGTAAAGGAAAAATTTTTAACAACAATAATTAGGGTTTCTTAAAACATAGTCACATAAGTTTTACGCCAGAGTTGATTATCGATTGGCTTCGGTTGTATTTCTTTTGTCATGCTAAAAAACCGCAAGGGAAATCTTATGATCTTCTATGTTTGAGACTAGTGTTTTGAACTCCAATATTCGGGTGCCCCTGAAATACTAACCTTTGGAAAAGACCAAGAAATATTTAGGCAAATTATTTATGTTTTATGTTTTTTTAGTTCGTAACTAAGGCTTAGATTTAAGAGCCAAAAAAGAGTTGTCGAATTGAAAAAAAGGCGATTAGGTAAAATGTTATGAAAAGCCGGTTTCATTTTTGGAGCGTACTGGGTGCGCTGGGATTAAGTTTGTTATTGGCCAGTGTATTACGACTTTTAAATCTTGAAAGCACCTCTATAACTATTGGGCTTATTGCGGTCTGTGAGTTTGTTGGAAAGCTCTTCATGAACGGCCTCAAAATGGTTGTTGTTCCGCTTATTGTTTCGTCGCTCATTTGTGGGATTATGGGATTTGGGTCGCAGCGTGAGTTTAAGCGTTTGGGCGTTAAAACTTTTATTTACTATTTTGTGAGTTGTATGATAGCGGTCTCCATAGGGCTGGTGGTTGTTAACGTTTTAAGGCCAGGGCATACGGAGGCTGAGGTTGCTGCAAAAATTCTTGGGCAAGCGAATGTTTTGCCTGAAAAAATGTTTGATAAGGTCAATAGCCCTGGTGAAAATCAGATTTCCACCATCTTTTTACGATTGATACCCCAAAATATTCTCGATGCTGCCACGGATAACGGTCAAATTTTGGGCCTTATATTGTTTAGCCTTTTATTTGGGTTCTTAATATCCAAATTGCCAGCAAACCTGCGTATCATTCAACATCGTATATGGGAGGGGATACAGTTGATTATGCGTAAAATTACAGAGGTTGTTATCTGCTTTGCTCCCATTGGCGTTTTTGGGCTTGTTACCCCGATTGTAATCCGTACAGGTTTTGACCTGATTATGCCGCTCTTATATTTCATGTTTACCATTATTGCCGGTTTT
>CAZDSI010000006.1:29389-43403 GCA_964508215.1 uncultured Opitutales bacterium
GTTTTAAGTTTATTCTTACGTTTTTTTGCCAAAATAAATCCTTGGCAACACTATAAGGCTATGATGCCGGTTATTTTGATGGCTTTTTCGACGGCATCTTCTGCGGCTACTTTGCCATTAGCCTTAGAAACGGTCGAAACGGTTTCCAAAGTTTCGCCAAAGACGGCAAACTTTACTTTGCCTTTAGGTATTACCATTAATATGAGTGGTACGGCTTTGTACGAATGTGTAGTGGTCCTATTTTTATCTCAGTTATACGAAGTTACTCAGGGGATTCACTTTGGAATTGTTGAGCAAGCAACGGTTGTCCTGATGGCTCTTTTGACCTCGGTTGGTGTAGCTGGTATACCGGCATCTGGACTAATTGCCATCACTATGGTACTCGGAGCTGTTGGTTTACCTTTAGAATCTGTTGGTGTCATTTGGGTTGTGGAGAGAATTCTTGATATGCTTCGAACGGCCGTTAATGTTTTTAACGACACTTGTGGAACGATTATTATCGCTCGTACGGAGGGGGAGGCAACGGCCTATTCTTCTACCGAAAAGAGAATATGAGCGACATACTTTTATCAAGACTTGAGGAGCCATCCTTTATAAAAACCTGCTCTATGGCACAGTTGCAGGAGTTAGCCAATGAAATTCGAAATCTGATTGTAGAAGTGGTCCTTAAAAATGGAGGTCACTTGGCTTCAAACCTTGGTGTCGTTGAGTTAACCTTGGCCTTACACCGCGTGTTTTCGACACCAGAAGATTCCTTTGTTTTTGACGTTTCGCATCAAGGCTATACCCACAAAATTTTAACAGGTCGCTTAAATAAATTTTCATCACTTCGGCAAACAGAGGGGCTTAGTGGATTCTTATTGCGCGAAGAGAGTCCTCATGATGTTTATGGTGGTGGGCACGCGGGGTGTGCATTATCAGCCGCGTTAGGCATCGCAAAGGCGAGAGATCTAAAGTGTGAAAATTCCAACGTAATTTGCCTGATTGGAGACGGATCGTTAACTTGTGGAGTAACAATGGAAGCTTTTAACAACATTGCTTCGACAACCAAACGGTTGATTGTTGTTCTGAACGATAACGAATGGTCAATTGATCGGAACGTTGGTGCCATGGCCAAGTATTTAAATGAACTGATCACAAATCCGTTGTACAATCGTTTGCATGATTCGTTAGAAGCTTTTTTAAAAAAAATTCCAGGTGGTCAAAGATTAATGCAAATTGGAGGCAAGATAAAATCGGAAGCCAAAGATTTTCTAATCCCTTCTTCCATCTTCGAGAAGTACGGATTACGTTATGTTGGGCCCATTGATGGCCATAATTTGGAACAACTGGTACAATATTTTTCATTTTGCAAATGTGCCCAAGAGCCAATTTTGCTTCATGTAAGGACAACAAAAGGCAAAGGGTTTAAATCGGCAAGCATAGATCCAGCGACTTACCACGGTATTAGTGGGAAAGAGTGTACAAAAATACTCGGAGCTTCCGAAAAAAATGATCATGCAAAATATCAGGACGTATTTGGACACGCTTTGCTGGAAGCCGCAAAAAAGGATAATAAGGTGGTCGCCATTACAGCGGCCATGAAATCGGGTACTGGGCTAAACAAGTTTGCTACAGCATTACCGGGGCAATTTTTTGACGTTGGAATAGCCGAAGAGCATGCCGTAATTTTTGCAGCTGGGTTGGCTGTAAAAGGTTTAAAACCGGTGTGTGCCATTTACTCGACTTTTTTACAGCGTGCTTTTGATTGTATCCAACAAGATGTCTGTTTACAACAATTGCCGGTTATATTTTGCTTAGACCGGGCTGGGTTGACGCTGGATGGCCCAACGCACCATGGTCTTTGGGATTTGACCTACTTGCGTTGCCTCCCGAACGCTGTGGTTATGCAACCAAAGGATGCAATTGAATTGCAGGATATGTTGCACGCGGCTTTAAAATTTGAAAAACCGGTTTTTATTCGCTATCCACGTGGAGCAAGCAAAGGTAATTTTGATGAAGGCCTTGTGGTTAAAAATGTTACATTGGGAGCAGCTGAGACCGTCAAAGAAGGTAAGGATATTATTCTATGGGTATTGGGCGACCGCGTTTACGATTTTTTGCCTAGGCTTGAAAGTATGGAAAAGCTTTTAGGTTGTACGATTGGTCTTGTGAATGCGCGTTTCGCAAAGCCTTTAGATAAGTCTTTACTCTTGCAACAATCAAAGCATGCAAGGCTATTTGTAACTATTGAAGACAACGTTTTAGCAGGTGGTTTTGGTAGTGCTGTAATCGAAACACTCAACGATGCCCAAAGATCGACACCGGTATTACGTATTGGTTGGCCGGATCGTTTTATTCCTTTTGCATCAACCGTTGAAGATCTACAAAGACCCTATGGTCTTTTAACCGATCAAATTGAAGCGACCATTGTTCGGGCTTGGAATACCATGGTTTAGTGGAATGGAAGATTGGAAGCAGGAAAACTTTCTTTTTACGTGAAAAAAGATTCCGAACCTTCTAAAAGGAAAGCGAATCTTTCAATGCTTTAGTATGCAACACATCGAATTAAAAATTCTTCGAAATCATCACAACCTTTAAGCAAGATGCGAAGCATTTATGGGTCCAGGAACAATGTCTCTACTTTCTTGCTGAATAAAGTTTTCTTCCGTACAAAATAATGTTTCTAAGGAAAAAGTTTTCTCGACACAAGGTAGCTTTAAAACAAAACTTTTCTAAGAAATGGACGCTTTAGACCTCACCGTAGAGAGATTTTTACATTTTTTAACTCTAGAAAAGGGATTGGCAGATAATACTGTAAATTCTTACGCTTACGATTTAAAGGAAATTGTAGCAGCCTTTCGTCACTTAAAAGTGGTTGCTTGGGAAAATGTTCAAAATGAGCATGTTCAGGTTTGGTTTGAGTCCTTACATCAAACAGGGTTAAAAGCCTCAACTTTAGCTCGAAAGCTTTCGTGTTTAAAAGCTATGTCAAAGTTCCTTATGCGTAGTGGGATACGCTCGGATGATTTTGCACATTTATTACCTTCTTCGCGTATTCGAAGACCCATACCAGAAGTTTTGACAATAAGCGAGATGGAACAACTGTTGGGCGCTCCAAACTTGGCGAAGCCGCAGGGATTACGAGATAAAGCAATGCTGGAGCTCATGTACGGTTGTGGACTCCGTATTAGTGAGCTTTGCAAATTGAAGCTTGCAAACGTTTTCATGGAGGAGAGTTTTTTGAAAGTTTTTGGTAAGGGTGGTAAAGAGCGTTTAATTCCGCTTGGTAGTAAAGCAAAACAGGCGCTATGGGACTATTTACAGTTAGGAAGGTCATTGCTTGCTAAGAAATTAACTTCAACCGATGTTTTTTTGAGCCAAAATGGGAGGGCTATTTCGCGTAAAACTTTTTGGCTTTGTATCAAAAAATACGCACACCAAATTGGATTGAAAAAGTCCTTAAAGCCACATCATTTACGGCATTCTTTTGCAACACATTTGTTGGTAAAGGGTGCTGACCTTCGAAGTATTCAAGAAATGCTTGGGCACGCCGATATTTCAACGACACAGATATATACGACCTTACAAAACAAACATTTAATTGAAACCTATAAAAAACACCATCCGCGTGCTAAGTCTTAAGCTTTTGGAGTTTTGTTTCAAAAGAAGTTTGTAAATTTCGTACAAAAGGTTGGAAAGGATTTCTCCAAAGGGTTTTTCTCGGAAACCCTTTATACAAGCGGGAGTGTGTTTTAAATGCGTTAATTTTAAAAAACTTATAAAATTTCGCAAACGCTTGCTCTAAAAGTCTTGATTTTTTTATAAGGGCGACCATGCTGTCATTAAAAGTTGTAGTGCCTGACTAGCTCAATCGGTAGAGCAGTTGACTCTTAATCAATTGGTTCAGGGTTCGAGTCCCTGGTCAGGTACCATTTTGCCGGCTTAGCTCAGTGGCAGAGCACCCGCCTTGTAAGCGGACGGTCATCAGTTCAACTCTGATAGCCGGCTCCAGTTTCTCTCTAGCGGAGAATTTTTTAAAAAGTGACAGGGTCTTTTGGTGTAACAAAGTATCAAAAAAAGTACTCACGAAGAAGAAAAGTTACGAAAGTACAAAACAGGTATAAGGATATTTTTTTCATACCTTCACCTGAAAAGTACAGTTTTCGCCAGGTTATTTTTTCAGAAGAAATTCCACTTACTTGGAGTCCAACCCTTGTGGTAGTTAAGTTCTATGCTGAGATAGAATTTTATTTCTCTAAAGATGCTAAAGCGGTGGAACTGGCTTCGTCCTACAAGATGTTTTAAATAGAATTCCTTCAAGGGGTATAAGGCATAAAACTCGTAACTATAGGAAAAAATATTACAGTTTGTGCAACCTGAAAATTAAAAACCAAAGCACAACTTTCCACGTATTATACAATAAATTATCGCTTAAAATTTCGCTGAAGGGCGAAAAGTATTATTCGAGTTAAGCTGAATTTCAAGACTTTGCCGGTACCTTTGGCTGTACGGATTTTATAATTACTACTGTGTGCTCCTTTTAAAATGTTCAGATGAATTTGGCTTCTTTTTGAGTAATCGAGCTTTTGAAAGAAAGTGTTTTTTTAGGGCAAACAGCTATGCACTCGCCACATTTTATACAATCGCGATCTCCGAGAAAGTGTTTTGATTTATCGTCGATAATAGCCAAGTTCATAGAACAATGTTTTTCACATTTTCGGCAATCGGCACAGGTTGTGTGATTGATTTGAAGAGGATTTTTATGGCCGCCGATAATATTTTCAAGTGTTCCGCTTGGACAAAAACTACACCAGGCACGATGATGAATGAAAACCCCCAACAGGATGCCGATTAAAGTTGTAACCGTGCACATAAACCAAAAAACATGGCCCCAGTGTTTCCAATTTGTTGGACCTTTCAAGATACGAAAAACAAAAAGGGAGATGAACATTACAACGACAAAAAGACGAAACTTCATGTTTTTCAAAAACTTTGGAATTGGCTTCTTGGGACTTATATTTGCAAGTAGTCGGTCGTAAAAAGCACCACGTGGACATAGATTACCACAAACGTAGCGCCCGTTAAAAAAGGCGCCCAAAATACCCATAGCAATGACAAAAGGAACTAGGAAACCAAGCAGAGGGTATTTCCAGCCAAAAAAAATTACGATTAAAGAGAATGGCATCAGGAGCCATTGAATGAGATGACGTTTTTGGATGGTTTTCATTAAATTGAAAAAAGAAAGAAAACGAACTTATTTGTGGTTAACAATTCAAGATTCGGCAAGTTTTTTATCGATATTTAAGATATGATCTACGACCCAATTTGAAAGCTCGTTGTATACTTTTAATGCAACAAAAAGGGATTGGGAAAGCTCATCTTCTTTTAGTTTTTTCAGGCGTGCTATAAACTCTTGATGAGCTTTTTTATTTGCAAGCTTATAAGGAGAAGTTTGATGTTCTAATATTTTTTCTTCATCAGAAAAATGTTGAACGACGTAGGATTCCAAAAATTTCAGTGTTTCTCGAACCTCTTGCTTACCAGCCCGTTGTTTCATTGCCTCATGAAGCTTGTTGAGTCGAGCGATCAGCTCCTTATGTTGTGTATCAATAAGTTCAATTTTTGTCGACAGAGATTCATTCCATTGCAAGTAGCTCATGCGCAAATTATTTAAGGTTTTCATCTCCAAGTCAAAAAAGAAATATTTTTCGTTAAGAATGGCTTTATATACCTCTTTAAACGTGAACTGCTTTTTTTATCGCACATTACTTTGGATAAAAAAGCAAGTTTCTTGCTTAAAAAGCAATTTTAACAATGTTCTAGAGCACGTACCATATAAACCCGTATTTTTTTCTTTTGTCATCGACCTCTAGGTGTAATGTTTAGAGATAATTTTTATAATGAATAGCGTACAATTTTGGGGTGCTGTTGAGCTTGGCTTGATCTACGGATTTTTATCACTGGGCGTTTTTCTAACGTTTAGGGTTATTCGTTTTACCGATTTGACAGTCGATGGTTCCTTTGTCTTAGGGGCCAGTCTCACAGCAGTCTTACTGCTAAAAAATTATCCACCCTATATGGCAACCATTGCCGCTGTTTTTGCCGGTGTTGGCGCTGGAATGTTGACCGCTTCATTAAATGTTTGGTTTGGTATTAACGACCTATTGGCTGGAATATTAACCACAACGGCCTTGTACTCCGTTAACCTACGTATTATGGGTAGGCCAAACCTTGTTGTTCTAAACAGTCAAACACTCTTTAGCTTTTCCCCTATAATTTATTTAATAATTTTGGCTTTGATAAGCTGGTTGTTACTATATTGGTTTTTTTGTACAACGAAAGGTCTCGCAACACGAGCATTGGGTGATAATGCCGAACTGGTTGAAAATTACGGACTATGCCCAAAACGTCTAACTATCGGAATAATGGGTTTGGCTAACGGTTTTGTTGGATTGTCTGGAGCCCTGTTCGTACAGTCACAAGGTTTTGCCGATATTTCGATGGGTACGGGAAGTGTCTTGGTCGGGTTGGCTTCGGTTATTTTGGGTGAGATTTTTCATTTTACTTCGATAACTTGGCGATTAGTTGCTTGTATTGGTGGTGCAGTACTTTACAGATTGGCATTAGCTCTCGCCTTGAATAGTGATCGTTGGGGGCTTCAGGCTTCGGATGTAAGCCTAATTAGTGCCGTTTTAGTCTGTATTGCAATGGTTGCTCCACGCCTTAAAAAAGGTCTTTCGCTATGATTGAAATTCGAAACGTTTCACTTTGTTTAAGCCCTGGCACCATTCAGGAACATGTTGTGTTTAGCGAATTGTGTTTAAAGGTTGGGGCAGGAGAATGGGTCAATGTTATTGGTGGTAATGGCGCTGGGAAATCTACCCTATTAAATCTAATTGCCGGCAGGATACAGCCAACAAAAGGTGAAATTTTTATTTCAGGTGAGAACGTGACCAGTAGGACGTTACGCGAACGTTGTACTTTGGTTGGTCGTGTCTTTCAGGATCCACTGAAAGGCTCTTGGCCTGGTCTTACAATTGAGGAAAATCTTGCTTTGGCGGCACGTCGAGGACACAATTTTGGGTTTGGTCGTGCGCTTAGTGAAGTATTGAGAGAAAGGTTTAAGAAACTATTAAAGCACCTTGATCTCGATCTTGAAAACCGGTTAAAAGTGCCAATGGGTAGCCTTTCCGGCGGGCAAAGACAAGCGGTTAGCCTACTCATGGCCACTTTGAACAAACCAAAAGTACTTCTGCTCGATGAGCATACGGCGGCATTGGATCCAAAAATGTCAAAAGTAATTTTAAATCTTACCCAAGAACTTTTTAGTGTATCTTTGCCAACGGTTTTAATGGTAACCCATAACATGCATCATGCTTTAGCTTTTGGTCAACGTACGATTCTGCTAAAGCAAAAATCTGTTTTTAAGGACTGGCTTGGCGAAGAACGTCGTAAACTTGTACCCAACGATCTTATTGAAGCCATTGAAAATGATTAGCGTTAAATAAAGATCAGAATACTTTGTTATTCAAAACATTAGCTTATATTACAATGGTTATTTCGGTAATACGACAGATGAAGCTTGTTATGCTTTGCTTGGAAAGATAACTGATGTAGGCTAGAATCTATAGGGTCTATTATGTCAAAAAAATCTATTCTAAACTAATATTACGCGGTGTAAGTTAGGGTATTTTTTGTGTGTTTCTCCATGAATAACCTTGTCATTCAGGCCAACTTATTATTCTTTCAAAAAATCTCGTAGAGCTTAAATGAAAAAGTATTTTCCCTTTTTACCGCTTTTATTATTTCTAGCTTTGTTTTTGGGAAGCGGAATATGTCTTCAGATAAAAGGTACTAAAAACGCATTTTACCAGATTTCTCCTACGGTTTGTGCTCTACCCTCATTGATATTGGGAATTTTTTTAACTAAACAATCCTATAAGAAAAATATTGCGTACCTCATCAACGGGATGGGCCATCCCGATATTATTACCATGTGCTTCATTTTTCTGCTGGCTGGGGCGTTTGGAAGCTTAACGCAAACCCTTGGCGGAATTGACGCCATTGTGCAAATAACCTTAAGGTACTTGCCATCTTCTTACCTGTTGGTCAGTGTCTTTGTGATTTCTGCGGTTGTTTCCACGGCTATTGGTACATCTATGGGCGTAGTAGCATTGGTTACACCGATTGCAACCAATATGGCCACGCAGGGAGCCTTCCCAATGGCGCTGGGAGTTGCAACCGTTGTAGGTGGTGCTATGTTTGGAGATAATCTTTCGGTGGTTTCGGACACAACCATTGCCGCGGTAACCTCGCAAAACGCGGATCCTAAAAAGAAATTTAAATTAAATGCGATCATCGCTTGTTTTACCGCGTTTCTAACTATCTTAATACTCAGCCTTACAAAATCTGCATCGGATATAGCGGTTGTGGATGAAGTTCATAGTCCCTTAAAGTTGTTACCGTACGCGTTTTTATTTTTAAGCGTCGTATTTTTTGGGCTAAACGTTTTTGCAGCTTTATTGGTCGGTATTTTAATCGCTTTTGTTTTAGCCTTTTGGTTTTACGATATTCCCGGTTTGACCATTACGCAAAGTATTTACAAGGGCTTTACAAGTATGGATGAGATTCTAATTTTATCGATGTTTGTCGGAGCATTAAGCGGGCTGTTGCAGGCTCAAGGTGGAACAACTTTGATTTTTGAAAAGATCGAAAAAATGATAAAAAAGAGTGGCACACCAAAGTGCGCAGAGTGGGTATTGGGTGGGCTTGTTTCGGCATTTGATGTTTTAACGGCCAACAACACATTGGCGATTGTCCTCAGTGGGGGTATTGCTCGAGATATTGCGCAAAAATTTAAGGTTCTTCCACATCGTAGCGCTTATTTGCTGGATACATTTTCGTGCGTTTTCCAAGGAATCCTTCCCTATGGTGCACAGATTTTATTGGCTAGTAGTCTATCGGGCGTCTCTGTTTTTCAGTTGGTTCCAAAGGTTTATTACTGTTACCTTCTTCTTGTGGTTGCTATAGTTGAAATCTATTTTTGGCATTACAAAAATAGGGAAAAATAGGTTAAGTAACCCTAGCGTATCTTGACCTTTCATGGGGCCCCATTAGTTTTAGGTGTTTTTTCGATTTGATTATTAAAGGAATGGTATTATTAGAGGGTTATGAAAAGGATGCTACTTACTATGTTGGTAACGAGCTGCGTTGGTTTGAACACATACGCGGCAAAGCTTAACGTGCACATTATAAATTCGGATGTGGGTTACGGGGATAGGGAAAGTCATTTCTCTGAAGTACAAAACTTGTGGGCTAAAGTACTACAAAACCCGCAATACTTTGTATTTCCAGATTATAATGGAGATGGTGGAACTGCAAAACGTTTTAGTATGAAGATGCCGATACAGATTAATGTATCACTAAATGGTAAGTACATGAGTCAAAGAACTCTTTTGCCAGAAGTTGGTAAGATTACCACGTTGGAGTTTCCTTACGCGGAACCGTCTTCTTTTAATGACCGAATTAACTTTATTATTGAAGGTGAAGGATATCTCGAATGTCGGTTTGACAAAATTGGTAATCTTGCGCCTATGAGTAACGTGCAGTGTGAGTCGTTGGGTTCTGGTTTGGTGCCCTTATGGTCAGCGTATATTGAACATTACGGATCTTTGGAGATTTATAATGCTTATATTTATGTAAAATATCCACATAATGGCAACCAGCTACGTACGTTTTTTGGTATTTCTCCAAAGAGTTAAGTTTTTGGAATAAAAGGAAAGACGAAAAAGTGAATTAAATAGAAGTTAAGTTGCTGCTTTTACCCTAAAAGAAAATATTAAATAAAGAAAAATATAAAGTGCTTTTAGAGGCAGTATTTCCATTCTAAGAATTACATCATCGTCTAAAGTATAAGATCCAAACACTTTAAACATAAGCCGGCGAGAAACTTTCTTACCGAAGAAAATTTCTCATTGCTTGTATTAGCGACTACTTTATGGCTTCAGTTTCTTTAATCTGAAATTCTGAAGAACTATTGAGAAAGTTTTTTGTCTCCGGTGGGACAAAATGCCTCTGGTTTTGCTTGGGTGATTAATTTTATTTTTTTATAAGTTACTGATTATAAGGAACCTACATTGTTTTCAAGTTTGAAAAATTTTGGAATGTTTTTTGCAGAATAACTTTCTGGGAGATATAAGTATGCAAGATTCATTACAGCGTTTAACCGAAAAATCACAAGAGGCCGTTGTCGCGGCGCAAGAAATGGCAAGAGTGCATCGTCACAGTACCTTAGATAATATACACTTGTTGAACGCATTGCTTTCGCAAGCCGAAGGGGTTGTCCCCGTATTGTTGAGGAAACTCGGAGGATTTAAAGAATTGCTCGAAGCGGCTGAAAAATTGTTGGGACGTTTGCCGGTTCTCGATAAAGCAACCGAAGTATACGCTTCACCAAGTTTTTTAAAAACACTTAACCTTGCAAAAGACCTTGCTAAAGCCGAAGGCGACGAGTATGTCAGTACGGAAATACTATTTTTAGCTCTTTACGATAACAAGGATGATGCCTTGTTGAACGAATATTTCTCGCGTTTCCCCATTGAAAGATCGAAGTTGGTAGAAGCGATCCATGGCTTGCGCGGACAACAAAAAGTACATTCGCCAACGGCGGAAAGCAATTATAGAGTTCTTGAGCGCTACGGTATCAATTTAATAGAACAAGCGCAAAAGGGAAAGCTTGACCCGGTTATTGGGCGCGACGAAGAGATTCGTCGGGTTATTCGTATTTTATGCCGTCGTACTAAAAACAATCCGGTATTAATTGGTAGCCCAGGGGTCGGTAAAACGGCGGTTGTTGAAGGCTTAGCACAGCGTATTTTAAACGGCGACGTCCCAGAAGGGTTAAAGAATAAATCCTTGTTCGCTTTGGATATGGGGGCTCTGTTGGCCGGCGCCAAATACCGTGGAGAATTTGAAGAAAGATTCAAGGCAGTTCTCAAAGAAGTACAGGGTAGCGACGGACAGGTTATTTTGTTTATCGATGAGTTGCATACCATTGTTGGTGCGGGAAAAGCTGAAGGTGCCGTAGATGCGGGAAATTTGCTAAAGCCGGCTTTAGCGCGTGGTACATTACGTTGCATTGGTGCAACGACTTCCGATGAATACCGGAAATATATCGAGAAGGATGCGGCATTGGAAAGGCGCTTTCAGCCTGTTCTGATTGATCAGCCAACGGTTGAAGACACCATTTCAATTTTACGTGGGCTTAAGGAACGCTTTGAAGTTTATCACGGTGTGCGTATTCAAGATAACGCTTTAGTGAGTGCGGCGACGCTTTCCAATCGCTATATAACCGAACGTTTCTTACCCGATAAGGCAATCGACCTTGTGGATGAAGCCTGCGCAAAAATTCGTACGGAAGTTGAAAGTTTACCGACCGAATTGGATGCGGCCAATCGGCGTTTAATGCAGCTTGAAATTGAAGAAACAGCCCTTCAAAAAGAAACCGATACCGTGAGCCGTGAACGCTTAGAAGTACTTAAAAAAGAGCTGATGGATACGCGCGAAAAAGTTCACGCGCTGAAGGGTGTATGGGAAAAGGAGCGTGCGGAGGTTTCGCGGTTAAGAGATGTGCGAAAGCGTTTGGAGACAGCCCGGCGTGATATGGAAGCGGCCGAACGGCGCTACGATTTATCTAAAATTGCGGAGCTTAAACACGGCGTTATTCCAACATTGGAAAAAGAATTGCAGACTTTGGAGCGTTCTACATCTGATAAGCGTTTGATTAAAGAGTCAGTATCGGCCGACGAGATCGCGGCGATTGTTGCACATTGGACGGGTATCCCAGTTACGAAATTGCTCGAGGGGGAAAAACAAAAGTTTTTACATCTCAAAGATGCTATCAAGGGGCGCGTTTTAGGCCAAGATGTGGCTATTGAAGCCGTTGGAGATGCTATTCTTAGATCTCGTGCGGGTGTCCAAGACCCGAATCGTCCTTTGGGCTCTTTCATGTTTTTAGGCCCTACGGGAGTTGGTAAAACCGAATTGGCAAAAGCCCTAGCCGAGCAGCTTTTTGATAGCGAAAATAATCTTTTGCGTATCGATATGTCGGAATATATGGAACGTCACAGCGTTTCGCGTTTGATCGGTGCGCCTCCGGGATATGTAGGCTTCGAAGAAGGCGGCCAGTTAACAGAGCCTTTGCGTCGTACGCCTTATCGGGTTATTTTGTTTGACGAAATCGAAAAAGCGCACCCCGAAGTTTTTAATATATTGCTGCAAGTTTTTGACGAAGGTCATTTAACGGACGGTCAAGGCCATCGAGTCAATTTTAAGAATACGGTTATTTTACTAACCTCTAATTTGGGTAGCTCGATTATTCAGGAAGGGCTTGAAAAAGGTGAAACCTATGAAGCTATCTCTAAAAAAATCCAGGACTTGCTAAAGGTTAATTTTAAGCCAGAGTTTTTAAATCGTATCGATGACGTAATTTGGTTTAAGCCTTTAAATGCTCAGACCTTACATTCGATCGTCGATCTCATGCTTAATCGTCTCAATCGGCGCATAAAAGAACAAGGTTTAACAGTAGAATTGACCGAGGCGGCTAAGGATTGGATTTCTACGCGAGGATACGACTATAATTACGGTGCACGTCCTTTAAAACGGCTATTACAGAAAAGTGTCGAAACTCCCTTGGCTGAAAACCTTCTTAAAGGTACATTGATGCCGGGTTCCAAGGCTATGTTTGATATTAACGCCGATAAAAGCGGGTTAATATTAAATGCTTAACGGTACACCAGGGGTACGGGCCTAGGTTCCGCAAGGAGCATAGCCCATTTACCCGAAAATGCTCTGCATTTTATGTTTCAACACGGTGCGTCGAAATATAAAATATAAAAGTCCTTAAAGTTCGTTTTTCTTTTGGAAGGTGCGGAAACTCTTTCTTTTCGCGTAAAAAGAAAAGGTTGCCGCATTTTCGCTTTTAACGCGAACCTCTTTTTTACAAGAACGTTTCTTGATTTTTGCAGCGAACGAACAAGTTGGTTTGAAAACTTGGATTTATATTGAAATATTATTTCCTAATCGGTAGCATTGGAAATACGACAATAGCTTGGATAACTTAAGCTACTGGTCCTTTTTATGCTTTCAAGATATAGCGTGCGTAAAAGTAATACACTTGGCTTTACATTGTTGGAAGTGATGGTCGTCGTATTTCTAATCGCCTTGGCTTCTTCTCTGGCTGTTCCTTATGTTAAAAAATATATTAAGGATAGTCAAAAAAGAGAGTTTGTTCAGGACCTTTTTGGATTAGTTACGGCTTTTCGTTCTTATTATTTGATCAATAATGAATGGCCAAGAGATCTGAACCCTAACCGTATTCCGGGAGAAGTTGCTCCGTTTTTGCCTGATAAATTTCGTATTCCGGTTAGCAATGACGGTGTTATATACACGACGAGTATCCGACCTTTTGGCTATAGTTCCAGTAATGTTGATGACTCGACTTGTGCTTGGGATTGGGAAAATTGGTTCAATTCTTCCCCCGGCTATTTGCGTATTTCTATTCGAAATATTCCTATGGCGAACTTGAATGACCAAGAAAGGCAATCGCTAGAAAAAAGTATTGACGATGGTAGCTTTTCAGCAGGGACAATAATTGATGATGGTCAAGCCGGAGCTCGTGGGTTTCAATACATATTTAAGGATGCTTTGATTAGAGATCCAGGGCCATAATTTGTGCCGAATGTCTTAATCTTCAAAATGAACTTTACTGAATATCTTTCCCTGAACAAAGCATTTTTTGTTTTTAGGCCTTAAAGGTTATAATTTTTTTGATAATTATTCTTAATCTTAAGAATTTTGGATTTGTGTTTTTACTGGGCATATGATAATTTAATGTTATGCAACATGAGTTTGCCCAGTTTTTATCACGTTTGGCTAAAGAGTTAGAACTTGAGGAAAATCTTTCTCTCGATGAAACTAACCAATGTTTTTTTTTTTTTTTTTATAAACTTTTAGTTCGCATTGAGTTAAGAAA
>CAZDSI010000007.1:0-2045 GCA_964508215.1 uncultured Opitutales bacterium
GTTTCTAGGTGAAATAAAGTTATCGACCAGTTTATTTATAATTTTAGGATAGCTAATAAAATATAAAGAGTTTTTTTTATAAAAATTCTTTTTTATAACATTACGAAAAAATCTCATCCCTAAAACAAGAGAATAGATGCATATAAACAACCAAAGAACTGAATTAATATTAACTAAGTAATCTTTTTTCGTTAATAGGGTTGGAACTAATACCATTAAGCAAGTTCCAATAAAGAATGCACTTTGTATAAAGTAGAACCTACGCCTCGTTATAAGATAAATAGTGTAAAACAGAATAGCGATAGCTAAAATAGCTACATACATTTTGTAAATGTTCATATGACTTACATACGTTAAACTATATCCTTGTAAAACATTTATTTAATAAGAATTTTATATGTGTTATAACGTAGAAGTACCAACAATGCCGTATCGTAAGATAATAAAAAATCGACGATTTGTAAGTATTGCAATTACAGACAATGCTACCTGAAAATTAAAATAAGCAGCCTCATAGCAGAGCAACGGGGTATTTAACTAAAGAGTATGAGCTGCTTATTTTTAGAGAACTGAGTATATAATCTATTACTAAGTTTTTATATAACTGGAGATTATTTGCTCGTTGCCATGCGACTTACTGTGATTACGAAATGCCTCTACTACATAGTTGCTTTTTTGCTTTCGCCGACAATAAAAAAATTCTTTTGCCTTAATATTTTTATAATCCTTACGAATTTTGTGGCACTATAATGTGGACAACCTTGTACCACCAATAGTTATACATTTTATTGCACCTCATAACGCTCTCTTCAATCCTTTTATGTATTTTCCCCTATCAAAATCGACATTACGGTATTTAAATGTCAGTAAAACAGGGTAAATCCACACTTATATTATATGTGGCTCTTATTTTGCGAACACCGCAGGGCGGGATATTCAAACTTAACGAATAAGAAAGGCTTCGCTATTTCGCTCTGCTCAACTGATTCTAGAGTTTAAACACCGAAAAATTCTGGCAAAAATGTTATCCGGTACATTTTTGTATGGAACTAAGCCTTGCAAAATGCTTATTTTATTGCCTAGGATGATACAATATATATTTAGGTTGTATATGCTTAAGAAATTTACAGAGGCTGTTGAAACTATAAAGCAAAATTATAACAAAAACATGCCTAGATACTGTTATATCTTTGTGGGGGGCATAGAAAGAGCAAAAAAGCTTTCACCTAATGCTATTAGCCTTGAAAATGGGGACTTTTTAGATATAAAATACGAAAGCCGTGAGTATGACTGTATCCTTTTATTTACAGTTTTAAGTTCCATTTTAAATGAAAAGTTTCGACAAAAAAATGTTAAAAAATCCTATAAATTGCTAAAGCCAGGCGGCATTGCTATAAAAATATATGATTTTACATATAACAACCCATGGAATAAGAGTGTTCAAGCCGTCAATTTAAGAAAAATTAAAGTTTGGTTCTACAAAGAGAAGCCAACAACATGTAAGTTTTCTCGTATTACCTTATGCCCGCCGTTAGCGCGGCAATTAGAAAATTTTCCTTTAATCCAGACCGACCTAAGTAATTTAAAGTTATTTAACACACATATTATAGGCTTTTTAAAAAAGTAACCTTATGTTAACAAAAAATATCCCATTTTTTAAGCCATCTATTGGCAACGCAGAAAAGGCAAATATCAATGAAGTCCTTGAAAGTGGTTGGCTTACAACTGGAATTTATTGTCAGAACTTCGAAAAAGAATTCTGTCAGTTAGTAAACAAAAAATATGGCATTGCCCTCAATTCTGCTACAGCAGCATTACATTTATCTATCGAAGTGTCCGGAATAAAGAAGTGCGAATATGTATTAGTCCCAACAATGACATTTGCTGCTACAGCAGAAGTGCTTTATTATAAAGGGATCAATCCAATCCTCGTAGACTGCCAAGAATCGGATTTAAATTTAAGCCGTGAAGACACATTAAAAAAGCTAGAGTTGGCTTTATCAAAAGGCCAAAAGGTGACAGGTATAATTCCTGTACATTATTCT